>JAURKO010000081.1 GCA_030831705.1 Daejeonella sp. | reverse complement strand
GGTTTTATTGCACAAGACCTATTAGCTTTACAGCAAAAATCTGCTATTGGTGCCAATTTAGATTTAGTAAGCCAAGAAAATCCAGATAAATTGGAAGCCCGCTACAGCAATTTATTGCCTGTAATAATAAAAGCCATTCAAGAGGAGAGTGCTCAAAAAGATGCTGAGATTGCAACTTTAAAGGCTCAATTTCAAGCACAGCAAAAACAGATCGAAGAACTTAAATTGCTGATTTTGTCTTTGAAAAAATAGATTTAAGCAAAATTTTACTAAGAACCACAAAATCCCCTCACCTGCTGAAAGGCAGGTTTCGGTATGACATGCATTTTTGATCCCTAAACAAATTTCCTTATTTAATATACAACGGTTTCGGGCTTGGCGAGGTTGCGAGCTTCAGAACCGTTTCTTTTCCATTAAGGATAAAATTTATTGCGGAACGCAAACTTGAATTTCCACAAATTCGCAATCTTACCAAACCGCTATTAGCAATAGTCATTATTTCACAATATATTTCGTTTTATTGAGCTTACCAATACTTTCAAACCTATTCATTTCCAATCCCTTTTTCAAATCTCTGCTAGCTGTTGCTGATGATAAATCTTTAAAAATGTTCATGTAATCTTTTCGATTAAACTCTTTAATGCCGAGGTTCAAAAAGTATTCTAAACGATCAATATCTTTTAAAACTCTGTTGTTGTAGTTCAGTAAATTTTTTAATGATTTTTCAATGACATCAAGCATATATTCAATGAAGATAGTTGACTTCCCAGATTTGTCACTTAATGCTAATGATTTATAATAGTCATCTTGAGTTTTGCTGATTAATGCCTCGAATGGCAAAAACTCAAAAACTGCATATTCAGACATTAAAATTAGTGTTTGCCATAATCTTCCCATTCTACCGTTACCATCAAGGAAAGGATGGATGAATTCCATTTCGTAATGAAAAACGCAACTTTTTATTAGTGTTAATTCATCAGAATCTTTCAGATATTCGAACAAATCTTTCATTAAATGCGGAACATTCTTAAATGGAGGTGCAATGTGTTCAACGATTGTTCCTTTAACTATTCCAACTCCTTGGGTTCTATATTTTCCCGCACTTTCTATTAATCCATTCATTAATTCGAGATGCGCTTTCAAAAAGCTTTTATCTGAAGAGAAATTATAGCTGTCTAATTTTTCATAAACTTTGATAGCATTTAAAACTTCTAAAACATCTTTTTCTGGACCGATCACTCTTTTGTTTTCTATCAATGCTGTAATCTGCTCTTCGGTTAAAGTGTTACCTTCAATTTTTAAAGAAGAATGAATAGTTTTTATTCTATTCTGCTTACGAAGTTGTGGAGATTGTTTGGTAAGATAATTGGCATTGACTTCTCCGATTTTTTCAGAAATAGAAGTTATTAACTTTAAAATTTTCGGAGTAATTTCGTATGGAGGTTTCATTGATACTATCATTTGATATTATTAAAAGTAGTCTTTTTTGTGAACATCCAGAATTATTGGTGCTAAATGCGTCTTTGCGAGAGTCTTTTTTCACCTATACCCAAAGCTAAATTTTTGCATAGAACCACAAAGTTCCATCACCTGCTGAAGTGCAGGTTTCTGCATGACACTAAATTTTAGTTCAAGTATGAATTAGGCTCAACAAAATCAATTACCTTAGACTTATCAAATTTTGTACGTATGAAAAAAATCATTTTATTGCTATTTCTCCCAATTAGTTTACTGGCCCAGGACCGTCCTTATGGTAAAATATGGGCAACACGTTCGCAGGTAATTGCCCAGCATGGAATGGCTGCAACATCCCATCCACTTTCTACCCAGGCTGCACTTGACGTTTTAAAGGCTGGTGGAAATGCGATTGATGCGGCAATTGCCGCAAATGCAATGGAAGGTGTGGTAGAACCTCATATGAATGGAATAGGAGGTGATTTTTTTGCCATCGTTTGGGATGCGAAAACCAAAAAGCTGTATGGTTTAAATGGTTCGGGACGGTCTCCTAAGTCCTTAACAATGGAAGAGTTCAAAAAAAGAGGGATTACTCATATTCCTTCTCGTGGTCCACTTCCTGTATCTGTTCCTGGCTGCGTGGATGGGTGGTTTGAGCTTCATAAAAAATTCGGATCTATGCCTATGAACAAAGTGCTTGAAAAGGCAGTATCCTATGCCAGAAATGGATTTCCTGTACATGGTGAATTAGCCAATTCTTTAAAAAATGTCATTTCTTTGTACGGACAATATCCTAATGTTGCTCAACATTATTATCCGAATGGTCAAGTGCCTGTTGAAGGGGATATCTTTAAAAACCCGAATCTTGCCAATACTCTTGAGCGAATTGGAAAGGAGGGAAGAGATGTTTTTTATAAGGGGGATATCGCACGAACGATAGATGCCTTTATGAAAAAAAATGGGGGATTTTTGAGTTATGAGGATATGTCTTCCCATACCTCTGACTGGATTGATCCGGTATCTGTGAATTACAGAGGGTATGATGTTTGGGAATTACCTCCTAATGGTCAGGGGATAGCTGCACTACAAATGCTGAATATTCTCGAAGGTTACGATTTTTCAAAGATAAAATTGGGGAGTGCTGAGCATGTGCATTTGTTTACTGAAGCAAAGAAGCTGGCCTTTGAGGATCGCGCTAAATTTTACGCTGATATGGAATTTGCAAAAGTTCCTGTTAAAGATTTAATATCTGAAGCTTATGCTGCTGAGCGCAGAAAGCTGATAGACCCTAATAAAGCCTCCGAACGTGTGGATGCAGGAAATCCAGCAATGAAAGATGGGGATACTATTTATCTTACCGTTGCCGATAAGGACGGTAATATGGTTTCCCTGATTCAAAGTAATTTCAGAGGTTTTGGTTCTGGGATGATGCCCGACGGACTAGGTTTCATGTTTCAGGATCGTGGGGAGTTATTTAATGTGATGAAGGCGGGTGAAAATAATTCTTATGCTCCGGGAAAGCGACCTTTTCAGACTATTATCCCTGCATTTATGACCAAAGATGGGCAGCCCATGATGAGTTTTGGAGTAATGGGCGGAGCATTTCAGCCTTTAGGGCATGTACAGATTGTGATGAATGTTGTAGATTTCGGTTTGAACATTCAGGAAGCAGGAGATTTTCCAAGAATTAACCACGAAGGATCATCTGAACCAACTGGTGAAGGCATGGCTCCTAAAGGCGGCATGATAACGCTTGAAAACGGTTATCCTTATGATGTGATCAGGGATTTGATGCAAAAAGGGCACCAAGTTGGCTTTATCAATGGGATGTATGGCGGGTATCAGGCTATTCGCTGGGATCCGGTTCGAAAAGTTTACTTCGGGGCATCCGAATCGAGAAAAGACGGACAGGCAGCAGGGTATTGATTAAGCTGAAAGCTTAAAGCCAAAAGCTTAAAGTAAACAGTGAATTTAAATGGAATTTTTATCTCAAAATATAATTGATTACCAATACTTTATATGGAATTTGTTGAAACTATTTTAAAGCAAATCTGGGGCTTTTTTAGTCTGGAGGGGCTTATTGAAATTATCCGATCGGGAGACTATAGGACTCTACAAACTTTTGATGGAATTACAAGGGCAATTGCTCCATTAATGCCTATTATTTTAATTCTGGAGCTAATCAGGGGACTGCTTTATAAGCAGTTTAAAGTTGTTTCTTATAAGATATCGTTTTTCTCATATGTGTTTAATTCGATCATTGGCAGATACCTGGCCATCGGTATGACAATAATATGTATTGGTATTTTTGAGAAGTACGCGATTTTTACTATTGAGTTTACCTGGTACTGGTTTATCTATGGTTACATCATCTGGGAACTTGCTCATTTTGTTTATCATTACTTTGGGCATAAGGTTAGATTATTCTGGTGTTTGCATTCTACCCATCATGCACCTGAGAGTATGAATCTGGCAGTTTCTCATGCCCATTTTTTTCTTGAAGCGCCTTATGCAGATGTGATCAGAACAACTATCTGTATGCTTTTGGGTGTGCCACCTGCAATGTTATTTGTGATTATGTTCATAGACGGAACCTGGGGCTCGTTTATTCATATTGGGGAATCAATCATGAGAGACGGTCGGATGGGTATTGTTGGGAAATTTATTCTGACTCCCTCACATCACCGGGTACATCATTCGAAAAATATCGAGTACATGGACATGAATTATTGTAATCTGTTGAATATCTGGGATAAGGTTTTTAAGACTTATCAACCCGAAAAGGATGGTGTTAACATTCAATATGGAATTACCAGGCAAATAAAACCAAATAGTTTTCTGGATGCTTATTTTGGCGAAATTGCCGCACTTGCAAAGGATGTCTATCATGCTCCGGGAATAAAAAATAAGATTTTATATATTTTTATGCCTCCGGGTTGGAGTCATACTGGAGATCATAAAACTTCATCTGCTCTAAAAAAGGCGATGCTGAAAGACTCTTAAATTAATTTGAATTAATCTTCACTTTTAAGAATCGCAATGTCTTCCTTTATTCTTTCAATTTCAATTAGGAGTGTCCCATTATATACTCCCCTTATTCTTCTATGTTTATCAACGAGGATAAAGTTTTCAGTATGCAGAAATTCATTACCTGTTTGATAAAAGCCGATAGTGTCTCCGGCAAAATATTCCTGTTTTGCGAGTCTGTAAATGGAGGATTTATCACCGGTTAATAGGCTCCATTTATCGGAATTTATTTTATTATCAAGGGCGTATTTTTTAAGTTTCGGGACAGAATCAGATTCTGGTGTAACTGAATGGGATAGTAAATATATCTGCTTATCATTGATGAATGCATCCTGTATCAGACGCATATTATTAGTCATCTTTGTGCATATATTTCTGCATGTCGTAAAAAAGAAATTGGCTACAAAGATTTTGCCTTCTACATTTTTTTCTGTTATAACTTTACCATCCTGATTAAGGAATGAAAAGCTAGGTATCTTGTGTATATTTTTATAGGCCGGATCAGATTCTTTAATCCATTCTGGTGTCCAGTCTGGCTGATTAAAAAAGGGTAACTTCTCTTGCTTTGCCGCCATTTTTTCTGATGAGGAATCTTTTTTGAGTTCTCCGCATGAAAACAACGTGATCAAGAGACCGATGATTAAACTTATTTTCTTCAATTTCTATTTAATAGTTAATTTTCGAAATTTTTACAGAATCTTCAGGATTCATACATAGCTTGAGGCCGATCAGACCGTAGCGGCGGCCGTTTTTAACCACATAATTTGCTCTGATTACGCCATTTTCCCACCAAGCTTTCTGGCTGCCTTCTTCATATCCCATTTGGTAGTGAAAAATTTTAAATTCCTGGCCATTTTCGTACCATTCTTTGGCTATACCCTGATGCTCACCATCTAGAAAATGATATTCAAATTTAGGATTCCCATTTTCCCAATAGCCTTTGTGAATTCCTGTTTTTTTGCCCCGATGATATATTCTTTGTTCAGAGAGCTGTTTGTTGGAATACCATTTTTTTGAAGGCCCTTCCTCTAAACCATTTAAATAACCAATAAAAAAAGCAGTATCACCTTTTTGATATTCATTAAAAACATAACCATTGTATTTTTTTTTGTCGTAATACAATGTGTCTTGATGGAACTTGAATTTCACATCGGTACTGGCAATGACGATATCAGGTATGACTGTATTTAATTCAGTTTTAGATGAGGATACTCGCTGCCTACATCCGCATTGAATTAGCAAGGCTAATAATAGAATTGAAATTTGAAAGCCTTTTCTCAATGTTATTGACTTATCGTGCCTGGTGTTCCATAATAACCACTGCCATTTATGTAGGGGTCCTTATTGGTGACATGATAATGGTATATCCCATTTGGGTATTCTGTAGTTGGGTTAGTATGCCCATGATAAATATCCAGTTTGCTTTCATCAACGGCGGCACCAAATTCTTCCGGTCCATATACCGGGAAGCCATCCAAAAGAAATCCCATAAGCGCAGATTTTGAAGCTTTTACTGTGGTCAGAAAAAGTGGCTCTACGTGGTAATGGTACGTACCTCCAGGTGCCGGATGCCCCCAATATTTATCAAATGAAACAATCTCATTGGTTAGTGGTTGATTCGGACCTGCATATTGATTATAAAATGGAACTCCGTTCAATGATACTCCGATGGCTCCGAGTGGGGTTGCCTGATGGTTAGCCGCTACTTTAGGATTCAGTGGAATCTTAAAACTATAGTTTTTTTCACTGATGGAATTTGGATTCTTCGCAAATGTAGCACCAGCAAACGTCGTACCTGAAAAATTTTCGTACAGATTATTGGTCGTTGCATAATATGGGCTTGTATGATCCGGAAGCCCCTTAGACTTTATTGTAATGTAGGTTCCATCGGAGGTGATACTTGTAGCACCATAAATCTTTTTATAAACATCCGGAACGACTGCACTTGTTGTATTGGGAACCTCTGGAGTAATACTGTCCTTACTGTTTTTTGAGCAGCTAAATAATGCGAAAACCATTAATGCCGGGAGAATTATATGTTTCATTTTCATGTTATTTTAATTTTCATCTGAGATAGGAATGATTAGCTATCCGTTTAATCTTTTCATGAAATACGTTAATTTTCATTTTTTGAATTTATAATTATTTAGCATAAATCAAATTGTTAATTTAAAAACAATAAATAATGCCTTTTGATAATCATTTAATAATGTGTAGGTGATTATGTTTTTTCATTTGTTTCTTTTTTACCCAATTCAGATACCCATTTCTTTCTCAAATTGCTATTAAAATATAATACTGAAAAAATTCAAGATATAAGCTCAAATTCAAATGACAGTAAATCAATAAATGGATAGGAGAATTGAAATTGCTGAGAGTTGTGTTATAAAAAATCTTCCCGCATCGGACTAAAAGTATCGATCAAAATGCCTGGTTCAAGACATAAAACACCATGAACCAGATTCGAAGTGGCAAGAAAAGCATCTCCTCCTTTGAGTATCTGTTTTTTTCCGTCAATGCTTACTTCGAATTTGCCGCTTTGAATATGAGTGATCTGAACGTGTGGATGCTGGTGCAGGGGGCCGATGCCACCCTTTTCAAATTTGACCTTCACGATCATCAAACTTGCTTCGTAAGCTATAATCTTACGTTGAACACCCACATCAATTTGCTCCCACTCAATTTTTTCGTCTTCGATAAAATGCTTTGTCATTCTTAATGCCTAAAAATATTCGCCAACCTACAATATATTTTCGAGATAAAAAATCCGTTGGGGATTCAGACTAATTTAAGCAAAAAAATCGCCTTGAATTCAAGAATATAAGTTAATTCAGGTAAGTATGAATTGGAAATTGTGACAATGTATTGTCCTAAAATAGGTTTACATGACAAATATGATTGAGGTTTCCGCCTCCGCGGGCCCATCAATTTCCATAGTCAATACCCTATCAGATAATGTTTATTTTTTTACTAAGCTTGCTGTTTTCGCTGATGATGGATTACTCAGCCTTTGATACCTGAGATGGATCATACTTCTTAAACGCTGTGGTATTTTGGCTAAATTATTTCAAACTGAATGTAAAAAAACTAATCTGGCTTGTATTGTTTTATTTTTTGCCTATTCTTAGTTATTAATTGCTGTTTAGTTTGGTTAAAAAGTAAGTAAATAGTAGTTTTATTGCTGATAACTTATAAACCACTAAAGCTAAAAATGAAAAACTTTAAAAGCACATTTTCGATTTTTGCTATTGCGTTCTTTACTGCCATAGTAATGTTTTCTTCCTGTAAACCAAAAAAGATTGTCAGTCAGGCGCCAGCGGCTCCCGTTGCTGAAACGGTTCAGGAGGCCCCGAAATCATCCGCTGTTGTTGAAACCGACACGGATGGTGATGGTATCCCTGATTCAAAAGATAACTGTCCAAATAAAGCCGGTTCAGCGGTCAATGGTGGTTGTCCGGAGACAGTGGCTTCCGAGCCAACATTCAACTACAAAAATATTTTGTTTGAATTTAATTCTTCTGTTCTGAAAACTTCATCTTATTCTGTTCTTGATGATATTGCTAGAGAGATGAAGAAATTTCCATCCATGAGCTTTAACCTTAACGGACATTCTTCAGCTGAAGGTACTGAACAAAGGAACATGACTCTGTCTGTTGATCGGGCAACTGCTGTGAAAAGCTATCTAGTAACAGCCGGTATTAGTGCTAGTAATCTAGTTACAAAAGGTTTTGGAGAGTCTAAACCTCTCACCTCAAATGATACAGAATCAGGTCGTCAGTTAAATCGTCGGGTTGAAATAAGGAAAAGATAAATTAATTTTTAATTTATAGAGGGTGCTCAATTATTTTGAGTGCCCTCTTTTTTTTGATGTTTTTCGATTTCAAAAGCCAATAACTTCAATCGATAATTTTACTTAAAAATTCATCTTATCTTCATCTCTGACATCCATTTTTAAATCATAATCACACAGATGTTATGATAAAAATGGATTTAAACATTGAAGATTCAACTAAAAGTAGAATCGGAAGGAGTAGAAAACTCCGCTTATCTGAGGATAAACTGATCGAAGGATTACAAAATATGGATGGAAGTGCAATGTCTGCTCTCTACAGTATGTATTCTGATTCATTGTATCGGGTCATCTCTACAATCGTGGTCATTGATGAAGTTGCTCAAGACCTGCTTCAGGAAACTTTCATAAAAATTTGGAAATCATTTAAACAATATGATCCCCGAAAGGGTAGGTTATATACATGGATGATCAGATTAGCAAGGAATATTTCAATAGACTATCTCAGAAGTGTTAATCACCGCAACTATACAGTTAGTGAAAATCTTTTTGAATCTACACAACAGATTGACCAGAAGTTTCAGGTATCTTATAATCCTGAATTGATTGGGGTAAGGGATATGACAACTATTCTAAATGAAGATCAACGCAAAACACTTGATTTAATCTATTTTAAAGGATATACTCATGTGCAGGCTGCCGAAGAGCTTAATGTAACTGTGGGCATAATTCGATCGAGGCTTCAATCATCCATTGCGGAACTTCGTAGAACGTTTAAAACGGAGTATAAGGGATAGCTGTTTTTAATTACGACTTACGATATATCAATTAAGAATTATTAATTACGAATTACGAATTATTAATTATTAATTACGAATTACGAATTACGAATTACTAAATACGAATTACGAATTGTCAATTAACTAATTCCATCTATACCCATAATTTTATCTCTACGAATTACAACCACAACAAGCTGGGTTAAATCTCAATACTCTATTACCTGTGCACTGCTCTAATTGGATAAATAATCCCCAATAGTTCACTCATTTTATACTAATAATCCTATTTTCGGGGCCTTTTGGGTTTTGATTTATTATTTAACTCGGTTTGACAATTCAATAAAAATCATTTTAAAAAATCATTAATAGATTAACTGTCGCCTTGGTATTAGTTGCTAGGTCATCTTTACATGTTGAATCATATTGGCAGGAACAGTTCATGTTTAATTTGCCAAATTGATGATCTTTACGAAACCTCTTTTATGTATCAATTTTCTATTTTTATAAATAAACTTAATTAAGGGATAGTATACAGATGATTTTTCGCTTAAATAAACTGCTATTGTTACTCGTCCTGTTTACACTTTTTTTTCAGGTATTTTTTTCTTCAGCTTTTTCTCAAGAGCATTTGAGAATTGAAAATGGAATGGATTATGATGATTCTTTGGTTCTGCCATTTATGCGGACTTTGAATTCTACTAATGATTATGTTCTGGTTTTTCGTACATTTTTTCCGGGTGAGGAAGCAAGTAAATCTGATTATTTCGTTTTCTCTGCTAAGGCTGAACAATTTAAGTCCTATTTTTATTCTGGAGCTGAAGGCTATCTTAAAGAATTAAGTTTATCTACACTTTCACTTAAGCAGATATGGAATACTTTTGAGCAAAACAATTTGCTCAGATTAAGGGATGAAAAGAATATTCCGAATTTTTGTGCCAAGAAGTATGCTATTTATGAATCTTATACCTATGAATTCACGATCTACTTTAAAGGCAAAATGAAAGTCTTATCGTATTACAGCCCTGAATATTATATTGATGCCTGCTATGGAATTCCTGAAAGACAAAATATTATTAATTCAGTGGCAGTAATTAAACTTTTCAAATTAAAAGAATGAAACAATGATAGATGGAATAAATTTCATAACCGATGAAATGGGTAATAATAAAGCGATTATCCTGGATTTGATCCGGTTCAAAAAAGATGGAGTAAAGGATGAGGTAGTGTTTGAGGCGCTTAAAAACCTGCAACAACTTATTGATAATGCATCTAGCGAGAAGAAATCATCAAATACCTGGGAGCAGGCCAAAGAAAAGTTAAAGAACTTTAATCCCTGATTTTGACAGTAAATTGAAATTTTAATTTTTTAAAAATTGGTTAATCGACGATGCTTTTAATTTCATAATTTAGCGCTTCCTTTAGATATACTATGAGTAGTACAACATTCGATTTTGAGAAACCTATTGTTGATCTGCAGTTGCAGGTTGAAAAGGTTAAACAGGTAGCTGAAAAAACCAAAGTAGACATGTCTGCTACACTGGCAGAATTAGAGTTGAAAATTGATGCAGCGAGGCATCAGATTTACTCAAACCTCAGCGGATGGCAAAATGTGCAAATATCACGTCATCCAGAAAGGCCTTATACCTTGTCTTATATCGATATGATTTGTGATGATTTTATTGAGATGCATGGTGACCGTACAGTAAAAGACGATAAGGCTATTGTGGGTGGTTTTGCAAGTATTGGCGGACAAACGGTTATGATCATCGGTCATCAAAAGGGGGTGAATACCAAAATGCGTCAATACCGCAATTTTGGGATGGCAAATCCTGAAGGCTATCGGAAAGCACTTCGTTTAATGAAATTGGCCGAAAAATTTAATAAACCGGTAATAACATTTATTGATACTCCCGGGGCTTATCCTGGTCTTGAGGCCGAAGAGCGTGGACAAGGTGAAGCTATTGCCCGTAACTTGCTTGAAATGTCAGTTTTGAAGGTGCCAATTTTATGTTTCATTGTTGGAGAAGGGGCCTCAGGTGGAGCCTTAGGAATTGGTATTGGCGACCGTGTATATATGCTTGAGCATACCTGGTATTCGGTAATCTCTCCCGAATCATGTTCATCTATTTTATGGAGAAGTTGGGATTTTAAAGAGAAAGCTGCGGACTGTCTGAAGCTGACGGCAGATGATATGCTTAAAAATAAACTGATTGATGGTATCATAAAAGAGCCACTGGGTGGTGCACACCATAATCCAGAAGAAATGGCAAAAACCATTCAGGATCGCATTGTTAGGGACCTTGATGAGCTCGTTAAGCGTAATATTGATGAGGTTATCGATGAACGGATTGAAAAATTCTGCGCTATGGGCGTAGTAATTGAGTCCTGATTAGAAAAATCATTCTAAATTAATGTGAGTTCTATATTGAACTATCTCAAGGTTAAGATTTAACCACATAGATTAAATTTATTATGTTTTAAAGGAAACATAGATTGAAGCGAATCTTCCATGCTATCTGTGTCTAAACTGTAGGTTAGAAGCTATAAAATGCTATGTTGCCCTGCCGGCAGGCAGGTATGTGGTTTTTAAATATTATCTAGAGTTCACGTTAAATTATTTTTTCCATTCAAATGTTGTAGGGCTGAGTCCTCTCTGATATTTCCCAAAACCAAACATCGTTGGATTATAATCGCCAACGTATTCAACATTATTTAGTGGCGGGATTTGCTGTTCCATTCCTGCCGCCCAATAACAAGCATTAATGACCAATCTCCGCAGGTCCTCACTAATTAAATCAACTGAAGCCCCCATTGTTGTGGTAAAAATTTTTCCTTTTTTGCCACTTTCTGAGCTATAGCTCCTTGTCCACGCTACTGGCATAACCGACTTTTCATAACTCAGGGGTGATGAAGATGTCATTCCAGTTGTAGTTTGTCCGAAGATTAAAACCTCAGAATCAGTTGGCAGACCTGTAATGCCATAAACATCAGTTGGTGTCCATATATCTTTTACTCCACGCAAAATTGCATGATCTTTTACAAGACCATTAATCAGTGCGCGGGTACCCTCCTTAGCATGCACACCGTGGTGGTTGATCCACGTTTCACCCAAAACCTGCTTCCCATAACCGCCTTCCCAGCCTTTTTTTTTGCTATTATAGCTGTATTTGGCATTAGGATTTTGTTTATTCCGTGAATAACTGAATGCATGTGTTGAGGTACGCAAGGCTACAATTGGTTTTCCGGCATTCGTATAATCTATGATGTATTTCATTTGATCATCAGGTAGTTCTCTGAAGCGTAATAACATCACCATCAGGTCTGCTGTCTTAAGATGCTCCAATCCTGGAATATTGGTCTGTAAATCCGGATTGATTTCATTAGTCTTTGGATCAAGGGCAAATAAAACAGTGCATTTGAAACCATGGCGCTCTGCTAATATCTTTGCTAGCATGGGTAAACCTTCTTCTGAGCGATATTCTTCATCGCCACTCACAAATACAATATGTTTCCCTTTTCCCGGGCCTTCATTGCCCTGATACTCAACCCACTTCGGACTGTTTTGTGCGAATGAGACACTGATTTGGATAACAGTGGTCATTATGATCAATAGGAGCTTGTTTTTTTGCTTGTTCATGTTATAATCTTCTGAATGAGTTTATTTTTCTAAAGGATGCTGGCTAAGCAATTCTTCAGGAGAATAAAAACCTGTTTTATCTTTAATTGATGCGCGTGTCGATTTTACTTTTTCAGGGGAAACTGCTGAAGCTTTATTGCCAAATGAATTCCTGACATAGGTTAATACTGCTGCAACTTCCTCATCATTTAACATTCCTGCAAAAGGAGTCATAGGTACCTGTCCGGGATATTTTTTATCAAGAACTTCTATTGGACCATATAAACCTTTCAAAACAAGTTTGATTAACCTTTCTTCACTTCCTGTCACCCATTTTGTACCTGCAATTGGGGGGAATCCTGAGCTGCTAAGACCTTTTCCATCGCTCTGGTGACAAGTATTGCAAAAACCATCACGCAAGTAAATTGCTTTACCTTTCACAAAAAGATCACGTTCAGCTCCCTTTAGATCAGTTAAAATTGGCTCTTCCTTTTTAACGACACGTTCTTTATCATTAAGATGGGCAATTGCTGTTTCATAAGCAGGAACCATCCATTCATCCAATGGCTTTTTACCAGCCTCCAATACAATTGGAAGTCCTTTGTCTTTTCCGAGCCATGATGCGGTTACTATAGTTTCAAGCCGAACACGACTGTTTATGTCTGCCGCTGTTTGCATGAGCAAGTTTGTCTGATCGGCAACTTGATGTCCAGTATATCTTAAAACCCTTACAGCAGCTGCCCTTGCACGATAATCTTTGGCTTGTAATAGCTGACGAAGGATTTTTTGATCAACCTTGTTTAGGCCCCAGCTTACCCATAATGCTTCCAGCATATGATGTTCATATTGAGGGTCCTTTTTATCAAGTTTGGCTGTCCAACTGCTAATTTGGGTAAGTACTTGATTTACAGGTCGGCCCCTAAGTTCTCTGCGTGTACGATAGCGAGTACGATACTCTGGCAATTTGAGATTATTCAGCAGTTCTTCAATACTTGCTCCATCTATTTTAGCCGGTTTTACCAATGGTCTGGAAGGGTAGGTTATACGATAAATTCGTCCATGTGAATGGTCGCGTAATGGATCACGCACATTATGCTGCATGTGCCCGATCAGTACATTATGCCAGTCAACAATATACAGCGATCCATCCGGAGCAAATTCCATATCAACCGGACGGAAATTTCTATCCTCTGAAACCAGTAGATCTTGACGGTGTTTTGTTGCATATCCGGTGCCACTCTCCTGCATAATATGTTGTTTAGTACCCAGGAATCCAATCGTATTATTTATCAGCATGTCTCCCTGAACCTCTTCAGGAAAATGCCGACTGGAAATAAACTCAAGTCCGGACGTAGGTCTTACCCTGTGTTTATCTTCTATCAGGTTGGTTGATTTATGCGTGGCAACGCCATATCTTGGTTTGACAGAACCAGGCATCATCCATAAAACATCAGGTCCGGAAGTTTCAGCAAAGAAATTCTGTCCCCATTCATCAAAAGCAATACCCCAGGGGTTTGGTATAGAGAGTTGGGCGGTTCTTTCAAGATGGTGCCTTGCTGGATTATATCTGTAAAAACCTCCATTTGTTGCACGTACAGGGCCATAAGCGGTCTCCACGTTCGTATGTAAAAAAACTCCTTCTCCCATGTAAATTGCTCCCGAAGGATCTGTGGTATAGGCATGATGTGCATGATGCGTATCATGGTCATCAAAACCACTTAGCAGGATTTCTTTAGAATCTGCCTTACTATCTCCATTGGTATCTTTGTAAAGCACCAGATTTGTACCTTGTGAAACATAGACACCTTCAGGGGCTATTTCGAAACCAACCGGAAGATGTATTCCATCTAAAAAGGTTGTTTGTTTATCTGCCTTACCATCGCCATTGGTATCTTCAAGAATAATGATTTTATCATTCGGTCTTTTATCGCCAGGCTGCCAGTGCGGATAAGTTGGCATCGTTGCAACCCAAAGCCTACCTTTATTGTCAAAGGAAAGCTGGACAGGATTTTCAATGTCCTTAAATTCTACTTCTGAAGCAAATAAATCAATTTTATATCCTGCAGGAAGTTTAAATTTTGCGATGGCTTCTTCACCATAAAGGTACTTCAGACTGCCATTTTTATCAGGGTTGTAATTTGTTTCAATTTTTGGAAGGGCTGTTGTGTTCTTATCTGCAGCATCCAGATCCATTTTTTTACCCTTCAAAGCAAGCCAAATAGCCTGATCTCTTATGGCCGTCATCTCCCTGATCTTTTTTATTTCTGCAGGATAATTGTCTTGGCCAAATGGATTATATCTGCGTCCAAATACATGTACTCCATTTGGAATTTTGATATCATTATGCCACATCCAGTTTTTCTCCTGAACCGCAGCATGAACTAATTTACGGTTACTTTCAATTACTGGTTTTATTTTGGTTTTACCGAAAAGTCCATCAGCTAATAGTGGAGCAAATTTGGCATATCCAGCCTCAGTAAGCTGTGATCCATCGATGGTCATAGCTTTCTCATTAGTGTCATACCATTGCTTAACGGGGTTAAAGACATCTAAAAAATGAACCTTATGCTTTGTTGCAACTTCTTTCATGGCCATCGAATAAAGCTCCAGATTTTTATTTTCCGTTTTACCATTTGGAAGATCATATTGACCGGATAGGTCCTCAAAAGCTATCGGTGAAACAAGGGCAAGTTGCGGAGATGTGATTCCGTTATACTTTTGTTTTAAGGTATGAATTACAAAGGCTTCAAGCTCAGCTTTATAGTTTTCAAGTCCCATTGGACCTTGAAAAGATTCATTGTAACCAAAAAATGCGATGATAATGTCGGCTTTATGATTTGTGATCCAGGTATCCGGACTATCATAAAAGCCTTCACTGTTTGAGTTTTTTGCAAGTTCCGTCTGGAATTGTTCAGCACCCGGAAATGCCCAAGGTAATTTACGACCGGAGTGTGCTCTGAAACCGGGAGTATCACCACCGTCGCACATATTTCTGATATACAGCATGCTGTCTGGATAGCGAAGCTGCATTTCAGTTTCAAAATATCCATAGTTCATCATTCTTGAACCCAGGTTGTTCCCGATTAAAATGATGTGATCCCCTTTTTTAATTTTTAACGCTGCAGGATCAGGTTTTACAAGCTTAAATGCACTTAAGGCAATTGCCATAAGCACAAGGGTTTTAAGCAGCATTTTAAAATTTTTACTTTTACTTATCGTCATATTCTTGGGTATTTTATGATAAACGGGCTATTGAGGTAAAGAAATTACAGTTTTAAATTGACTTTTTTCCCCGTTTTCAATGCTAAATAGATGCCATCAATAATTTTTAGGTCTTTCAAACCTTCTTCGCCATCTACAGGTACCAGGGCTGTTTCCCCTGACAAAATGATTCCGGCCATTTTTTCCATCTGTACAGTTTGGTGAGTAATATGGGTATAATTTAATTCACCTTTGTTTGTACGCCCCTTGATAGGTCCATAACCTGTTGATGGAAGTAATTCTGCAAATCCTTTTTCAGCAGTTAAGAAAAAGCGATCCAGGTTACTAATATTGTAGCTTGATAAGCAAGACGCTACAGCACCACCAGGGAATCCCAATTGAAACTGTATAGTTTCGTCCACACCTTCTTTGAATTTCTCAGGATTTGTCTTGGCTTCCTGTGCAGTAACCCAAACTGGCTCTTCACCAACCATATAACGGGCGCCATTAATAGCATAAATTCCAATATCCATCAATGAACCACCTCCAGCTAATTGTTTATTTAATCGCCACTGCGTAGGGTCGCCAATTTTGAATCCACATAAACCCTGGAAAAACATGACTTTACCTAATTCACCTTCTTTGCGCATTCTGATTACTTCTAAGGTTTTAGGTTCAAAATGCATTCTGTATCCTACCAATAACTTAACATTCGCTTTTTTACAGGCATCAATCATTTCTTGCCCCTCTTTCGCATTCAAGGCCATTGGTTTTTCGCAAATAACATGTTTACCAGCCTTGGCTAACCGTATTACCTGATCGTGATGTAGGGCATTTGGTGTAATGACATATACCGCATCAATCTCAGAATTATCTTTGATCAGGTCGAAATTTTCGTAATTGTAACAATTACTTGCAGGAATATTATACTTGCTTTGCCAGTTTTTAATTTTAGCGGGTGTACCACTAATAACCCCAACCAATTTAGCCTTTGCGCAGGCCTGCATAGCATCTGCTACCCTCGTGCCGTAACTGCCCAGGCCCATGATTGCAACCCGAAGAACTGGTCCTTCGTAGGGCTGATTAAAAAAATCTTTGGCACTGGCAATAGCATTACCGGATATTGATAATGTGAGTACTGAAGCGCTAATTTTTTGCAAAAAATTACGTCTTGAATCCATAACAAAAGGTTTTAGATAAAAAATATAAAAAAAACAACATTGGGAAGATTACTCTACTTTACCAATATAAAGAATTGATATCAGATTTCTTTTTCCTGTTTGATGTTTTTTAAAAATAGAATGGGGTGATATTTTTCTGTAAAATAGTGATCGAGGTTTTATAGAGTTAATATCTGTTCCAATTCAGACTTTATTTAATTAAACAGGATTTTAAAAATTTCAATCCCTTTATCGCAATATCCTCCTGTGATGGTTCAAATTGTCTCCAGATTGATGCAGCTTTAGCAATCATCTCGATATCCGGAATAAAGGATTCGATAACAACTTCACCATCATACTTCACCTGATGTAAGGCGGAACTAATTCTGTCCCAATTGATCTGATCACCCCCAGGTGTTCCACGGTCTGATCCGCAGGCGTGGAAGTGTCCTAATTTACTTCCAGCATTTAAAATAGCCTGGTAGGGGTCTTTTTCTTCAATATTCATATGATAGGTATCCAGCTGAAGCATCAAAGCTTTGCTGTTCACCTGATTAACCATTTTTAATCCTTGTTCACAGGTATTGATAAAGTCAGTTTCATATCTGTTCAAAGGTTCGATTGCCATTTTGAGACCTAAATTTTCGGCATAATCAGCAAGCATTTTTAAATGCCCTGCAACAGTAGCCCATTGTTTGGCATAATCCTCCTTACTTACTAATTCAGCTCTTCCTACTGCCGAATAAAGCGGACCAATGAGTATACCACAGCCTAAAACAGGCATCATGTCAAGTATACTTTTTATATAGTTAATGGCTGTCTGCTGGTCTTCAGGAGTTCCCCTAAGATCACGACCAGGTCCCATAGCTGCGCATATTGAACCACATTTTAAACCGTTTTCATCCAGGGCCTTTCTAATTATGTGTGGATCAATATGTGAGGGGTCCTCAATTGAAATTTCAACAGAATCAAAACCCCAGGCTTTAAATTTTGGAAATAAATCAACACTCGCATTTGTAAATGGAGAGGTAAACAGAAAAGTATTAATGCCGAATTTCATTTTTTATTGTGTGTTAACGGTTTGATAATGAGCAATTAATTCATGATATTTTGAGTAGTGAAAATCAGATATTTTTATCCTTTTTTCTTTAGATCAGCCATGTATTGAATAATATCTGCGAGCTCCTGCTTGGTCATAGTTTCATGCATTCCTTCAGGCATCATCGATTCAGACAAAAGTTTTGTTGTTTTAATAGTGCTGGTTAAGATTTTTTGATTTATTCCTCCGGGTAATTTTATCTCAATTTCTGATGCAGTTCTGCTTGAAATAATTCCCAAGATACTTGTGCCGTCTTTCATCTCGATTTGCCAGGTTTCAAATCCAAAACTAATCCCCGCTGATGGTCTCATTATGGCATCAAATAATCCTTCTTTGGGTAATTTAGAACCAATTTCTGTTAACTTCGGACCAACATCTTGGCCTTCATTGCCCACCTGATGGCAAACATTACACGATCTTTTGAAAACTGCTGCACCATTTCTGGTATTTCCTGTTAAAGTGAGTAATTCATTTAACGTTATTGATGACTTTTGATTGATATTCTTGACTGCCTCAGGTAAAAAAGTCAAGGATTCATCATAAACAGCTTTACGTCTGCTTCCTTTTAGTCCGGAAACAAAATAGGTAACAAGTTCTGCAGGTGCCTTTTTTGTTCGCAATAACTCTAAGGCGCGATCTTCACCAGAACGACTTTTTCCTATCATTTCAGCCGCTTTTCCGCGGATCAAATTAGTTTGGTTATTTAAAAGGGCAATATTCTCTAATATTGAAATAGACTCGGTATTTCCGACACCTCCGAGGGCTGTTAATAAAGAGTTAATCCGATTTGAATCAGAACCGTTTAACACCTTATTCAGTGCAGAACTTCCTTTTAACTCCAGTAATAATCTAGCAGCGTCGATACCAATCTGTTCATTTGATTGTGCGATAAGCAATTCAACAAGGTTTGTAGTTTCACTTTGAAGTTGATACCTTCTTACCAAATCCACGTATTCAACCTTTCCTGAAACAGCTTCTAAAACCTCCATTAAGGTTTTGTTTATCTGCGGAGATTGTTTTACTTCTTTTGGATCCAGATGGCTTAAAACCAGACTTTTAAACTCGATATTTCCTGTCGGGTTATCGACGATCATTTTTGCAAGAGTTTTTGATTTATATGGTCCGGTTTGAAAGTCGAATGCTCTGAAATACCGTAATCTGGATTTGAGTTCAGTCTGATTATCAGAAGCTAGTTGTGCCAAGAGTGGCTGGGTCTTTTCAGTACGTGCCCTCCAAATTATATCTCTTCCTCCGGGATTGAGTAATGGAGTTTTATTTAGCTTCAGATAGGCTTCAAAGAAACTATCCCATTGTTTGTCGGCTCCAATACCCAGTGCTTCTAAATACCATCTGTCTGTACCATCATGCTGAATGGCTAGCTTAGCCCATAATTCAGGGGCTTCGACGGATTTGTTATGTCTCAATGCTAAGATTAATTCTCTTCTGACTTGTGGGTCCTGGTCATTAATTAATTTGTTAACTAGCGGAATAATATCCAGTTTTAATTGTCTGGCAGCTCTTAAGCCCGTTATTCTGATATCAGGATTAGAATTTGTTATTGCCTCATTGATGTATTTCTTTCCGGAAGGCATTTTCACCAATACCCAAAATGCTCTGGCTCGCATTCTTGGATTTGCTGAACCTCTCCATAGTTTTTCTAGCGAAGGAACTGCTTTTTTACCCATTTCATGCAGGGCTAGCCATGCATGTCTTCTTACAGCAAGATTCGGATTCTGGAGTGCTGTAATAGCTCCTTTTGGAGTGCTGTAATCCTGTTGCGGAATTTTATATTCTGAAACATCAGGAGCAATTCTGTAAATACGGCCCCTTTGTAAATCCCCAACCCTGTGACCTCCAACTCCTGGATCGTACCAATCAGCAACAATAAGTGATCCATCCGGAGCAATACAAACATCCGAAGGACGGAACCATTGGTCCTTTTCACCCTTTATAATATTAATTATTCCTGCGGTATATCCTGCTCCATTCTTCTTTACAGGGTAGGAGCGGACCACATTCGGACCGGGATCGGAGTGAATTATTTGATTTTGAAAAGGCTCTGGGAGTAATGAACCTTCATAAAGTAAAATCCCTGTTGGAGAACCCGCTCCGGTTTGCAATAGATTTGGGACTACTCCGGGATCATTTAAATGCCAATGACGAAGCGGAATAGAATCTTCAAGATTGGTTCTTTTTGCCTGCCAGCCTGCGCCGGTCATTTCATCTTTGTAGCCATAGTTTCCATAATCCATCACATAGTTAATCCGCACACCACGGTTGCCATCATCATCATTATCGCTTTGCCAGATTGTACCATAGCTATCTACAGCAAGCTCAAAATTATTTCGGAAATTATGTCCCAAACATTCTACATTTGAGCCATCCTGATCAGACCGGAAAACCATTCCCTCACGGTACTTTCCGGGTCCAATTTCATCTCCATCCTGATCTAACACAACCTGATTATTTTTATCCTTTAAAGTTTGTCCTGAATTGCCAAAATTGAAATAAAGTTTGCCATCAGGTCCGAATGTAAAAGAATGCATACCATGGTCATGCTGCTCTCCGCCAATACCCTGGAAGAGTATTTCTTTGCGATCTGCTTTATCATCACCATTATCATCATGCAATATCCATACGTAGGGGCTTTGAGATATAATTACCTTGTTACCCAAAACTGATATTCCTAAGGGGGCATTTATTTCAGGAGCCTGGTAAAATACTTTACTGCTTTCGAGTAGGCCATCTCCATCTTTATCCTCCAGGATTAAGATGCGATCACCTTCAGTCTTTGGTTGATTATTGTTGATTTTAAAACGATAATTATAAGCTTCGGTTACCCATACTCTACCGCGTTCATCTACATCAATGTTTGTTGGATTTATTAATGTTGGTTCAGTTGCCATAGTTTGGATTTTCAAACCCGGACTAATTACAAGGCCTTTTAAAGCATTTGAAGAAAGACGTTTCTGGTCTTCAGTTAACAAGGTATCAGAAAGGTTATAAACCTGTTTTGAACTTGCCGAAGTACAAGCTTCGATAAGTATTGAACTTGATATTGCTAACAATATCATGATAACTAAAAAAAGATTTTTCTTCATGCCTTTGCTTTATTGCTTGATCATAATTTTACGATACTCAACTTTCATTGGCGGCCCAACATGAACCTGCATTCCTAACATACCTTTAGACTTTCCATTAACTAGGTCATTATCCATAACTTCACTCATCAATACTCCATTGATATAGTGTTTTAAAGTATTGCCTTTTGCTACCAGTCTGCAGGTATTCCAATCCTCACTTTTAATTTTTTGTAATAAGGCATCAGATTCACCTAAAGAACCTGCAACAGTTAAATCAGTCCATGCATTATTTTTAATTTTTGACTGTACTGAACCAACAGCGTTTTCAACATTTTGAGCATTTATTACTGTCTTTTGACCTCTGTAGGCTAAGGTAGTTCTTCCACGCTCTTCATAGTTTTGGCCGGTATAACGGTTTGCACCATCAATATCTAACTGGTAACCTTTTAATGCAAAGGGGATATCTTTCAGTTCTTCACTCCGGTAATTTATTCCGCTATTGCCAGCCTGTGCGATTTTGAACTCTAAAGTAAGTTCAAAATCACCCGGCATTCCACCCCGCCAAATCAAAAATGAATTACGTTTAAGTAGGGTAGCTGGCGTTATTTCTCCTACAATATTACCGTTTTCAACCCTCCAGTATGTCGGATCACCTTCCCAACCCTTGAGGGTCTTACCATCAAAAATTTGAACGAAGCCTTTTTGTTTGGCCGTAGTAACATCTACCATTTTATAACCTGCAAGGATTATAAAAAGAGGGAGAATTCCCATTAATAAATACCCTTGAATTGAATTATATTTCTTGAACATGATCAATAGCTATAAAATGGATTAAGATTTAATGATAAGATATTCTGAAAACAAAACTGCTTAAATAGTTTTCCAGCTTCTTGAATTTGCAGAATCAATTACCGCTTCACATACTTTTTGAGTTTCCAGGGCCTCTTTAAAGGTTGGAGAGCATGACTCACCGGTTTCGAGACATTTCAGAAAATCAGCAACCTGATGCACAAATGAATGTTCATAACCAATTGAAAGTCCTGGAACCCACCATTTGTCCATATAAGGTTGATCGCCATCAGTTACATGAATAGAACGCCATCCACGGACAATTGAATCATCAGCATGATCAAAATATTCCAGTCGATTTAGGTCGTGCAGATCCCAGCGAATAGAAGCATGTTCACCATTTATTTCAAAAGTGTACAATGCCTTATGTCCCCTTGCATACCGCGTAGATTCAAACAGCCCCAGAGATCCGTTGTTGAAGTGACAATGAAAAATACAGGCATCGTCAATTCCTACTTTTTCCTTTTTACCGGTCAGCTGATGCATGCGTTCCTTAACAAAAGTTTCAGTAAGTGCAGAAACATCTTTAATCCCTCCGTTTAACCAAATGGCGGTATCAATACAATGTGCGAGCAGATCACCCGTAACACCGGAACCTGCAGCATCAACATCCAGGCGCCATAAACCTTCACCACCCTGAGGCAGATCAGCATTGATTGTCCAGTCTTGTAGGAAGTTAGCTCTGTAATGAAATATTTTGCCCAGTTTGCCAGAATCAACAATTTGTTTAGCCAATGTAACAGCGGGAACACGGCGATAATTATACCAAACCGTATTGGCTACACCTGCTTTTTCAATCGCCTCTACCATCGCTACTCCTTCCGCTAAAGTCCTTGAAAGAGGCTTTTCACATAGGATCATTTTGCCAGCCGCCGCCGCAGCTATAGCAATTTCGGCATGCATATTATTTGGTGCACAAATGTCAACCGCATCAATATCATTACGTGCAATCAATACTTTCCAATCTGTTTCAAATGATTCATAACCCCATTGTTCAGCAAATGCCTGAACTTTGTCCTTACTGCGGGAGCAAACTGCTTTTAAAACCGGACGATAGTCCAGTTCAGGGAAAAAATCACCAACTCGTTTATAACCGTTTGAATGGGTTCGGCCCATAAAGCCACATCCAATTAACCCGATTCTTAATTCTTTTTTATTAGCCATCGTTATATTCTGAAAAATTAAAATTATTGATTAAGACCAGCTGTTCAAATTGCGAACTTTGATCATTGCCGCCAAAATATCATTCCATGTTTTTTGTTGCTCTAAAACAGCATTTGGGAACATGCAACCATCCCAGCAGATGTGTTTAAAAGCTTTAGTCAATTCTCCATTTTCATTCCTGAGCCAATGTCCGGCATCAATTGCAATATCTAATTTGCCATTAGGATCTGTAGCCTGGCAATGTCTACCGGTTTTATCATGTGAACCGGAACCATAAGCTGTTCCATCATTCTGGGCAACGTGAAAATCTAATGTCCATGGACGTAATGCTGAGGTTAATTTTTTTAGACCCTCGGTCAGCGCTTCACGGTCATCCCACTGATAATCTAATGGTAAAATGCGATCTTCAGGTGAGTTATAGCCAAGGAGATATAAAAATGTATGCGACATATCTGCCTGGAAACCAATATTCGGACGATCAACAGTTT
>JAURKO010000013.1 GCA_030831705.1 Daejeonella sp. | reverse complement strand
TTACGCTTTTTGATAACCATTACAAGTATAATCAAATGCTTGTGGAGCGTAATATTGCTGTTTACAGTAATTGTGAGCATCATTTTGTACCTATTACCGGAAAAGCACACATTGCTTACATGAGTAACGGTAAAGTAATTGGTTTGTCTAAACTTAACCGTATCGTACAATATTATTCTCAGCGTCCCCAAGTTCAGGAAAGGCTTACCATGCAAATTGCAAATGAGATTAAGGCTGCCCTGAGCACAGAAGATGTGGCTGTTGTGATCGATGCTCATCATCATTGTGTATCTTCAAGGGGTATCCGGGATATGAATAGTTCTACTGTAACTGCTGACTATAGTGGACGTTTTTTGTCCCCCGATACTAGAAATGAATTTTTAAAGCATATTGGATAATGGATTTTAAAGGTAAAAACATACTTGTTGTAGGGGGGAGTTCGGGTATCGGACTAAGTCTGGTAAAATTGCTTGCATCTCAAGGAGCACAGTTATACAATGCTTCAAGAACTCAATCTGATGAATGGCCCAAAGGGGTTATTCATATCCCTGTTGATGTTTTATCAGATATAAGTGTGCTATCTGAAAATCTTCCCGAAAATTTGCACGGACTTGTTTATGCTGTTGGAAGTATTAATCTAAAACCATTTAGCCGGTATACTGAAGAAGATTTTATCAATGATTATAAACTAAATGTTTTTGGTGCTGCTCGCTGCATACAGTTGGCTTATAAAGCTTTAAGAAATGCTGCAGGTGCATCCATAGTATTACTCAGTTCAGTAGCCGCAAGAACCGGTATGCCATACCATGCAAGTATTGCTGCCGCTAAAGGGGGCTTGGAAAGTCTGGCTTTATCACTTGCTGCTGAGTTTGCTGCTCAAAATATCAGAGTTAATGTGATTGCACCTTCTTTAACAGATACACCGCTTGCCGGTAATTTGCTCAGCACAACCGAAAAACGTGAAGCTTCTGCGAAACGTCATCCACTTGGCAGAATCGGAAAACCTGAAGATATATCTTCTTCTATTTCGTTTTTGCTTTCAGATGACAGCGCATGGGTCAGCGGTCAGGTTTTAGGAGTAGATGGTGGTATGGGAAATTTAAAAACATCGTAGACTATGAACTTTAATCAAAGCCATATCTCAGCAATGGAAAAGCGCTACCGGACTACTTTCATCAATAGTTTGCCGGGGTATAAATGTCTTCAGATGATTGGTACTACGAACAATAATGGTGTTACTAATTTGGCGCTTTTTAATTCTATTTTTCATCTTGGAGCCAATCCTCCATTACTTGGAATGATATTCAGACCGGATGGAGACGATCACGACACTTTAAATAATATTAAACAAACCGGGCAGTATACAATAAACAATGTATTACCAGAATGGTTTGAAAAAGCTCACCAAACAAGTGCCAGATATCCTTCAGGATATTCGGAATTTGAGCCCTGTGGATTCAAGGAGTCTTATTATGATGATTTTAAGGCTCCATTTGTTGCCGAATCAAGTATTATGATTGGTTTGGAAATGAGGGAGATCATTGACATTTCAATTAATAACACAAAACTTTTGATAGGTGAGATTATTCATGTTTTATTGAAGGATGGAATTGTAGCCAGCGATGGGTATGTAGATCATATAAAGGCTGGAACGGTAACTGTTGCGGGTTTAGATAGTTATTTTACAACGGAACATTTAGGTCGATTGGCTTATGCAAAATTTATCTGATTCGTTATTCCTAAAATCTGATTCATATTTTGAGTAACTCCCGAACTGATACTATAATAATAGGAGCAGGCATTGCAGGTTTAACCGCTGCTAAGGTGTTAAAATCAGCAGGCCGGAAAATAACTATTTTAGAAGCAGCCGATGCCCCCGGTGGAAGAGTCAGAACAGATAATTTTAAAGGCTTTTTACTTGACAGAGGATTTCAGGTGTTATTAACCGGGTATCCTGAAGCAAAGAACTTTCTTGATTACAAAGCCCTGAATTTGCGTTCATTTAGTCCAGGATCTATCATTCTTAATAGCTCGGGGATCGATGAAATAGGGGACCCTCTTCGGGAGTTTGGATCATTGTTTCGTACGCTTAAATCTCCGGCAGGTAGTTTTAAAGATAAATTAAGGCTGCTTATACTAAGGTTAAAGCTATCGTCAAATAGCATTGAAGAGATTTTTTCAAAACCGGAAATAACTAGTTTGGAATATCTAAGAACTGCAGGTTTCAGTGAAAGAATTATTTCGAATTTTTTTTCTCCGTTCCTTTCAGGAATTTATTTAGAACAAAAATTGAGCACTTCCTCCCGAATGTTTGAGTTTGTATTTAAAATGTTCAGTGAGGCGGATACCGCAATCCCAGAAAGAGGAATGGGAATGATCTCTGCACAGCTTGCTTCCGGACTTACAAAAGAGGAATTGATTTTGAATGAAAAGGTATCCAATATAAGTGGTTCGAAGGTTGAAACGGCTTCCGGAAAAATCTATGAAGCAGCGAACATTTTGATTGCGACTTCAGCTGATTGTATGCCTTTACCATTTCAAGCGAGAACTATCGAAAAGAAATCGGTGACTTGCATGTATTTCTCAGCAGATAGTTCACCTTACAGTAAACCATTAATCGCTTTGAATGCGAATCCTGACAGGCTGGTGAATAATTTATCGGTAATCAGTAATGTTTCATCTGCGTATGCTCCAGTTGGCAAATCACTTATTTCTGTTTCGCTAACTGATAATCAATCATTTACAAAGTCCGATTTACTTGAATTTAAAATAAAGGAGGAATTGAAATTTTGGTATCCCGACTGTTTAAGTTGGGAACATTTATATACCTATCATATTCCTTATGCGCTTCCTGATAATAGAAATGTTAAAAATGATATTGAATATTCATCTTTGCGAATAAATGACTCTATATTTGCATGCGGAGATCATTTGTTAAATGGCTCCATCAATGCTGCGATGAAGTCTGGAAGGTTAGCTGCAGAGTCCATAATATCCAAATAAAATTGAATCTCAAATTCAAATGAAAAACTTTGTACTGGTGCATCAGCTCCTCAATC
>JAURKO010000012.1 GCA_030831705.1 Daejeonella sp. | reverse complement strand
GCTGCCAAATAAAAATGCAAGAGCTGTAAAAATTAATACCAGTCCGTTGGTAAGTAAGCCGGCAAATAATTTTGATCCTTTGTCTAAGGCACTGAGAACAGCTAACTCTGTCTGGATATGGATGTATTCTTTAACTTTATCAATGATATTTTTTGAATCAATTTCTGGCTCTTCCATTATCCATAAAGATTTTAAGAATTTTTAACCTTATTTAACGTACGCTCAGTTTGTTCGGAAGCATTGCTAACATCTGCTTTTACCTGATTATAATCATTTTCCACTGAATGTATTGTTGACCGGATATTCTCAGCAACTTTCTCCTTGATTTCTGAGAGGTTTTCAATCTCTTCTGCTACTCGGTCTTTGATGCTATCGCCAAGATTTTTTAGCGAATCGTTCAATTTATCACGTGTTTCTGATCCTTTATCAGGAGCAAATAATATTCCTATTGCTACGCCTGCTGCCATTCCTGCCAGTAGCGCTACTAAAATTTTGGAGTTGTCGCTCATAGTTCTATTATTTAAAAAAACGGTTTATAAGGATTAATATTATTTTTAAAATCTTAGATTATCAATATAGCTTATGTTTATGAATATATTATTAAACGTAAATAGTTATCAGGATGTTATAATAGAATTAGATGAATAGCAATACCGACTAAATTACCTATTTCAGATTAAATTCTACATTTTCGTCTAGAGTAAGGGTTTATTGGGCATCTTTAGAGCCTTTATTTTTGTGAAATCTACCTATCTGAGTACATTCATAATTGGTTCAATTTTAACTTCCAAGCGTATACGCTCAGAATTATAGCTCTTAGAATTTCTTGTAACAGTTGTACTAAACGCAAACTTAATTCGAGTTATTACATTTTCATAAACAGCATTTCATAACTGGCAATTTTCGCTATTCATTGTAAAAATTCTCCGTTATTATTTTCCACTAAAAACGGCCTTACGCTTTTGAATGAAAGCGGCTATTCCTTCTTTAAAATCTTCCGAATCAAAGCAGTTTGAGAATTCGGCAATCTCTGTTTCATACCCGTTTACCCCCTCGTTAAATGCTGCATTTACTGCCCTGATTGCACATCCAACTGCAAACGGAGAACGTGTCATAATTTTCTTTAATATTTCCTCTGCTTTTTGAAGGAGTTGTTCAGGTTCTGCGATATGATTAATCAGTCCGATTCTGAATGCCTCTTCGGCATTGATCATGTCGGCAGAGAGTATCATTTCCATTGCTTTACCTTTTCCAACGAGGTGTGATAAGCGTTGCGTTCCGCCATATCCAGGGATTAAACCCAGACTTACTTCTGGCAGACCCATTTTGGCAGTAATTAGTGCAATACGAATATGGCACGCCATGGCCAACTCAAGTCCGCCGCCAAGTGCAAATCCATTCAATGCGGCAATTATCGGCTTTTCACTGTTTTCAATTACGTCAAATACTTTGCTTTGGCCCTCACGTGCAAGTTCGCGACCTTCATCTGCGTTGAAATCTGAGAATTCAGAAATGTCTGCACCAGCAACAAAGGCTTTCTCACCGGCACCTGTAATTATAATTCCTCCCACTTGCTCATCATGGCTTGTGCTTGTAATGACATCGTGAAGTTCAGCTAAAGTAGCCTTATTCAATGCATTAAGTTTGTTTTCGCGATTGATAGTAATGTATAAAATTCGATCACGATTTTCTATGAGCAGGTTCGTATAGTTCATTATTTTAGAAATTATGATTATGTGGATCAGTGCCCTAATGTTGAATTGATACGTTTGATCAGAAAGTTCTGTTTTCTCGCACCCAATCTCGAATATAAGCTACTATATCTCCAGTATGTGTACCAGGTTGAAAAAGTTTACCTATTCCGATATCATGTAATGTTTTCATATCATTTTCAGGAATTATTCCACCACCTGTTACAAGAACATCTGTCAAGCCTTTTTCTTTCATGAATTGCATGATTTTAGGAAAAACAGTCATGTGGGCACCAGATAAAATGGAAACTCCTATTGCATCAACATCTTCCTGGAGGGCGGTATTTACCACCATTTCTGGAGTTTGGCGCAACCCGGTATAAATAACTTCCATTCCTGCATCCCGCAATGTACTTGCAATGATCTTTGCTCCACGGTCATGTCCGTCGAGTCCAACTTTGGCCACCAGTACCCTGATTGGGCGATTTATTGATTCTGACATATTTATATAAAAGTAATAAGAAAATTGTATTGTGCCCCCATTTCTAAAATGGAACTATTTGAATTTATCAGGCATACGATTAAGCTATCCACGCAAATAAATTTTGTTATTTTTACAAACTCGAAATCTGTGTATGAGCGAAGAAAAATCGTTAAATTTTTTAGAAGAGATCATCGAAGATGATATCCGAAATGGTAAAAACAATGGCCGTGTGCTCACCCGTTTTCCTCCTGAACCAAACGGGTATTTACATATTGGTCATGCTAAATCAATCTGTCTGAATTTCGGCATCGCCGCAAAATATAATGGTAAAACTAATCTCAGGTTTGACGACACGAATCCTACTACCGAAGATGTTGAATATGTTGAAAGTATAAAAAAAGATATTCAATGGTTAGGTTTTAAATGGGACAAGGAATTATATTCATCAGATTATTTCGAGCAATTATATGATTTTGCAGTACAATTAATTAAACAGGGTCTGGCTTATGTTGAAGATTCCACTGCTGAGGAAATTGCAACTGCCAAAGGTAGTCCGACAGAACCCGGAACTCCAACCCCTTCACGGAGCCGTAGTATAGACGAGAATTTACTTCTTTTTGGAGAAATGAAGGAGGGCAAACACCCAGAAGGAGCTTTGGTGCTCAGGGCTAAAGTTGATCTTGCTTCACCCATTATGCATTTGAGAGATCCTTTGATGTACCGTATCAAACATGCACAGCATCATCGAACTGGTAATCAATGGTGTATTTACCCAATGTATGATTTTGCACACGGACAGTCAGATTCTATTGAGGAAATTACTCATTCTATTTGTACCCTCGAGTTTGTTCCTCATCGTCCGCTTTATGAATGGTTTATTCAAAAATTAAGTATTTTTCCTTCTAAGCAATATGAATTTGCTCGTCTGAATATGAATTATACAGTGATGAGTAAAAGAAAATTACTTCAGCTTGTAAATGAAAAATATGTGAGCGGTTGGGATGATCCGCGAATGCCTACAATCAGTGGATTGCGCCGTCGTGGTTATACCCCACTTTCTATCCGGAATTTTAGTGAGCGAATTGGAATAGCAAGGCGTGAAAATTTAATCGATTTAAGTTTACTGGAGTTTTGTATCCGCGAGGATCTGAATAAAAGTGCATGGCGGAGAATGGTTGTACTTGATCCTTTAAAACTAATCATCAATAATTACCCGGCAGGTAAGACCGAATTAATGGAGGGTGAAAACAATCCAGAGCTTGAAGATGGGGATGGATTTCGTCAAATTCCATTTAGTTCTGAGTTGTGGATTGAGCGGGATGACTTTATGGAAGAACCTTCCAAAAAGTATTTCAGACTAGGTCCTGGCTTAATGGTCCGTTTAAAACATGCTTACATTATTCGCTGTGATAGTTTTTTAAAGGATGAGAGCGGGAATGTTACCGAAATTCACTGTACTTATATCCCTGAATCGAGAAGCGGCACGGATACCAGTGGAATTAATGTAAAAGGAACCATACATTGGGTTTGTGCTATAGCAGCTGAAACCGCAGAAATACGCTTATATGACCGATTATTCAAGGTTGAAGATCCTTCCAATGAGGCGGGTGATTTTAAAGAGTATATTAATCCGAATAGTTTAACGGTAATCAACAAGGCTTTTATTGAGCCCGATTTGATGAATGCTGAGTTAGAAAAAGGTTACCAGTTCATCCGTAAAGGATATTTTAGTCTAGATAGTGATTCAACACCGGGTAAGCCAATCTTCAATAGAACAGTTACACTAAAAGATGCCTGGGCAAAAGAATCTCAAAAATCCTAAAACTATAAGTATTTCTTATAAAGGTTAAAGAGAATTTGTTTTTCTTCTTCATTCAAAATACCGGTTAATTCTTTCTGCACAAAATGAAGTTGAAATGATTTAATGGCGTTCTCCGGATTTTTGATGTCGTAACCAATAATACGGAGTGCCTCAATCGGATTAAATGATTCAGGAACAGAATCTGTAATCACTTGATCAGGCCATAGGCCATAACCATTTTCTGCAAGTTTTTTCCAGGGGAAATTTATATTTGGATCTACTTTCCTGCCTGGTGCAATGTCTGAATGTCCTATGAAGTTTGCAGGAGGAATATTGTGTGTCTTTTTTAGTTTAGACAGAACAGTTAAAAGGCCCTCGATTTGCGATTCTGAAAATTGCTCAAAGCCATTATTATCAAGTTCTATTCCGATTGATGAAGAATTGATATCAGTCAGATTTCCCCATTTTGCTGCTCCACCATGCCATGCCCTTAAATAATCATTAAGCATTTGATAAATCACACCATCCTTTCCGATTACATAATGAGCGCTAACCTGAGTTTTAGCAGTAGTGAATGTTTTAAGAGTTTGTTCGGTAGAATTTTGCGCCGTATGGTGAATAATCACATAATTTGGTTTCCGGAGGCCAAAATTAGTAGTTCCTACAAAGTCTTGTCCTGTAGAATTTACTGGTATTGCTCGCATTGTTTTACTTAATTCCTTAGTTTGCTTTTTATAGACCTTGTTCGTTGGTCCGTACGGACCGGAAGAGCAGGAAACTGCAAGTAGAATTAGTCCGAGGGATATTAATTTTATCGATTTTTGTGACATTGAAATAATTGAATTAACAATTGGACAATTTACAAAATTATAATTCTTGAAAGTCTGTTTGTTTATTGCGGTTGAAATTCTTGTTGCAAAAAAGATAGAGCTGCCATTCGGGTTTGTTTAAAATCACCTACGG
>JAURKO010000080.1 GCA_030831705.1 Daejeonella sp. | reverse complement strand
CAGCCGGCCTTGCCGTTAAAATCGTCACGTTAGAACTATTCAGATAATTCTGGATGTCCGTGAAATTCACCGTCGCATTATCCGCATTCGGTGTAAACGTGTAAGTCCCTGATGCAAAAGCCCAAGTTCCATTGGTGGTCGTGCCGTTACGGATTGTTACGTTGCTGTTTTGAGCCAAAGAATCTATTGGCATCAAAACAAAAACTATAAATAGTAAAAGGATGATTGATTTTATCAGTGGATTAATTTTAAGCGTACAAAAGAACAAAAAAAATAGTAAAGTTTTCGAGCAATTAAAACATTAATTTAATTAAAATTGATCGGGGTAAAAATCTTAAATTAAATTCCTTTAAATCTATGTTAGCAGATAATGCAATAATTTAATTAACTCGTAACCATTGATTTATAGAACAGGTCTATTTTAACTGGTACTATTTTTTACAGGATGGTTTAGTCTGGCCAAAAGAGCAGTTGCAATTTAAAATAAAGTCGTGTTCAGCCAAAGATTTTTGCCCTCCTGATTTTGAAATAAGAAGGCCTTCTTATTTGAACTAAGAAGTTACAAGATCTAGTAAATAGAATCAAGATAATACTAATCCAGAATTGACTACAATCTGTCTTTGCTCTTGGCTTTTGGTTTCTGGATCAAGTTAAGCGGCAATTGATTTTGATTTTAGCAGACTATCTCTAGGTAAACTTAGAATAAAGGACAATGATTGTATAGAACTGACGTTGTATATAAAAACACTTATCATGATCAGTAGAATTCCTTTTGTAATTGCTATACTCACACTCATTTGCGGAGTATTTATTTCTATTATTTTCGGAGCTAACGAAGATTTCTTTAAAGACAAAATCAAGGAAGGCTTAAGCAAAAATGAAAAGATCAATCTTATTCAGGATGCAGCGGAAAAAGATTCAGTATTGAAAGCAGAGAGTGATAAAAACTGGAGATATTATCAAAGATTTCACTTTCATGCAACTGGCATAGGAGCAATGGTAATGGGTGTATTACTTTTTATATCCTTTTTATCAGCTCCTGAAGGGTTAAAAAATGTTACTTCTTACGCTACAGCGATAGGTGGGTTTCTATATCCTTTTGTATGGTTACTGGCAGCAATTTATGGACCAGAACTTGGAAGAGAGGTAGCAAAAGAAAAATATGCAGTTTTCGGATATATGGGCGGCTTATTTCTGGTAGGCTTATTTCTAAGTCTGTTTATGGCCCTCAAATATCCGCTTAAAAACAGCAATAACTTGAGTTCGATATAAGGAAGAGTAAAAAATCTCATTCTAATTGATTTCCTGATGATCTGAAGTCGTATTATTTGATTTTTGAAACCAATACCTGTGTTTCATAGCTTAGTTTAGCCCTTTCCTACGGGTATTTCCGGCAAGAAATCATTGTCATCCGATAGCTATCGGATCCAGCGAAAGTCGGAACCTCATTCTGTTGCTGTTGAGCGTGTGTAGCTCGTACCATGTAATAAATTAAGAAACACACGCGTGCGCCAGCAAGGACAGCCCGGCAAAAGGACCATTTGCTTTTGAAATAAACCCGAGTGGCAGCTCTATCTTTTTTGCAATAAGAATTTCATTATATCTGTTAAATTCCCCGCAAAAAAATAGGGCAGAACACGGGGCTGTCATAAGCGAAGAGAAACAGGCCCTGCTTTCTAAAAGGAGAGAAAAACTTCAGTCGAAACGTAGCCCAGCAAGATTTTAAATCGCACTCACGTTAAATAATTTCTAATAAACCTATCCAGGTTTTCAGGAAAGAACTGCGTTTGCAACCCTCATGCTGTTTCCCGATAGAATCTTTTGAATGTCATCATCAGAATACCCCATTTGAACCATTCCTACAGTAAATAGAGGCCAATTAGTCCAGGCCATACTTTTTATCATCTCAGGAGTTTCTTTGAAATCATCTGCAGGCCAGAGTGCTTCCCAGCGTGTCCTTTCCTGCCTATAACTCGGAATGATTCTATTTTCATCCGAAGCAAATTGCGAAGTATAGGATATATCAGTACCAATTGCCACATGATCACTACCAAACTTTTTAACAACATAATCTATATGCTTCATCATCTGAACTATATCACCAGTGCCTCCTAAAAATCTGGGAATACAGCAAATTCCGATATATCCACCAGTATCTGCAATTGCGCGAATGACATTATCTGGCTTGGAACGAATATGTTTTTTAATGGCTGCTACAGTGGTATGGCTTGCTACCATAGGCTTAGCAGATAATTGAGCAGCTTCCAAACTTGTTTGCCATCCTGAATGTGCAATATCTACAATAACACCCACACGATTCATCTCTTTAACTACTGCACGGCCAAAATCACTTAGTCCGCCATTCGCTACCTCTGCACAACCATCCCCAATCACATTCCTGCGATTGTAGGTAAGGTGCATCATTCTGATACCTAAATGAAAAAACACACTGATATATCTCAATTCATCTTCAACTGAAATCCAATCCTGGGGTAAAGGCACCCCATTTCCAGAAAAATATAAAGCATGTCGATTTTCCTTTTGGGCTTGAATAATATCTTTTGGCGTGGCAGCCTTTCTTACAAATTCACTCATCATATCGGTAGCATGAGTAAAATGTGCTAAACGTTTGAGCAATCGCTTAATTTCATTTCCCTCTTCCCCGGCATTTTGAATAATACAAGTTACACCTGCCGCTTTCCATGCATTTTCAAACTCCTGCCGTTCTTTAGGGTTATGAATGAAGCGGGTCATTGACATATCTTCCTGCATATCCTGAATTTCCAAAATTGAGGCTTTGGAATTAATGGCAGCACTAATCTGCTGTCCGTCATAAGCAGCCCTGGGCATAAAGCCATAGCAGTCAATCACCAAAGAATTTTTATGCAATTCCAGGCCGCGTTCCAGTTGTTTCGGCGTGGGCCTTAAAATATTCTTTGCCAATTCAAAATCAGATTTAATCTGATCATCAGACTGATAATCTGTAAAGTTACCTTCAAGCTTTGAGTTAATAAGCCTGTTATGAAAAGCAGTTTGATTTGACTCTGATTTCATGCTTCCAAGAACACCCTCAGAAGCTAGAGTTAATCCGGCGAGCCCACTCAGTTTAAGAAAATCTCTACGTTTAGTTTTCATAGATTTTAGTTAATAATCCTTATCATTGCGATCAAATGAGAAGAATGTGAATTTGATCAAAGAACATCCAGGGCATTAAATTTGATGGCAAAATATAAATGAACCATCCCGATATTTCGCTTTTACAATAAATACAATATTCCCTAATATCCCCCGAATGTAATTTACTGAGTTCAATAAATCAAAATTCCATTAAAAATTTAACTTTTATTCATGCAAATTCATATACTGAAATCAAAAATTCACAGAGTCAAAGTAACAGATGCAAATCTTAATTATGTTGGCAGTATTACAATAGATGAGGACTTAATGGAGGCTGCAAATATCATAGAAGGTGAAAAAGTACAGGTGGTTAACAATAATAACGGAGAACGTTTTGAAACCTATACGATTACGGGAAAAAGAGGAAGTGGTGATATTATCTTAAACGGTGCAGCAGCGCGAAGGGTTGTAAAAGGCGACGTGGTAATAATCATAACCTATGCTATTATGGAAGCTGAAGAAGCCAGAAAATATAAGCCAATTGTTGTATTTCCGAATGAGGAAAACAATCTACTGATTAAGTGATAATTTTTATTCTAATCAGAATGAGTCTTAGCAGAATCTGAAACTAAGTGTGTAATTTCAGTAAGCTCTTCATCTGTCAAATACCTCCATTTACCCATGGGAGTATTTAGTCTGATATTCATAATTCTCACCCTTTTAAGTTTAACTACCTTATAATCAAGATATTCACACATCCGACGAATTTGCCTGTTAAGACCCTGTGTTAAAATAATTTTAAACCTATTTCTGTCTAATTGTACCACTTCACATTTGCGGGTAATGGTATCAAGAATTGGAATTCCGTTACTCATTCGTTTCAGAAAGTCTGCGTTAATTTCCTTATTAACAGTAACCAGGTATTCCTTTTCATGATTATTTCTGGCTCTAAGTATTTTGTTAACAATATCTCCATCACTAGTCAAAAGAATTAAGCCTTCGCTTGCCTTATCCAGACGACCAATCGGGAAAATACGCTTCGGATAATTGATAAAATCAATAATATTATTTTTTTCAGCTTTAATATCGGTCGTACAAACTATCCCTACCGGTTTATTAAATGCCATATAAATATGTTTTTCTTCCGGAGCAGAAACAATCTTACCATCAACTCTAATCACATCAGCGGGATATATTTTGGTACCCATCTCAGGAACCAAACCATTGATGGTTACACGGCTTTCAAGAATCAGTTTATCGGCAGCTCTTCTTGAGCAGTGGCCAATTTCACTTAAATATTTATTTATTCTTGTTGACTTTGATTCTTCCATTTGTTCTTTTCATTTCAAAAATAGGCAAATAGAATTTTCCAAATAACAAGGACTTTAAAATAAATAAATTAAGGTATAAAAAAGGGATCCGACAATATTGCCTGAATCCCTTTTACAGATTATAATTGGTTTTATGTTGTCAAAAATACAAAATACTTAATATAGATATAATCAATAATAATTATATTTACATAACTAAAACCTATAATATGACTTTAGTACAATTAGAATATATTGTTGCCGTTGATACATACAGAAGTTTTGGAATTGCAGCAGAGAAGTGTTTTGTAACTCAGCCTACTATGAGCATGCAAGTTCAAAAGCTGGAAGAAACACTTGGAGTAAAGCTTTTTGACAGAAGTAAGCAACCGGTAATACCAACTGAAATTGGATTAGAAATAATAGAACAGGCAAGGATTATACTCAGAGAAAGTCACAAATTAAATGAGCTGATTAGTAATCAAAAAAATACAGTAGCAGGTGAGCTTAAGATTGGAATCATCCCGACCATTGCCCCTTATCTTATGCCAAAAGTGATAGCAGCATTCATGTCAAAATATCCGGATGTACAATTGCAAATATGGGAATATATGACTGATCAGATTGTTCATGACTTAAAAAACGGACTTCTTGACTGCGGGATTCTTTCAACACCAATTGAAGATAAAAGCCTTAATGAGACTCCTCTTTTTTATGAGTCATTTGTGGTCTATCTTTCAAAATCGAGCCCTCTAATTATTAAAAAAAACATCTCTGCAAAAGATATCAATCATGAGGATCTTTGGCTTCTAAATGAAGGCCATTGCATGCGAAACCAAATTTTAAATATCTGTAACAGGAAGAAAACAGGAGAGGTAAAGCCGCTTGAATACAATACTGATAGTGTTGAAACCCTTAAGCGCATGGTTGAGCTGAACAAAGGTATTACACTTTTGCCCGAGCTCTCAATAAGTGACTTTTCTATGAAACAGCTTGATCGGGTCCGGTATTTTAAATCACCTGAGCCAAGCCGGGAAATTAGCATAGTTACGCATAGAAATTTTCTAAAACGAAAACTTATAGTAATCCTGGAGAAAGAAATTATAGAAGCTATTCCAAAAAGAATGCGAAGTAAAAAGAAAAAGGAAATAATGGATATAAATCCTAACTAATCTTTAGTCTGGATTTTGAGATCAGGAAGACAATCAAAGCAACAAACACGATAAAGACAAAAATACCGGCATAGGCTCCAGCTGTAAAAATGCCTGCAATAAGGTCACAACCAGATAAATGGGGATAAGCTAAAAAGACGACAAAGAATTAGTTTTTGATAGCTAATTATAACTGAAATGGTGATGAATATTTCTACACATCACCATCCCAATTATAATACCAAATAAGATTATTTTGCTTTCGCGAAACGATCAGCAACAGCGTTCCAATTCACAACATTCATAAATGCTGCAACATAATCAGCACGTTTGTTTTGATATTTAAGATAATAAGCATGCTCCCAAACATCCATTCCTAAAATTGGAGTGCCTTTTACCTCAGCAATATCCATCAAAGGATTATCCTGGTTTGGAGTAGAACTTACCTGTAATTTTCCATCAGAGCTAACAGAAAGCCAAGACCATCCAGATCCGAATCGGGTCATACCTGCCTCAGCAAATTTTTTCTTGAATTCATCAAACGATCCGAAGGCAGCATCGATTGCCTTAGCCAGATCCCCTGAAGGAGCACCACCACCGTTTGGTGACATTACTGACCAGTAAAGTGTATGATTGAAGTGACCTCCACCGTTATTTCTAACCGCCATTGGGTACTTTGAAATACTTTTCATCAAATCTTCAATTTTATGATTCTCTCCTTCAGTACCAGCCAATGCCTTATTTACATTGTCAACATATGCCTGATGATGCTTTCCATGGTGGATTTCCATAGTCATCTTGTCAATATGTGGTTCTAAAGCGTCTGTTGCGTAAGCTAACGCAGGTAATTCGAATGCCATAATTTTATATTTAGGTTAATAATATTTTCTCTAGCAAATATAAGACCCAATTGTTAGAAATTGTTCAATTTGTTGTCATGTTTTATTTCTCCTTGAAATAAAGAACTCCCTCATAAGCAGTGCAGCATCAGCAGCCATTAGTCCGGAGATTAATTCTGTTTTAGGATGGAGTATACGATCACTAAATTGTGAAAACCCTCTCTTCTCATCAGCAGCTCCATAAACAATTCGGCCTATCTGAGTCCAGTGTGCCGCACCTGCACACATCACACAAGGTTCAATAGTTACATAAAGTGTGCAATCTTTCAAATATTTGCCACCTGTATAATTTGCTGCTGCTGTAAAAGCCTGCATTTCTGCATGAGCTGTTACGTCATTCAATTGTTCAGTAAGGTTATGCCCTCTTCCTATTATTTTACCGCTATGTACAATAACTGCTCCAATAGGAACTTCATCAAGAGCGAGAGCCTTATGCGCCTCTTTCAAAGCTTCTGCCATAAAAAAATCATCCTGGCCTTGTTCAGGCTTGTCTGTAAAACTCACGTACCTCATATTAATTTTGAACCATTGGGAACCGGGCGCTCTACTGAAGCGAGAACAATATAGCCATCAGTATCTGTAAATCCTGTCAATAAAAACTCAGAGTGAAAATTAGCGATCTGCTTTTTGGGGAAGTTCAAAACACCTATAATCTGCCTTCCTATCAATTCAGATTTTGAATAATGTCTGGTGATTTGAGCACTACTCCATTTCAAACCCAAATCTCCAAAATCGACCTTTATTTTGTATGCCGCCTTTTTCGCCTCTGGAAAATCAAGCACCTCAAGAATTGTACCTACCCTCAATGCTACCTTCTCAAAATCGTCCCAGTTTATTTCTTCCATGTTCAAAGGTAAGTTGATGATGGGATTATTCAAAAGGATTTATATCCAGGCACCTGTACCGTCATTTCGATGAGCGGCCTGAATTATACTCTTTAAAAATAGTTTAAACGCGAAGAGAAATCTCATGATTAAAAGCACAGCATTAGATTAACAGATTTCTCCACAACACGAATTTCAACCTCAAGAAGAAAATACTACCCATGTGTTCGAAATGACGGTAGCGATAACTCTCCCCATTATTAAGACAAGAACGGGTAAATCAATGAGATAATGTAAATTTGCACCATGGATTCTGTAAGATTAAAAAAAGGTAAGGAAAAAGCTGTCAGACAATTACACCCATGGGTATTTTCGGGTGCGATAGATCACATAAAAGGAAAGCCCGAAAATGGGGATATCATCATGGTTAACGACAGTAATAATGAATTTCTTGCCTATGGTTTTTTCAATAATCAATCTCGGGTTGCCGTTCGGCTAATTGAATGGAACTTAGAAACTGAAATCAATGAAACCTGGTGGAGAACGAAAATCAAAAATGCAGTAAAACTCAGAACTGATCTGCATAACAATCAAACAAACACCTATCGCTTAATTTTCAGTGAAGCAGATTACCTGCCAGGCTTAATTGTAGACCGATATGCAGATTTCCTTTCAGTACAAATATTAACATCAGGAGTTGAACGAATTAAACATATTCTGTTGGATGAACTTCAAATCTTATTAAAACCCAAAGGCATTTTTGATAGAAGTGATGCTTCAGCCAGGGCTCATGAGGGAATGGACGCTTCTTCCGGAGGAGTTCTGCTCGGATCAGCACCTCCTGAGTTTGTAAGTGTTAAAGAAAATGGTATAAATTATCAGGTAAATATTGCCGAGGGGCAGAAATCAGGCTTTTATTGTGACCAGCGTGATAATCGCAAATGGGTTTCAGAATATGCTAAAGGAAGAAAAGTGTTGGATTGCTTTTCCTATTCAGGAGGTTTTAGTCTGAATGCCATGAATAACAAAGCATCTGAGGTAATAAGTGTAGACAGTTCGGCACTTGCCCTAGAAACCCTCAAAAGTAATATTGAAGTCAATAATTTTCAGAATATCCCACATCGGCAAATACAATCTGATGTAAATAAGCAATTAAGAGTGTTCAGAGAAGAAAATGAAAAATTTGATCTTATCATACTCGATCCGCCTAAATATGCACCATCAAGGTCGGCATTGACCAAGGCCTCCAGAGCCTACAAAGATCTTAACCGAATGGCTATGCTTTTGTTAAATGAAGGGGGCCTTTTAGCCACATTTTCATGTTCAGGAGCTGTTGATATCAGCATGTTCAAACAAATTATTGCCTGGGCAGCACTTGATGCAGGTAAAAATGTACAATTTATCCAGCAATTTTCTCAAGCTGCCGACCACCCAGTAAGGTCATCCTTCCCTGAAGGGGAGTATTTAAAAGGCTTGCTTTGCAGGGTAATTAGTACTTAAACAACTAATCTTCAGGTACATTCTTCAGCTGAACAGGCTTCTTACCCTTGTTCATTTTCAAATTGAGCATTTCTACCAAGACCGAAAATGCCATTGCAAAGTAGATATATCCCTTTGGAATATGCTGGTCAAAACCTTCAGCTAAAAGCGATACTCCAATCAGTAAAAGGAACGATAAAGCTAGCATTTTTACAGTCGGATGTTTATTTACAAATTCGCTGATGGCTCCTGCTGAAAGCATCATCACAAAGACCGCAATAATTACAGCTGCAATCATTACTTCAATATGATCAGCCATCCCTACAGCAGTTATCACAGAATCAAGGGAAAAAACAATGTCTAAAATAAGTATCTGAATAATTACCCCTGAGAAGGTTACAACCGCCTTGCCATCTGATTGATGTTCAGCGCCTTCAAGCTTATCATGGATTTCAGTGGTACTTTTATATATAAGGAACAATCCTCCAATGAGCAAAATAAGATCCCGGCCAGAGATAGCAAACTTCTCAAATAATTCACCTTCGCTTAAGCCTATCCATTCTCCAAAATTAAATAGCGGACTAGTCAAGGTCATGATCCAGCTTAATGAAAGCAGCAATAAAACACGGGTTATCATAGCCAATGCTAAACCAAGCTGGCGGGCTTTCTTCTGTTTCTTAGCAGGCAATTTAGAAGCCATTATGGAAATAAATATGATATTATCTATTCCAAGTACTATTTCAAGTACTGTTAATGTGATCAATGATACCCAGATTTCAGGATTTGCTAACCATTCCATATTTTTTTTACTTTCCTCAAATGTAGATATAAAAGCTTTTAGAAATAAAACAAAAAGAGCATCCTTTGAACATAAAAATATTTGGTTTGGTAAAATCAAAGCTCAATCTAAGTAAGTTTATAAGGCAGGTTTATCATCATGCATATAAGGCTCCTGATAAAAAAATTTGATTTTGGAAAGCAATAGCGTGTGGTATAGAATGGTCAGATATTTATGCGGACTTACCCAGGTAATTTTTGCCCATAAATTCCTTTTAAACTGAAAGATTCCTTGGGCAAAAAGCCGCCGATGTGACCTCTAAGTCATATTAAAAGCTTTATTAGTAAAATTTTCCTCAATTAAAAAAATCAGGATGTTTAAGTCTGATTTTTGTGTCTGAATAAGTAAAAACCTGATTTCTAATTAAACAGGGTAAAACACCATGGTTATAACAACGCATCAGATTAGGCTCTGGAGCAACAATAATTTGTCTTTTGAAACCAATACCTGTGTGGTTTAGGTCAGTTCAGCCCTTTCCTACGGAGTAGTTCCGGCATGAAATCGCGTTCTATTTCAAATTTCAATTAGCCGGAAGCTACCTCCTTCGGCAAGGTTTATTTTACCCAATACTATTTTTCATCGGGAGGGGAAGCCCGACCAAAGGACCACCTGCAATTTGAAATAAACCCGTGGCAGCTTTAGCTTTTTGCGCGGGCAAAAAT
>JAURKO010000011.1 GCA_030831705.1 Daejeonella sp. | reverse complement strand
GGGAAGCGCTGGAATCGAGAATGCAGCAAATCGAAATCAAAATGAAGCAGCTGAATGCCAAAGTTAATATTTACAAGGCTTTAGGAGGCGGCTGGAATTAAAGTTGACCACGATGGGCAATGTCATTATTTAAGGGTCCGGTTGGGCTAATTGGGTTAAAATAGCTACGATTCCAGCGAAGGCTGGAATCTCCCTATCCTTCCCATGTGATCTGTCATTCCCGCGAAAGCGGGAACCTTCCTACCCTTAAATAATGACGTCGCTCTTAAGGGTCGGGATTTCTATGATAACGTAATTCTATAAACATATGACCCCTTCAGGGTCAATTTTGGAATTACACATTGTATTACAATTATCAGTAATAAACCTGAATGCATTACAAAGTTTGGATTGGATACGAAAGTATTGGATCCGGACTTTTTATTTGTATTAAACTAATTCTCCGCTTCAATTGTTTTTATAAAAACCATTTTTTCATCGAATTTTTCCTGATACCATGAATACAATGAAAAAAAATAGAATTCCGAATGTTTTATTTAATTTAAAGAACTCAAACTGTAAATTGTACTGGCGATAAATGACTATTAAATCTGTACTGATTGTATTGACTGCACTTATAGCTCCTGATAGGCTGGGAGATGATTTCATTAATTCGGCAGAGCCTAGTCAGTTTAAAGAAGAGCGCTATTACACGATCGAAGATTTTAAATCTGTAAAAAAGTTCGATACCCACATCCACATCAATACGGATGAGAACACATTTATTAAACTGGCTCAAGATGATAATTTTCAGTTTCTGGATATCGTTGATGACCGGCCATTTGGTTTGTCCTGGATTGAGCAGCAGAAATTTGCACTGCTGCATTTAAAAAATTTCCCTAATCAAATGGAGGTTGCAACCACATTTTCGGTAAAAGGCTTTAATGATAAGGGCTGGGCCGAAAATACAATCAGTGACTTGAAGCTTTCTCTTTCAAAAGGAGCCAGAGCGGTTAAGATCTGGAAAAACATTGGAATGGATCTTCGTGATGACCAGGGGAAATTCGTGATGCTTGATGACCCAAGGCTTGCGCCGATATTCAAGTTGCTCGTTCAAAACGGTATTCCATTGATCGGACATAATGGCGAACCCCGGGATTGCTGGTTACCACTAGATAAAATGACTTTCAGCAAATCCTATTATGGCTCTCATCCGGAGTACCATATGTACCTTCATCCCGAATATCCATCTTATGATGATCATATTCAGGCCAGGGATAATCTATTGGAAAAGTATCCTGATTTGAAATTTGTGGGTGCACATTTAGGAAGTCTGGAATGGAGTCTTGAAGAACTGGCTAAACGGCTGGATCGCTTTCCTAACATGCGTGTTGATCTCTCAAGAATCACTAATTTGCAATTACATACCTTGAATGATAGAGAGAAAACCCGTAACTTTTTCATAAAATTTCAGGATAGGCTGGTTTATGGTACCGATAAGGCTATTAATTCAAGCTCTGAACCGGCAGTATTATCTAAAAGTATTCATGATGCCTGGGTAAGAGACTGGATTTTCTTTGTTACCGATCATCAGATCACTTTGCCGGGATTTGGGAACCTCAGCGGACTAAAATTACCGGCGGATGTAATTGACAAAATATATTATAGAAATGCGAAGAACTGGCTTTCAGCCGGGATTACCAACAAGCGGGACTAAAAACTAAGTATACAATGAAAGAATCAGAATTATCCCATGAACATGCTCAAACTACCGGAGATGCAATAAATCCAGCATTGCCCCAAAATCGTGTAGCATCGGTAGACGTTTACCGGGGTTTTGTCATGCTGTTGATGATGGCCGAAGTGCTTTCCCTTCAGGATGTGGCAAAAGCATTGCCCGATAGTACATTTTGGCAATTTATAGGCTTTAATCAGTCGCATGTTGCGTGGACATGGCTGAGCTTACATGATATGATACAGCCATCTTTTACCTTTCTTGTGGGAGTGGTTTTACCTTATTCAATAGCTAGCAGGAAGAACAAAGGAGCCAGTTTTGGAAATATTCTCCGCCATACTATCAAGCGATCTTTCATACTTATATTCCTTGGCATATTCCTGCGGTCTATGCACACTGAACAAACCTACTGGACATTTGAGGACACCCTAACCCAGATTGGATTGGGCTATACTTTTCTAGTTTTGATATCCCTTTATTCGCAGCGTGTTCAAATAGGTTTGCTCGTCTTTATTTTGGGGGCCTACTGGCTTGCATTTGCACTTTATCCGCTTCCAGGAGCTGACTTCAATTATACCATTGCTGGCGTTACTGCAAACTGGGAACATAATTTAAGTGGTTTTGCCGCTCACTGGAATAAGAATACCAATTTCGCATGGGCTTTCGACCAATGGTTTATGAATATATTTCCGCGCGAAAATCCTTTTTTATTCAATGGCGGGGGATATTCCACATTGAGTTTTATACCCACACTTGGCACTATGGTGTTGGGTCTGCTAGCAGGAAACATTCTCAATTCTTCAATTACAGCTTCTAAGAAGCTTAAAAACTTTGTGAGTTATGGTATTGGTCTGATTTTGCTTGGTGCCCTAATTCATTTTGCAGGTATCAATCCGATTGTTAAGCGTATCTGGACTCCGGCATGGACCATTTTTAGCGGCGGAATTTGTTTTCTTTTCCTGGCTATGTTTTATGGTTTAATTGATATGAAAGACCGTAAAAAGGGAACCTTCTTCCTGATGGTGATTGGGGTGAATTCTATTGCGGCCTATGTTATTGCCGATGGTGGGATGCGGAACGTGATCAATGATTCATTGTTCATTCATCTCGGTAAAAATTTTGATCAGGTTCTCGGACCGGCTTATGCTACCTTAATTAGTGGCGGATTGGTTCTATTCTTCGAATGGCTGATTCTTTACTGGATGTACAAGAAAAAATTATTTATAAAAATTTAGACTATACAATTGATTATGAAATTACTCTCAAATTCACGCTATGCTGGTATGCTGGCACTTGCTCTGTTCATGCAGAATTGTTCTCAATCCAGCAAAACTTCTTCTAACTCAAATGGTACTGATACCACTTATTATTCGATGGAGGATTTTAGAAAGGTGGAGAAATATGATACCCATACGCATATCAATGCATTCGATACTACTTTTATTGATCTAGCAAAAGAAGATAATTTCAGGCTGCTGGCATTAAATGTAAATCCTTCAAGTTACCCTACTGTTGAGCATCAGCAGGGTGTTGCTCTGCGGATGGTTAAGGCTTATCCTGAGCAGGTTGCATGGGCTACTACCTTTACTGTGGCCGATTGGGGGACTGATAAATGGTTGCCACAAACACTGGCTTATTTAAAAGGTTCTTTTGATAATGGAGCGATAGGGGTGAAGGTTTGGAAGAATGTCGGAATGGAGCTTCGCGACAAGGACGGGAAATTTGTGATGATTGATGATCCAAGATTTGATCCGGTAATTGATTACATCGAAAAAAGCGGCAAGACTCTGGTAGGGCATTTAGGTGAACCACGCAATGCATGGTTACCGGTAGATCAAATGACCGTTTCTGGGGATAAAAACTATTTTAGTAAGCATCCTGAGTATCATATGTTTCTTCATCCCGAATACCCTTCATACGAGGATCAAGTTAATGCGCGTGATAAGATGCTTGAAAGACATCCAAATGTCCGTTTTGTTGGGGTTCACCTTGGGAGTTTAGAATGGAGTGTTGATGAACTCGCTAAACGTCTTGATAAATTTCCAAATATGGCAGTTGATATGGCCGAACGTATTTGTCATCTGGAATATCAATCAATTAAAGAAAGACAGAAGGTCAGGGATTTTATGATCAAATACCAGGACAGGCTAATTTATGCTACAGACGACTGGGTAGGACCTGATTCAGATCCTATTGAACTTAAAAAGGATATTCAGGAAACCCATTTAAGCGACTGGAAGTATTTTGTAACGGATGAAGAAATGACTGTTCCTTATTTCAAAGAAAAGATTCAGGGTTTAAAATTACCAAAAGTGGTGATTGACAAGATCTATCGTACAAATGCTGAAAAGTGGTTTCCGGGTATTTAGTCTAAAAATAGCTATGAGATTATAAATTATTACTATTTTGAGGACTGAATATTAGAGATATAGATTATAAATAATTATGGCCTGAGCGGCTAAGAGTACAAATAACATTAACAAAATGAAGAACAACCGTAGAGATTTTTTGAAAATTGGCAGTCTGGCAGGACTTGGTCTTGCTGGCGGAAGTGTCATGAAGGGCTTTGCATCTGAATCAGAGCAATCAAATCCAATGAATTCGATGTATGGACACTCCAAAGTACAAACCTTTAATATGAGTGGCTATGCGGCTCCTAAAATTCCAATTGTTCGGGTTGGTTTTATTGGGCTGGGACAACGTGGTCCAAGTCACCTGAATGCCATATCCAAAATTGAAGGTACAGACATCAAAGCGTTATGTGATTTACGTCCGGCAAGTGTTGAGAAAGCTAAAAAAGTGATTGATGGTACAAGCCATAATCCAACGCTTTATTCAGGTGGCCCGGATGAATGGAAAAAATTATGCGATCGTAAGGATATTGATATGGTTTATATCGCAACCCCATGGCATCTGCATGTTCCAATGGCATTATACGCGATGAATCAGGGCAAGCATGTAACCATTGAAGTTCCTGCTGCAGTTACTATGCAGGAATGCTGGCAATTGGTAGAAACTTCAGAGCGTACACGCAAACATTGCATGATGCTTGAAAACTGTTGTTACGACTTTTTTGAGTTGCTTACTCTGAATATGTCCAGACAAGGCTACTTTGGTGAAATTCTGCATACTGAGGGCGCTTATATTCATAATCTGATCGACCTTAATTTTAAAGAGAATGGATATCAAGACATGTGGCGTTTGAGAGAAAATGCCACTAGAAAAGGTAGTCTTTATCCTACGCATGGTTTGGGACCGGTTTGCCAGGCTCTGAATATCAACCGTGGTGACAGGATGGACTATCTTGTGTCTGTTTCTACCAATGATTTTCAGATGGGTGCCCGTGCAAAGGAACTGGCGGCAAAAAATGATCTTTATAAAGAATTTGCCAATAAAGACTTTAATGGTAATATGAATACTACCACTATTCGCACCACTAAAGGTAAAACCATCATGATTCAGCATGATGTGACTTCTCCACGTCCTTATTCAAGGATACACCTACTCAGCGGAACTAAAGGAACAGCATTAAAGTACCCTACTCCTAGTATTTCCAACAGCCATGAAGGATGGGTGAATGCCGCTGAGTTTAAAGCGTTAGAAGAGAAATACACTCCAAACATTGTTAAAAAGGTTGGTGAATTAGCCAAGAAGGTTGGAGGCCATGGTGGCATGGACTTCCTTATGAATTGGCGTTTAATTGATTGTTTGAGAAATGGTTTGCCTCTTGATCAGGATGTTTATGATGCAGCTTCATGGAGTGCGGTTTGGCCATTGAGTGAATGGTCTGTGAATAACCGTTCAAATTCTGTAGATGTACCTGACTTTACCCGCGGTTCATGGCAAAAGAATGAGCCACATGATATTGATTTGAAGCTAGGTGGCGATACTAAGGTGAAGATATAGCGGGCAGCGTTATCGTAGCTGTTTTAACTAGGAAATACAGTGTTTAATTAAATCCGGATGATCGCAATCATCCGGATTTTCAATTATTAAAACCCTAATTCTTTACCCTTTAAATGATGCAGCATCCAGCTTAGGTTAGTCTGGGCTGTTTTAAGAATCATTGCAGACTCTACTGGTCCGTGGGGTTGCCTTGGAAGTACAAGAAATCTAACCGGAACCCCTCTGCGTTTTAAGGCATTGTAATACATTAATCCCTGGCTGAATGGAACCCGGATATCAGCCTCACCGTGCTGCATAAGAACAGGTGTTTTTACGTTTTGAACAAATCTTAATGGGGAATGTTCATCATAAACCGCCCAGTCTTCATAAGGTTGTTTTTCCATGAAGGAGGGAAGAAAGCTTGGAATATCATCGGTCAGATCCTGAGTGACCAGGTCTACAGCAGGTGCCCCGATACTTGCAACTTTAAACCGGTTGGTATGTCCAACAATCCAACTACTCATAAATCCACCATAACTCCAGCCCATAACGCCCATTTTGTCGGGATCTGCCCATCCTTTCGCAATAACATAATCAATACCAGCCATTAGATCTTTGTAATCGCCACCACCCCAGTCGCGGTGATTGGCTTCCCTGAATTTCAAGCCATAAGCATTTGAGCCTCTCGGATTAGGTCTTAGGACAAAAATGTCATTTTCTGCAATAGCGGCAAGTGGGTAAATAGCAGAGCCTCCAACGAAATTTTCACTAAATACACCCGTCGGTCCGCCATGAATATTGAGAATAATAGGATACTTTTTACCTGCATCATAGTTGAGTGGATAGGTTAAAAGTCCTTCAATTTCCATACCGTCAAAACTTTTCCATTTGATCAGCTCAGTTTTGGGAACAGCTATAGCCGACAGTTCAGGATTGATATTGCTGATTTTTATCGGACTAAAACTGGTGGTGCTACTGATATAGCCGTCTTGTGGTATTGTTGTTGTTTGGTGAACAAAACTAACATGAGTACTATTATAATTCAATTCAGGTCCGGTAATAACCCCCTTCATTCCAGCATTCCATTCAATGGCCTGTTTCCCATCGCTGCTAAGTCTGAATATTCGGGTACTCGTATGATTAGGCTCAAGCGTAAATACCGATTTCCCATCGTTGCTCCACCCTATTAGGTCAGCCGGGCCATTCGGGGTATCGGCTAATTTTTTAACACTTCCATCCTTTAATGAAAATACTTTAACTGAACTTGTACCTCCCCAAATACCTTTTTCATCGAGGTTGTAATAGGCTATAAAATTACCATCCGGACTAAAAAATGGTTGATTTTCTCCAACAGT
>JAURKO010000079.1 GCA_030831705.1 Daejeonella sp. | reverse complement strand
TGCATCTATTTTACTCTTGGTTTACAAAGAGATGAATCATCTTAAGGGATACAAAATCATGAAACAACGGTTTGTCGACAACCTGGAAAAATGCTTATTAAAAGACTTCGTACAGATGTGTGGTGGTGACCCTGATTTAGTAGAAATAAACTTAAAATCACCTCCTTCTTGATCTTCCGAACACCTGTGGTGATAACACCAACCACAGGGAAACTTAGCCCAGCAAGATTTTATATCGAACTCACGTTATTTAGCTAATGCTGCTTCCCGCGCTTTGGTTGTAGTGTAGTATTTTGCAAGCATATTTGGCACTTCCCATGCCGGTAATTTCCCATCTCTCAAATACTGAAAGTACGCTTTTGCAACCTGTGCGAAATGATCTTCGTGTCCAACTTTGTATTTGTCTGGAATTATAACCTCCCAGCCCGTAGAGTTTTTCTTTAATTCAACCCCAGGATATTTTTTGTTAACCTGTTTCAAATCATCCATGACCGCGTTTTTAAAGGCTTCCATATCAGCACCTGCAGCAGGTTCAATATATAATACTGGCTTAAAATTCTGTTCCTTACCCTGTCTAATTACCACACTTGCCTTCGTTCCACGCATTACCGAGAAGTGGGTATCTCCTGTTCCTTCAGGTGCCTGAAAATCCCAGGTTACAGAAACTTTTGCATGAATACCTTTCAATTTGTAGTTAATCTCTCCATTAGAATATGGATTCAATACGCCACCTTTTACGTCAGCTTTCAGGTATTCCGGAAATTCTTTCTTGAGGGTTACCTTTTCAAATTGCTGAGCGGTTAATTTAGTACTCCATCTTTTGGCCGAAACAATCTCAATATCCTTTTTATAGTCTAGTATCTGTTCAGGAAAACATTCCCATTGAACCAAATCAACCAGATGGGTAGTAATATCGGTAATACCTTCACCCTGTTGTTTAACATCGAAAAACCAGGCTGGTCTGACAAGAGGTTTCCCTGAAACATTTTTAAAGAAATAATGAACACTAATTTTTGTAACAGATGGATTTTCCGGACTACCTTTATCAAGTTCTCCAAAAGCTGGAAGATGCGCGAACTCCTTTTGAAGGATACTATTGATCTCATAACGCTCAGTCATAATATCATAGAGTAGGACTTTATTTTTTTCTGCTGACTTAAATGCCTGAACTAAAGTATTAAAGCCCTCAGTATCAATTGCCATCGGTTTATCAGCAAGCACATTTAAACCTGAATCAATAGATTGCTTGATATAATTTGTTTTAAACTTATTGTTTCCAGCAATAACGACCACATTCCCTGCCTTTTCCTGAAACATTTTTTGCAGGTAATCATCATCAGTATATACCTTTTGATTCCATTTTGTTGGCTCTTCTGCCCTTTTATTATAAGAACTGATCAGATTAAGATGAGCTTTAACCTCATCTCCGTAAGGCGCATAAACATGAACCACTGAGTCTATTTCGGGATACATTGACTTCTGTATTAAAGCAGAGTGAAAATGTCCGGGATCCAGAGTTATCAAACGAATTTCAGGTTCCTTTACTTTTTCAACTTTGTCTGCACAGGACGTACCAAAAAGAATCATAACTATAATTAACAGCAAGTATTTAATGGTATCGAAGTTAAGTTTTATCATAAGAATAGATTGAAATAAATTTATTTTGATTTCTTGATTTCTTGGTAGATGAGCAGAATTATTCCATAAAATATTAAATAATTTTTTCTAGTGTTATCGATTTTAATTTCGGCGAAAGCAGTTGTATTCCAATAAAAGCGATCAGGTAAGCACAGCCAGCGAAAATAAAAAGTGACACATAACTTCCGGTGGTTTGTAACAAAAAGCCTCCAATTGTAGCACCGAACAAACCACCTACTGCACCAAGCATACTCCCTATACCAACAACGGAACCTACCACCTGCCTTGGAAACATATCGGTTGTGAGGGTAAACAGGTTTGCAGACCAGGCAGAATGAGCCGCTAAAGCAAGACCTATCAATCCTACAGCGAGCCATAATTCTGTTGTTTGTGCCGCATAATAAACCGGTATAACACACAAAGCAGATATAAACATGGTAGTTTTACGACTTTTGTTTACAGACCATCCACGCTTAATTAGGGCAGACGATGCCCATCCGCCTATTATGCTACCAAAATCAGACATCAGGTAAATAATAATCAATATTGGTCCGATCTTAGCAATACCAATTCCATAATTGCTAAAAAAGAACTTTGGAAGAAAAAAAAGAAAGAATGAAAAAATAGGATGGGTCATGAACGTACCAAATGCAAAAGCCCAAGTTTGACGATATCTAAGTAAGTGTAGCCATGGAATTTTTATCTGAGATTCCAGGGGATCACTTGTGATATATTCCAATTCTGCTTTACTGAGTTTAGGATGGTCCTGGGGTAACTGGTACATGAGCATCCAGAATATAATCCAAACAAAACCTATTGCCCCAGTAATCACAAAAGTCATTTGCCACCCATAATTAATGGCAATAAATGGTACAACCAATGGGGCAACAATTGCACCCACGCTTGCTCCGGAAACAAAAATACCTGTGGCCAGGGCTCGCTCCTTTCTCGGAAACCATTCTGAAACGGCCTTTAAGGCCGATGGAAAGTTCCCAGACTCCCCCAAACCAAGAAGAAAACGAACCGCGGCAAAACCAAAAAGAGAAGCAACAAGGGCGTGCATCATGGTAGCTACACTCCAAAATCCGATAGCAATGGTTGCCCCCATTCGCGTTCCAATCTTATCCAACAGATGGCCCATGATCAGGAAACCCAAGGCATAAGCAGCCTGAAATGAAGAAACTATAAATCCATATTCTGAATCAGACCAGCTAAATTCTTTTTGGAGCTGAGGCGCCAAAATACCAAGTACCTGCCGATCAATATAATTTATTGTCGTGGCGAGGAATAGCATGGCGCAAATTTTCCAGCGGTAATTACCGACTCCTGATTTTGAAGCTTTGAGCATTATTTCCTCATTTCTATTAAAATGTCATTACACCCAAATGGAATGGGAACGGATAAAAAAATCATGGTTCACTACAATCAAACATTGAGGAATTAAGCCCATTTATATATTGACAGATAATTTCAGCTTATACTTTTGGTTCCCAACCCTTTTGATATTCTCTGCTCCAAAGTTTCATAGCATCCTTATCATTTAGAATATGCCCATTTTTAGAATCAATATTCAATGTCCTGCCAGTTCTTTGTGCAATATTTCCAAGCTGACACAATAAAGTACTCTGATGTCCGCCATTAATATCTGCCGCTAAAGCAGTTCCACTTTTAATACCACTGAAGAAGTTTTGAATATGAAAAGCATCTAATTGCTGTGACGGACTCGTCAGGCTTCCTGTATCAACTTTGATTTCATTGGTTGCTTCCTTGATAATATTATTTTTCAAATCAAAAGCTTTATAGGCATTGCCACCTCCTATAACCAAAGTGCCATTCTCACCATAAAATACAACGCCTACAGAACTGCCTTCAATTGGAAATGAGTTACAACTCCTACCTTCCCAGGTTATTGTTGACTTATTACCAAATTCAATATTAATATTCTGAGTATCGGGTGCTTCCCAGTCATCTTGATAACGATATCTTCCACCTGCAGAGCTTACTCTTGTTGGAAATTCAACCTGAAGACCCCAGCGTGCAAGATCGATCATGTGTGTGCCATTATTAAGCGCTTCTCCTGTACCCCAGTGCCAGAACCAATGCCAGTTGTAATGAATCAGATTATCCTTATACTCACGGCGTGGAGCAGGCCCTTGCCATAGATCATAATCCAACCACTCAGGTATTGGTGCAGACTTACCCACGCCAATTGATGGTCTGTTATTGGTGTACCATGTTTTTGCAAAATACGGCCGTCCAATGATTCCTCCATGCAATTCGGCGATACCCGCCGCAACATTAGGCCAAGAACGGCGCTGATTACCCATCTGTATTACATTTTTATACTTGTTGGCTGCCGCAACAAGAAGCTCACCTTCATGTGGATTATGGCTGCAAGGCTTCTCAAGATAAACATGCTTGCCAGCCGCCGATGCAAGCAGAGCTGCAGGAGCATGCCAATGATCAGGTGCTGCTATCACAAGTGCGTCAAGCTGCTTATCCTCAAGCGCTTTCCTAAAGTCAGGCTGATCCATAGGTTTGGAGTTTTGGATCCCTGCAACTGTATTAATACATTTTACAGTTGCCCGCTTATCGACATCACATACGTATCTAATTTCACAATTCTTTTGAGCTGCAAAATTTTGTGAAAGTGCAAGTCCGCGACTATTCACACCCATCATTGCAACTTGAATACGCTCATTTGCGCCCATAATTTTAGCATAACTGCTTGCACTAAAACCAGGCAAAATACCTCCAAATGAAATTGCGGCAGCACCAGTGACTGTCTTTTTAATAAAATCCCTGCGGGAATCTGAATTTTTCATGTGTTTATTAATTAATGGCGATAAGGCCTTTGTTAAATTTTAGTTTAATTCTATGGAAATCTCAAATATCATATTCACTTTTCCAATACTGGGTCGTCTCTGTTTCTGCTGCTTTATTTCCCATATGTACTGCTATTGCTACATCTTTGCCGGTTCTAACATTAGATGCAGGCTTTTTTCCTGTTAATATGCACTCTGCAAAATCACGCAGGGCGTAAACAGTTGGGTCCAAAACCGGACTATCTTGATGGAAAACAATAGGCTCGCCGGCACCGCCCGGTGAAACTTCAACTGTAGCTCCGGTTACCCCATCAACGGTTCCGGTAGTTTTGCTTTTTGCTTCAGCATAAATAAACGCTTTATCCCTTAATATTTCAATGGTACCCCGGGTTCCAAGGATACGAATCGAATAACCCTTATACTCATTTGAAAGAATTGAAGTGACACTGGATTTTACTCCGCCTGGATACTCGTAAACTAAACGGATATTATCAAAATTATCTCTTCCGTCCTTCCAATAATCAATACCTCCGAACCCGGCAACTTTAACTGGATGAGCGCCTTCAATCATATTCACCATATCAATTTCATGTGCACTGAGTTCAGATAATAAGCCCCCACAATATTCTTTATACATTTTCCAGTTTACCGCACGCTCCATCTTAGGATCATTTACAGGTTGACGCCAGTCGGAATTCCTGTTATACTGACATTCATAATGATATACCTTTCCAATCCAACCCATTTTAATAATCTCTTTAACCCTATGGTACATTGCATAATACCTGTATTGATGGCCAACCTGAAATATAAGATTTGAGGTATCTACCAATTTCACCAAATGAAGAGTTTGTGGTATATTATATGCCATGGTTTTCTCAACATAGACATGCTTCCCAGCTTTTAAAGCTGCTACTGCCATAGGGAAATGCAAATAAAGTGGCGTGGCAATAATTACTGCTTGAACATTTGGATCATCAATAAGATTCTGATAATCATAATATCCTTTAGCATCCTTATGAGCTACCCTCAAACCGGCCTTTAAATGATCCTCTACCACATCGCAACAGGCAACAAGCTCAATATTTCGAACGTTTGCAAGTGTCTGAGCGAGACCCAAACCTCGACTACCTGAACCAATCAATCCAACACGAACCATATCAATTTTGGCTGGCTGAATGAAATCAAGTCCCTGATATCCGAAAGCGGTAAGACCAGTTAATGCCAGAACTCCAGTACCTAAAAACTTTCTTCTTGAATGATGCTTCTGTCCCATTACATTTGAGGCTGTACTTACCTGCTGGTCTTTGGCACTCTGGCATAGATTTCAGCAACATTAACTGGAGCTCCACCTTTGCGTTTGCTTTCATCTGCAGCTTCCATGAACGCATAGATATCGAGTGTTTCTTCAGAACTTATTGGAAGAATACCCGTTTTGAAGAAATCAGTAATCTGCTTTAATAATGGATTATAACCTCCATATTCTCCAATCTGAACATTACCTTTTTCGGTGAACACAGTACCACCATAGCCAAGTTTTCCGGTGCGGGCACCACGGAAAGTTCCAACCCTTCCATCGTTCCAAGTTCCAACCACCACATCTACATCCGG
>JAURKO010000078.1 GCA_030831705.1 Daejeonella sp. | reverse complement strand
TGTAATTGCCATAGCGTTCCATTTCCTCCCAGTTTTCCGTCTTCATGCTCACCGCGTAAATTCTAATAACCGGACCGGTATTTTGTTCATTCCTAATGAAAGCTACCTCCCTGAAATCACTTTTAAGATCTTTTATTCCGGTTTCAGTAACTGTGCTCCATATCATGGCAATAATTATCAATGCAGATAGTATGTAGATATAGGTTTTGTATTTTTTCATTAGGATGTTATCTTTTGATTCCCTTGATTACGGGATTGCATCGGCTTTAATAGATGGCTTTATTTCTTATTAACGACAACCAGAGATCAATATTCTCAAAGCTAAGCTTTATAAGGTAATTGAGTACTTTTTCATCCTTAATTAAATTTCAAATACACTTGCTTTATATTTTTCTATTGTATACATTTGCTATGCTTGCATAGTAAAATTGAATGAAGCCTGAAGAGACTGTTGATTATTTTTTAAAAATTGTGTGGCAAACAGTTGCGAATAAATACAATCATATTGCCGCAGATTATGGGATAACACAGGCTTTAGGTTACGTGCTGATCAATATACATGAACAAGGCACGACGGTTTCGCAAATTGCGGCTTTGTCGGGTGTGAAATCGACAAGTCTTTCCAGAATGCTAAAAAATATGGAAGAACTCAGCCTGATTTACAGAGAAACAGACTCGAATGATAAGCGTTCAGTTAAAATTTTTCTGACTCCAATTGGCATTGAGAAGCGTCAGATTGCTAAAGATGTAGTGAGAAAATTTAATGAGTATTTAAATTCTCATATTTCCGACAAGGAAAGATTAAAACTCATCGACACATTAAACAAAATAAATCAACTAACCACTGATTATAAACCTCAGTTTTACTACCCGGAAATTCCGGGTAGTAAAAACTGAAACTTCGTTTTTGTAACATAAGCCAGAGGTTGAATCACGAATGTTCGGGATATCATACAAATAAAGATAAACGGATGAAACGAGCTATTAAAAAAGTAGCGGTATTAGGTTCTGGAATAATGGGATCCCGAATTGCATGCCACTTTGCCAATATTGGAGTTGAGGTATTGCTTTTGGACATAGTTCCGAAAGAGCTTACCGCCGAGGAGCAGGCGAAAGGTGTTGATTTGAATTCCAAATCTGTGAGGAACAGGATTGTAAATTCAGCGCTTGAAAATACGTTAAAGACTAATCCTTCAGCTGTTTTCTCCAAAAAAGTTGCTTCTACTATTACCACAGGAAATTTTGATGACAATATGAAAGATATTGCATTGTGCGACTGGGTGATAGAGGTTGTTGTTGAGAAACTGGAAATTAAAAAACTGATTTATGATCAGGTAGAACAATACCGGACAAAAGGAACACTTATTAGTTCCAATACTTCTGGAATCCCAATTCATTTGATGTCTGAAGGACGTTCAGAAGATTTCCGCTCACATTTTTGTGGCACTCACTTTTTCAATCCTCCACGTTATCTTCGATTACTTGAAATTATTCCTACAGCTCAGACAATGCCTGAGATTGTTGATTTCCTTATGCATTACGGAGATAAGTTTCTTGGTAAGACTACAGTCTTGTGTAAGGATACTCCCGCATTTATTGCAAATCGGGTTGGAGTTTACTCCATCATGGCATTGCTGCATCTGGTCGAAAAAATGGATCTTTCGGTTGAGGAGGTTGATAAATTTACGGGACCGGCACTTGGCCGACCAAAATCGGCGACTTTTCGTACTACAGATGTAGTAGGCCTGGATACAATGATTAATGTAGCGGGAGGATTATACAACAATCTGCCTGATGATAAAGCGCATAATTTGTTTGAACTTCCAGGTTATGTCAAAAAAATGCAGGAGAATAAGTGGCTTGGAGACAAAACTAAACAGGGATTTTATAAAAAGGTAAAAGGCGCTGATGGGGCATCCGAAATTCTCGCTCTTGATCTTAAGACTTTAGAATATAAACCGCAGCAGAAAATAAAATCCTCAACCCTTGAAGCAACTAAGTTGGTTGAAAATCTTTCTGAACGGATGAAAGTTTTTGCCAAGGGAACGGATAAGGCAGGAGATTTTTTCCGCCATTCCTTTTTCGGACTATTCGAGTATGTCTCCGACAGAATTCCTGAAATTTCAGATGAATTGTACCGAATTGATGATGCCATGAGGGCTGGTTTTGGATGGGAACTCGGACCATTTGAGGTATGGGATGCCATCGGACTTAATGAGGCGCTCGAGGGAATGAAGAAATATGGCAATGGGGCGTCAGCATGGGTTCATGAGATGCTTCAGGCCGGAAATGAGTCATTCTACAAGGTAGAAAACGGTGTCAAAAAGTATTATGATATCCCATCAAAAACATATAAGCCAGTCCCAGGATCTGATTCATTTATCATTCTGGATAATATTCGTCAAACCAACACAGTCTGGAAAAATTCAGGAACTACAATAACCGACTTGGGTGATGGAATACTGAATATTGAATTTCATACCAAAATGAATACGATTGGAGGTGAAGTGATCCAGGGATTAAATAAAGCAATCGATCTGGCTGAAAAAGATTACAGAGGATTGGTAGTTGGGAACGATGGGGCTAATTTTTCGGCAGGCGCTAATATTGGGATGATTTTTATGGCCGCAGTTGAGCAGGATTGGGATGAAATAAATATTGCTATTAAGATGTTTCAGAATACCATGATGCGCATGCGTTATTCAAGTATTCCTGTAGTAGCAGCTCCTCATAACCTCACTTTAGGGGGTAGTTGTGAACTATGCATGCATGCAGATTTTGTTCAGGCTAATGCCGAAACCTATCTGGGTTTGGTTGAATTTGGAGTTGGATTAATCCCCGGTGGTGGAGGTTCAAAAGAATTTGCCCTGCGTTTATCGGATGAATTTAAAGAAGGACAAATAGATCAGGCAGCGCTCAGAGATCGTTTTTTAACGATCGGACAAGCAAAGGTTTCGACCTCTGCTGTTGAAGCTATGGAACTTGGTTACCTACAAAAAGAAAAGTTTGGTATAAGCATGAATCGCAAGCGATTGATTATTGATGCGAAAGAGAAAGCAATTGAACTTGCAGAGGCAGGTTATACAAAACCTGTCCAGCGCAAAGATATCAGGGTATTAGGTAAGCAGGGAATGGGAATTGTTTATGCTGGGGCAAATTCCATGTTCGCCGGAAATTTTATCTCTGAACATGACAAGAAGATTTCCGAAAAATTGGGTTATGTGCTTTGTGGTGGTAATCTTTCATCTCCAACATTAGTATCCGAGCAATATCTGCTCGACCTGGAGCGGGAAGCGTTCCTTTCGTTGTGTGCAGAAAAGAAAACGCTGGAACGAATTCAGAGTATTCTGACCAAGGGGAAGCCGTTGAGGAATTAGTATTGAGTATTGAGTATTGAGTATTGAGATATCAGGGCGGAAATGCATAATATCAAAGATCTGAAAATATGGAATAAGAGCATGGACTTGGCAATAAGGGTTTATGATCTTTCAGCAAAATTTC
>JAURKO010000077.1 GCA_030831705.1 Daejeonella sp. | reverse complement strand
TTTATTGTAAACATTATTCTGATTATGAAAAGAATATCCTTTCTGCTTCTTTACAGCCTTTTATTTCTTGGTTCATTTACTCAGGCTCAGACAAAAACATACAGTATCCTGATCAAAGGCGGGCATGTTATCGATGCAAAAAATAACATCAATGAGTTAATGGATGTGGCCATCCAGGCTGGTAAAATAGCCTCTGTTGCTAAAAATATTGATCCTTCACTTGCCACTCAAATTGTAGATGCTAAAGGGATGTACGTTACACCCGGTTTAATTGATTTGCACGCGCATGTATTTGCAGGTACTGATGATCGTGGTCTAAGTGGTGGATTTTCTTCACTTGCACCTGATCCTTATACTTTCAGGTCGGGAGTTACAACTGTTGTGGATTGTGGAGGTGCGGGTTGGCAATCCTTTGATAAGTTTAAGAAAAATATTATTGATCGTTCAAGAACAAGAGTATTGTCTTTCCTGAATATTATAGGTGAAGGGATGAGAGGTAATCCCTATGAGCAGGATATAAATGACATGGATGCTAAAAAAGCCGCTGATAAGGCATTAGCAAACAAGGATATTGTTGTGGGATTTAAACTTGCTCACTTTGCCGCTGCCAGCTGGGTTCCGGTTGAGCGTGTTGTTGAGGCCGGTAAACTGGCAAACATGCCCGTAATTATTGATTTTGGTGGCGATAATACACATGCTCCATTATCAATCGAAACTCTGTTTAATAAATATCTTCGTCCGGGAGATATCTATACTCATGTATATACTGAATTAGTGCAGAGAGATCCGGTGGTAGATTTGAACACTCGTCAGTTGAAACCATTTTTAATTCCCGCACAAAAAAGAGGAATTATTTTTGACGTTGGTTTTGGAGGAGGAAGCTTTAATTTCAATCAGGCTATCCCTTCAATTAAAGCTGGATTTTTACCTAATACCATGGGGACAGACCTACATACCGGAAGTATGAATGGTGCGATGAAAGATCAGCTGAATGTTCTTTCCATTTTCCTTTCTATGGGTATGGATATTCCTGGTGTGATTTCCCGTAGTACATGGGGGCCTGCACAAGCTATTAAACGACCTGAGTTAGGTAATCTTTCTGTGGGAGCAGGGGCAGATGTAGCTATATTAACTGTTCGTAATGGAAATTTTGCTTTTAAAGATATTTCAGGTAACAGAAATGAGGGTAAACAACGATTTGAGTGTGAAATGACTATTCGTAACGGAAGGATTGTTTACGATCTGAATGCAATAGCCAGTACTCCTCAATAAGCTAAATAAAAGTTAAGCTCCATTTTCAGATATTGATTTTCATTTTAAGATTTTAGAAATAAAGCAATGAGAAAAATCTCAATTTTAGTCGTAATTCTACTTTTCCTGACAACGTTCACAAATGCACAGGGCAAATTATATAATACTCTGATTAAGGGTGGTAGAGTGATTGATGCAAAGAATAATATTAATGCCCTGATGGATGTGGCCATCAAGGATGGTAAAATTGCTAAAATAGCACAGAGCATTGATGCTTCGCAGGCAGAACAGCTTGTAAATGCTAAAGGAATGTATGTTACTCCTGGACTAATTGATGTTCATGCCCATGTTTTTTGGGGGACTCAGCCTGACAGCTATTTAATGAATGGTGACGTAGGCGTTACTGCTGATGGTTTTAGCTTTCGTTCTGGAGTAACCACGATGGTCGATTGCGGAGGACCCGGTTATAAATCTTTTGATATTTTTAAAAAGAATATCATTGATAAATCCCAAACCAGAATATTAGCTTTTTTGAATATTGTTGGAGAAGGTATGAGGGGCGGTGATTATGAACAGGATGTAAGTGATATGGATGTCCAACTTGCAGCTAAAACTGCAATAGATAACAAAGAACATGTAGTCGGGTTTAAACTTGCGCATTTTACAAACCCAGACTGGACGCCGGTGGAACGGATTGTTGCTGCCGGGAATATAGCTAATATGCCAGTTATTATCGATTTTGGGGGTGGTAAACTTCCTATAGAAGACTTGTTTTTCAAGTATCTGAGACCAGGGGATATCTATACCCATGTTTTTACAGAACTGGAAAGAAGGGATCCAATTGTTGACTTAAAGACCAGACAATTGAGACCTTTTGTAATTCCTGCTCAAAAAAGAGGAATTATTTTTGACGTAGGTTTTGGTGGAGGCAGTTTTAACTTCAATCAAGCTATTCCTGCTATCAAAGCAGGGTTTTTGCCAGATCTGATGGGAACTGATTTGCATACCGGCAGTATGAATGGTTCAATGAAGGATCAGTTAAATGTCTTGTCTATTCACCTCGCAATGGGTATGAGTTTACCATCGGTAATCGAGCGCAGTACCTGGAAACCTGCTCAGGCTATTAAAAGAACCGAATTAGGGCACTTATCTGAAGGAGCAATCGCTGATATTGCTATTCTTAGTATGCGAGAAGGCAAGTTTGGCTTTAGGGACATTGCTATGAACAGACAGCAAGGCACTCAAAAATTGGAATGTGAAATGACTATCAAGGGTGGCAGGATAATGTATGATCTGAACGCTATTGCTTCAACTGTAAATAAATAGTGTTATTTCACTATAAAGCACTCTTTATTTTGCACAGATCAGTATTAATTATTCTGTCTGATGTGAATAAACCCGATAGAAGCGGATACCGGCCTGTGATTAAGGCTTGTGAAGTATGAGCGAAAAGCGGGGTTTGCATTTAAAGAGAGCACAGCGGATTGTTTACAAATCAAATAATCAATAATACCAGATGAGAAAATATTTTAAACCCTAGCTTTTAAATAAAAATATCGAACTCTGGTTATACATCCTTCATCTATGAAAAAAAATCTTTTCGCCTTGACTTTGGCTTTAATTATTTCTCTTGGAGGAATTAATGCACAAAGTCAACCCTCTAAAAACAGGATTTATAGTATTGTAATTAAGGGAGGTCACGTGATTGACCCAAAGAATAATATTGATGGTTTGATGGATGTGGCCATCCGTGCTGTACCTGCTGCCCAAAATGGACGTCCTGCTCAGGAAGCAAGAATTGCACTGGTAGCCCGAAATATTGATACGGCACTGGCCTTTCAGGTTGTAGATGCAAAAGGAATGTATGTAAGTCCGGGTCTCATTGATATTCATACCCATGTTTTTTATGGCCCGTCCAAAACAAATTATTTAAGTAATGGCTCCATATCTGTTATTCCAGATGGACATACTTTTAAGGCAGGAGTCACTACGGTTGTAGATGCAGGTGGAGCGGGATGGAAGTCATTTGATACCTTCAAGAAAAATATAATCGATCAGTCTGATACCAGGGTATTGTCTTTTTTAAATATTGTTGGCGAAGGGATGAGGGGAGGTGCTTATGAGCAGAATTTGGAGGATATGGACGCTGATAAGGCTGCAGAGTCTGCAATTAAGAATAAGGATTATATAGTTGGCTTCAAACTGGCACATTATGGAAAGCCCGACTGGGCTCCTGTTGAGCGTATTGTGCAGGCTGGTAAAAAAGCCAATATGCCGGTTATGATAGACTTTGGTAGTGGAAACCTTTCACTGGAAGATTTGTTGCTTAAATATCTTCGCCCCGGTGATATATATACCCATACATTTATCGAAGCTCCAAAAAGTAAGGATCCTATTGTAGATTTTGAAACAAGACAACTCCGACCATTTGTAAAGACCGCCCAAAACAAAGGAATTATTTTCGATGTAGGTTTTGGAAGTGGCAGCTTTAACTTTAAACAAGCTTTTCCAGCTGTAAAATCTGGATTTTACCCGAATACTATGGGAACAGACCTCCATTCTGAGAGTATTATTCGTGCAATGAAAGACCAACTAAATGTGATGTCTATATTTCTGTTCCTTGGAATGGATATTCCCTCAATAATTAAAGCTGCAACCTGGGCTCCGGCTCAGGCAATTAAACGGGAAGAACTTGGGAATCTCACTGCGGGAGGAATTGCTGATATTGCTATTCTCAGCATGCGAAAAGGTGATTTTGGTTTCAGAGACGTATCCGGTAACAAACAGAACGGAACTCTTAAATTTGAGTGTGAAATGACCATAAAAGGTGGTAAGATTGTATATGATCTGAATGCAATTGCATCTGTTGTTGCAAAGAAATAGGAAAGAATATTATTTTTATTAAACATTCAACTTCTTGTCAAAACTATTGCTTTATGTTATGTATCATTTAAAGCTCATCTGTCTTTTTGTAATCCTGAATTACAGCTTTCTATTAAAGAATAGTTTTGCCCAACAAAGACCCAATATTTTGTTAATTATGACAGATGATCAGGGCCTTGGGGATATTGGTTTGCACAATAATGATGTCCTGAAAACCCCAAATATGGATGCGATTGCCAAACAAGGGGCTGAGTTTAAACAGTTCATTGTTAATTTCAATTGCTCTCCGACCCGCGCCAGCATGCTCACCGGACGTGATAATTACAGAACAGGTGTAGTTGGAGTAACTCAAACATCTCCACTGATGAAGTCTTCCGAAATTACAATTGCCAAATTGTTGTCTGATGTAGGATATAGCACTGGAATTTTTGGAAAATGGCATCTGGGGGATAGTTATCCTATGAGACCATCCGACAAGGGATTTCAGGAGACTTTAATTCATAAAGGTGGAGGAATCGGACAGGCATCTGATCCCCCGGGAAATTCCTATTTTAATCCAATTCTTGAGCATAATAACGTTAAGAAGACCTTTGAAGGATACTGCGATGATATTTTTGCAGATGCGACTCTAAACTTTATTGAAAAGAACAGAGACAAACCTTTCTTTGCTTATTATGCAACTAACCTACCGCATTTTCCATTGACGGTGAGTGATAAATGGGCTGATCCGTACCGTAAATTGGGGCTTCATGAACTCAATGCACTTACTTATGGGATGATAGCTAATGTCGATGCTAATATCGGTCGCTTGCTGGATAAACTTAAGGTACTTGGAATTGAGGATAACACGATTGTTATTTTCATGTCAGACAATGGACCGAGGACAAAAAGAACAAAGAATGATCTTTATCCCGATAGGTATAGTATGAATCTTCGTGGGACTAAAACCAGTGTTTATGAGAATGGTATACGTGCTCCTTTTTTTATAAAATGGCCTTCAGTTATACCAAAGGGTGTTAAATATACTAATTTGGCAGCACATATTGACGTGATGCCTACCTTGCTGGAAGCATGTAATGTGCCTGTACCAAAAGACCTTAAGCTTGATGGATTATCCTTGATTCCATTATTGACAAGTAAGGTCAAAAATCTACCTGAACGTGAAATTTTTATACAGGGTCATGCAGGTTCCGAGCCATTTAAGTATTTTCATTTTACGGTTCGCGGACAGCGCTATAAATTAATTTCTCCTACTGATGATCCTTATGGGAATATAAGGCGACCTACTGATGATGATTCGAAGAAATTGATAGCTAATCTGGAGCTCTATGATCTAGAAAAGGATTCCAGTGAAATTAATAATATTGCCAAACAACATCCTGAGATAGTAAAAAGTATGCTTACAAAGTATGAAAACTGGTTTGACCAGGCTATTAAGGATCGTGGTCCGGACTGGCCACAGCGGATTTATATAGGAACATCTTTGCAAAAAAATGTGGAGCTATCTCAGTTTGATTGGGGAGGTCCCGGAGCATTTAGCAGTCAGCCCAATAAATTTGGTTACTGGGAGGTTTTTAGTACTGCTGCCCGATATCGTGTTACCCTGCGTTTTCAAAAAGCAGCCAAAGCAGGAATAGCTATCATAAAATACAAGGGAATAGAAAAGAATACCCAAATTTTAGAAGGTAAATCTTCAGTAATTTTTGATGATGTTGAACTGCCTGCAGGTCCGGGTAGATTTGAAGCATTCCTAAAATATGATCCGCTTGAAACGGGGATTCAGTTTGTTGAAATAGAACGTATTAATTAATTAAATTTTATGGAAAGAAGACGATTTCTTAAATCCGCTATGCTTGGCTCAGCAACCATGATGCTTGGATTTCCTGTGCTGGATACCTTGGCATTCTCCGGGATAAAAATCAAGAAAATCAGATATTACAGTGCCCCTGGATATAATAAACCTTTGTTTAATCAGGCGCGGGGAATTGTAGAAATAGAGACAGATAATGGGATAATTGGTATCGGCGAAGGCGGTTCTAAGGACATGATCGAGCAATGTGCTCAGATGATGATTGGTGAAGATCCATTCCGTATTGAACACATCTGGCAAAACCTTTATAGGGGGATGTTTTATCCTCCGGGCAGAGAGAAATTACATGCAGTAGGAGCACTTGAAATGGCCTTGTGGGACATTAAAGGAAAAGCGTTGAATGTTCCTGTTTATGAGCTCCTGGGAGGTGCAACACGTGAATATGTGGAATGTTATGCTACCGGATTTAGAGCCTCAACGGCTAAAACTGAGGAGGAACGAGCTACAGATTGCCTGAAAGCTGGTTTGAGATGTTATAGAATTGGCCCAACTGGTGGCAATGGTGATCAGCCTTTTGATTTCTTCCAAAATGCATCAAAGACTATCGATTTCTGCAAAAGAATTGATCAGGCTGTTGGCGGACAAGGGAATTGGGCAATCGACCTGCACACGCGTTTTGATACTCCTGAGGCCATTAAGATTTGTGATGAATTACAAAAACTGAGTCCGTATTTTGTTGAAGATGCAATCAGATCAGAAAATCCCGGAGCATACCGCAACTTCCGATTGTTAACCAAAGTTCCACTCGCTGTTGGAGAGCAGTTCGGAGATCGCTGGGACATTAATGAAATGATTGAACAGCAATTGATCAATTATTCAAGAGTTACCTTGCCAAATACCGGTGGTATTGGAGAATTTAAAAAAATAGCTTCTCTCTGTGAAACGCATTATGTAGGAATGATACCTCATTTTACTGGTCCCTTATCAACAGCGGCCCTGGTGCATGTTTTAGGCTCGAGTAGTCCGGCCAGAGCCATGATGGAATTAGCAGGTGGAGAACCTGAAAAACCTGCCTATTTTAATGAAGATTACCTCAATTATTCGAATGGTAAGTTGTACCTGAATCCTGCACCGGGACTTGGGGTGAAATTCGATCCAAAGAAAGCAGATTTTGTGATGGAAATCACAGAAAAGACGAAATTTCCTCATCCATTTCTAAAAAGTCCGGATGGAGCAATGCATAATTGGTAATTTTTTGAAATCTACTTTGGATGACTCTAAACCCTGAATCTAATTCGATTTTTTTATATATTTAGCCAGAAAAATTTCAGGTAATTTCAATAAGAATTACCATTAATCGACCTGTATTTTACACTTTAATCCAATATAAATTGAGAACGAAATCAGCATTATTTTTCACTCTATTATTTGCAGTATGTTATGGGATACTATTTTCATCTTGCAATTCAAATAAAACGACCGATTCAGGATCAGACACTTCTGATTCAGTTGCCTTATTTATTACTGGTAACGATCCAAGGTTAGGTGATAGAAAGTTTGAACAGGTACCCGCAATTGGAACTTCTGCGGATGGAAAGCAGATTTTTGTTGCCTGGTATTCAGGTGGAGCCGCACCGGGGCCCGGAAATTATGTGACTCTTTCAGTGAGTCAGGATGCAGGAGATACCTGGCTCAACGATCAATTGGCAATTTATCCAAAACTTCCCGAATACCGGATTTTTGATCCTGCATTTTGGAGAGATAAAAATGGTCAGCTTCACTTATTCTTCGGTAGTGTGAAAGATAGCCTGATTTGGGATGGATTTGGCGGTGTAAATCACCTTGAGATTGCCTGGAATGGTGCTAAAATTACCCATAGTGAGTCCAAGCGAATGATTAATGGTGTGATGAGCAATAAGCCGCTTTATCTTCCTTCTAAGGATATTGCCTTATTCCCTGTATACGTTGATAAACCTTTGCCAGGAGATAGTTCCGGAAAAGCATTCTCTGAAAATGGTGCATTTATTCACGTTTTAGATTATGCAAAATCTAATGATCTTAGCTCAGTAACAAAATATTCAAGCATCCAAATTGCCGATTCAATCCGGATTCATGATGAGCCTCAGCTTGTTGAAATTTCTGATAAAGGTAATCTAATGGCTATGGTTAGAACAACAAAAGGAATATACTTTAGTACAAGTTCTGATTATGGTAAAACCTGGAGTAATGTTGAACCTTTTACCGCTTCCGGACCGACAACATCAAGCCGTTTTTATTTGGGCAAATTAGCTTCCGGAAATTTGTTGTTGATTTCAAACAGCAGTACAACACGTAATAACATGACTGCGTTTATTTCTAAAGATGGAGGCAAAACATGGCCACATAGGCTTTTGCTGGATGCAAGAGAAAACGTTTCTTATCCTGATGCAGATCAAACGCCTGATGGTAAGATTCATGTAGTATTCGATCGCGAAAGAATCAGTGCTAAAGATATTTTGTATTGCCGGTTTACTGAAGAGGATGTGATTAAAGGGAACGCGGAAATGGTGTTTAAAGCGAGGGTTAATAAGTAATTGACAGTTGACTCCCGATAGTTATCGGGATGACAGTTGACAGTTTGGTCCTCTGGTTGGTCCTCTGGTTGGTCCTCTGGTTGGTGTTATCACCAACCAGCTAACACCAACCAGCTATCACCAACCAGTTATCATAAACAAGGGAGGGGAAAGTGCTTCTTGTACGGTGACACCGACCATATGAAATGCGTCTGGTACGGTGACAACACCGACCAGAGGATGGAAATATTAAAAAGAAATGAATAATTATATATTATGTTGCGATTGGGGAACTACTTCATTCAGGTTAAGACTGGTTGAAAGACATACCTACGCAATTGTAGCCGAAATTCTTTCACCCTCTGGTGTTGCAGGTACATTCAGGTCCTGGAAAGAACAAACTCAAATTAATCGCTTCGATTTCTATTCTAACATTCTTAAATCTAGTATTCGAGAATTGGGGAATAAATTAGGGGAATCTGTTGAAAATATTCCGGTAATTGTTTCCGGTATGGCTTCCTCATCATTGGGTATGGAGGAAATACCTTATGCCGAACTTCCATTCGACATTAATGGAAGTCAGGCCTCTGTCAGAGTATTCAAAAACTTCAATGGCCCTGATTCAAATCTCGTGTTGGTTTCAGGGGTTAAAAGCTATGAAGATGTGATGCGAGGAGAGGAAGCGCAGTTGATTGGATTGATTAAAATAAATCAGGTTACTTTACAGGAGAAACAGCAAATAGCATTTGTGTTTCCCGGAACTCATTCGAAACATATTTTCGTAAAGAACGGATTAGTAACTGATTTTAAAACCTACATGACTGGGGAGATTTTCAATATTCTTAGTGAACATAGTATCCTGAAGGATTCAATTGATTTGAGTCATTCTCCCGGACTTACTGAAGGTGCTACGATTGAAGCATTTAAGCAAGGAGTAGAGGCTTCAGGATCATCAACTTTGCTTCATAATTTATTCACTGTCAGAACAAAGCAGCTCTTTGGGAAATTCGTCAAAGACCAGAATTCATTTTATTTAAGCGGCTTGCTCATTGGAACAGAACTTCGGCAGCTTTATTCCGCGACTTATGATCATTTGATAATCTGCAGTGGAAAGCATCTCTTTGATCATTATAAAATTGCAGTAGAAATGCTTTCTTTCGGCATGAAAACAAGCTTTATTCAATCTGAGCTAATTGATAAAGCAACTATCGCCGGACAAGTACAACTATTTAATGCACAACAAACTATCTCTAATGAATAAACAAGAATTTTCTTGGCAGGAGTTTTCGAAAGTGCCACTGATTGGAATAATCAGGAATCTGTCAATGGATGAAATTTCAAAAATTCTTCCTGTTTGCCAAGTTTCCGGACTTACAACTATAGAAATAACAATGAATACCCCTTTTGCAGCCGAAATTATCCGTAGCGCAACAGAGCAGTATAAAGGTAAGTTGAATGTAGGTGCTGGGACAGTCTGCAGCGTCGAAGACTTGAAATTGGCTCTTGAGGCTGGTGCTCAGTTTATTGTTACACCTATACTTAATCCCGAAGTTGTAAAGCTTTGTGTACAATCAAAGATTCCTGTTTTCCCCGGAGCTTATACACCCACAGAGATCTATCAGGCATGGGAGCTTGGCGCAGATATGGTTAAGGTTTATCCAGCTACCGCTTTAGGTCCGGATTATATTCGTGACGTAAAAGCACCTTTGAATAAAATCAAACTATTGCCTACCGGTGGAATCAGTCTGGGTAATATTGAGGCATTCATGAAAGCAGGTGCAGACGGTCTTGGAGTAGGTGGGCAGCTTTTTGATAAACAATTGATTAAAAATCAAGACTGGGATGGATTATTGGACCACTTTAAGCAGTATGTCAAGTATTTTTTAAATTGATTCAAGAACCAAGACTTAATTCAGGTTCATTTTAAATTTTATGCTCAAGAACTTTGATTTTTATTAAAATTTTCAGTTAGTATAATTTACTAACAACAAACATCAGAAATCAGACATCAGACATCAAACATCAGACAACTGAACATACAATAAACCAAAATTCACCAACCAACTAACAACCAAAATGGCATCAGCAAAAATCAAAAATTACCGTTGGATAATCGTAGGATTATTGTTTACAGGTACTGTAATTAATTATTTGGATCGGCAAATCATCGGACTTTTGAAACCTACACTTGAAGCTGAGTTTAGCTGGACTGAATCAGACTTTGGTAAGATCATGTCTGCTTTTTCATTTGCTTATGCAATTGGCTTATTGGTATCTGGAAGGTTTATAGATAAAGTAGGTACTAAAATAGGATATAGTGTCGCTGTAGTTGTATGGAGCCTGGCAGGAATGTTTCATGCCTTGGCGAAATCTGTTATGGGTTTTGGTATAGCCAGATTATCTCTTGGAATAGGGGAGGCAGGAAATTTTCCGGCAGCGATGAAAGCTGTTGCGGAGTGGTTCCCTAAAAAGGAAAGGGCGCTGGCTACTGGTATTTTTAATTCCGGGACAGCAATAGGGGTCGTTGTAGCATTGATTCTTGTTCCAATTATTATGCAAAATTATGGCTGGCAGGAAGTTTTTTGGAT
>JAURKO010000076.1 GCA_030831705.1 Daejeonella sp. | reverse complement strand
CCTCCGCTGGAATCGGTTTAGGTTACTGAATACTTTAATGAACCAATCAGCGGCAAAATCATGCCAATCGTGCTTATATTTTTTAGTTAAATTATTTTTCCCTGGCGATGGCTAAGATCTATAGACAAAAAATGAGTAAAAGGGCTGCATCATTTATGGTAAGTTTCCGAATTTCGATTCCAGCGGAGGCTGGAATCCCCCTACTCCTTCCTGATTTGTCATTCCCACGAAAGTGGGAACCTCCCAAATTTCACAAACTGCAATTTTAATCCAAAGAGCCTATGCGGACTCTTAACTTAACGACATTGGGCTAAAGCCAGGAACATCCACTTTGTATACCCCGCTTAAAAGCGGGGCCTATTGAGCGAATACGCTGCTTTTCGAAATCAGAAAATAAAATCGTTCACGATAATTTTAATAGGGTATTTTTAAATATTTTATTTTACTGGCCAACAATGATATGCAACAAAACCAACAGTGAATTTTATAAATTGTAAAATGATTTCATAATTTTATTTGGAGTAAAATCACATACAAGCCCAAATCCCAGCAAGCCTCATCAAGGGTATTTTACAATTAAAGACACAAACTTTATGATGCAGCTGTAACAGTAAAGCGACAATTCATCTGTAAGTTTTAATATAAGTTCATCAAATTAACTAACAAACAAAACTGTGAAGAAAAAAGTTTATCTAAGTTTGGTTTAACCCGTTCCTCTTTCTAATTTAGACCCGATGGATAATTTCGTAGTATCAGCAAGAAAATACAGACCAGTAACCTTCCAAAGTGTTGTTGGACAGCAACATATTACTGGTACACTGAAAAACGCCATCAAAAATAATCAGCTTGCTCAGGCATTTCTATTTTGTGGCCCAAGGGGAGTTGGTAAAACAACCTGTGCACGAATTCTTGCTAAAACAATAAACTGCCAAAACTTAACCGCTCATGCAGAAGCCTGCGGCGAATGCAGCTCCTGTATTTCATTTCAGAACGGGAACTCCTTTAATTTCCATGAGCTGGATGCTGCTTCTAACAATTCTGTTGAAGATATCCGTAACCTGATTGAACAGGTTCGCATACCTCCACAAGCCGGTAAGTACAAGGTATATATTATTGATGAAGTCCATATGTTATCGCAACAGGCCTTTAATGCTTTTCTGAAAACATTGGAAGAGCCTCCTCCATACGCGATTTTTATCTTGGCTACTACCGAGAAGCATAAAATTTTACCCACCATTTTGTCACGCTGTCAGATTTTTGATTTTAACAGAATACGGGTAGAGGATATGGCTCAACATCTGGCGGAGATTGCCGATAAAGAGGGTATTGCTTATGATCAGGATGGTTTGCATATGATCGCACAAAAAGCTGATGGAGGATTAAGGGATGCCTTGTCTATGTTCGATCAAATTGTCAGCTTTTCGAATAAAAATGTTAACTACAAAGCAGTAATCGATAATTTAAATATTCTGGATTATGATTATTATTTCAGGTTAACAGATTCCATTCTTTCAGAAGATGTTGCGGGTTCACTTCTTGTTTTCGATGAAATTTTAGGACATGGATTTGATGGAAATCATTTTATTACTGGACTGGCATCCCATTTCAGAAATTTACTGGTCACAAAAGATAACTCTACCTTAAAGTTATTAGAGGTTAGTGATGGAATCAGGAAGAAATACCATAACCAGTCTCAAATCGCACCTGTTTCCTTTTTAATTTCTGCATTGAATATCAGCAATCAATGTGATCTCAACTATAAAACAAGTAAAAATCAGCGATTACAGGTAGAATTGGCCCTAATCAAACTTTGCCACATACCATCGGTGATCAATCTTTCTGCTGCCGGAATGCCCTCAAGCCCTGAAGGGGAAATAAAAAAAAAACTTAATTCCCAAATAAAACCTGATGTTTCTGCCAAACCTGAATATCAGGCTCCCGAAAAGGAAACAATTACTTCTTTAAAAAGCTTCGAAGAACCGGTTAAAACCTCAATACCTACCGAAGTTTTATCCAATGAAAAGCAAGAAGATGTTCCTGGCCATGAACCCGAAGCCAAAAAACCCATTATCACTATTTCTAAGCCTTCTTTGTTGGCAAACAGTGCATTGATTCCAAATCTGAACGATCTGGAAGCTAATTACACAAAAAAAGAGGAACAAAGAGCTGAATACTTAAGTGGCGAAAGCAAGATGGATTTCAATGCAGATTCTTTGCTGAAATATTGGAACGACTATGCGATAAAAATCAAGAATGAAAACAAGATCAATATCTTCACCATCATGACATCTTATCCCCCAAGACTCTTGCCAAATTTCATAATTGAACTAGATATTGAGAATAAGCTTCAGGACGACCTATTACAAATAGAGAAAGTAGAACTGCTGAATTTCCTTCGTGCTGAACTTAAAAACTTCAGCATAGAATTGCAGACAAGGATTTTGGAACAAATTCAGAAAAAGAGGCTTTATACCTCAAATGAAAAATATCAGCACATGCTTGAAAAGAATCCAAATCTTGAAGAGTTCAGAAAACGATTTAATCTCGATCTGGATTTTTAATCATCCCTATTAGCGTTTTAGTGGTTTCTATTCGCTTCATCCATTAAAAAATCAATTCTATCCATATTTTTACGTTTGAAAGAAAGTAAATTAAGATCGCATTCAAGCGATTTCTGTTCATTTAAGTTCAATCTCTCTGTTTAGTAAGCATTAAGCACAATTTTCATTTGCCTCAAACTTTCAGGTGAGATCAAAATTCCTATCTTTGTCGAAATTCCAAAAAAACTCAATTTAAGTTATGTCAGTACAAAAAATTAAAGTTGCAAATCCGGTAGTAGAATTAGACGGAGATGAAATGACCAGGATAATCTGGAAGTTTATAAAAGATAAACTGATTACTCCCTACCTAGAATTGGATATCAAATATTACGATCTTGGAATGGAATACCGTGATGAAACTAATGATCAGGTAACTATTGATGCTGCAAATGCAATCAAGCAATATGGCGTTGGAATCAAATGTGCAACAATCACTCCGGATGAGGCACGTGTAAGCGAATTCAAATTAAAGCAAATGTGGAAGTCGCCAAACGGAACGATCAGAAACATTCTTGATGGAACTGTTTTCCGCGAACCAATTGTGATGAGCAATGTTCCGCGCCTGGTACCTAACTGGACAGCCCCAATTTGTATTGGTCGTCATGCATTTGGTGATCAATATCGTGCAACTGATTTTGTTACCAAAGGCAAGGGAAAATTAACAATTACATTTAGTCCGGAAGATGGTGGTGAAACCCAATCATTCGAGGTTTATAACTTCAAAGGCGATGGTGTTGCACTGGCAATGTACAATACAGACGAAAGTATCTACGGTTTTGCTCGTGCATGCTTTAATCAGGCCTTATCCAAAGGATGGCCATTATACCTTTCAACAAAAAATACAATTCTAAAAAAATACGATGGACGATTCAAAGATATCTTCGAAGAAGTATATCAAAATGAATTTAAAGCTGCCTTTGATAAAGCAGGGATAGTCTATGAGCACCGTCTGATCGATGATATGGTTGCTTCTGCATTAAAGTGGAACGGTAATTTTGTCTGGGCCTGTAAAAACTACGATGGTGATGTTCAATCGGATACTGTTGCCCAAGGGTTTGGTTCATTAGGATTAATGACCTCAGTTCTTATCACTCCTGATGGTTCTACAATGGAAGCTGAAGCAGCTCATGGTACAGTAACCCGCCATTACCGTGATCACCAAGCGGGAAAACCAACATCAACCAATCCAATTGCATCAATCTTTGCATGGACCAGGGGATTAGAATTCCGTGGTAAATTAGATAGTAATCAGGAATTAATCAATTTCTGTCATGCATTGGAGCAGGTTTGTATAGAGACTGTAGAAAGTGGAAAAATGACTAAAGATCTTGCTGTTTGTATTCATGGAAACAAAGTAAATCATGGTGATCATTATCTGTATACAGAAGAATTCCTAGATGCTATTGACCAAAATCTAAAAGCAAAACTGGCTTAATTTCAAATATTTATAAAAAAGCCACCATTTAAAATGGTGGCTTTTTTTTTGAATTGCAATTTTGAATCTGATTTAGATGGTTGATGGCCATTGGTTCTGAACTCTAACAGGTATCAGAACTAAAAGCCCTCGAATCGCTCCCAAAAACCATCCTTTGGTAAGGGCGCGAAGATATCGACTGGCTCCTGCTTCACAGGATGCATAAATTGTAACCTTCTTGCGTGCAGACAAATACTCTTCTTCAGACTTCCACGGGGATAGCCATATTTATTATCGCCAACAATTGGACAATTCATTGTAGAGAGCTGCACCCGAATCTGGTGCGGACGACCGGTAATAGGATCAACCTCGATCAGATAGTAACCCCCAAGTTCCCCAATTAATTTATAATGCAGCTCGGCCCTCTGACTTCCCGGAATCTCTTTATCATAGGCCTTAGTCACATTTTTTTGGGAATTTTTTAAAAGAAAATGAATTAAAGTACCCTGCTCTATAGCAGGACGATTTCTTACAACTGCCCAATAGGTCTTGTGCATATCCCTGTTTTTGAACATTTTATTGATGCGATCCAGGGCTTTACTTGTTTTGGCAAATAAAATAACACCGCTAACAGGACGATCAAGACGGTGCGCAACACCTAAAAAGGCCCCATTGGGTTTATTATATTTAAGAGCGATATACCGTTTTACTTTCTCATCCAACGATTCATCACCTGTATCATCAACCTGAACGATATCCCCTGCACGCTTATTGACTGCGATGAGATGATTATCTTCAAAAAGTATATCCTTGTCGGTAATATCAGCAGTAGAGCCAAGAAATTTAGTCTTCTTATATTCAGGAGATGCCATGAAAAGGTCTTAATTAATATTGTTCCTTTTCATCAGGAAATTCGCCACTTTTTACATCCTTCACATAAGTCTGAACCGCGCCATTAATTTGATCAAACAGATTCAGGTATTGTCTTAAAAAGCGTGGCTTAAAGCCTTTGGTTAACCCGATCATGTCATTAATAACCAGTACTTGTCCGTCACAATGCGGACCAGCACCAATACCAATGGTAGGAATTTTGACAGACTTTGATACTTCTTGAGCTAGCTTTGCAGGTATTTTTTCAAGAACTACAGAAAAACAACCTGCATCCTGAAGAATAATAATATCCTGTTTTAACTTTTCAGCTTCAGCTTCTTCTTTGGCCCTTACAGTGTACGTGCCAAATTTATAAATCGATTGTGGTGTCAAACCTAAATGACCCATTACTGGTATCCCGGCGGTAATTATACGTTCTATCGACTCACGAATCTCAAGTCCGCCCTCCAATTTCACAGCATGCGCACCCGATTCTTTCATGATCCTGACAGCTGAATTTAATGCTTCTTTAGAATTACCCTGATAGGATCCAAAAGGCAGATCAACTACAACAAGGGCTCTTTTAACAGCTCTAACCACAGACTGTGCATGATAAATCATTTGATCTAAGGTGATAGGCAGTGTAGTTTCATGACCGGCCATCACGTTTGAGGCTGAGTCACCAACCAGTATGACATCAACTCCACCCTCATCAACAATACTTGCCATTGAATAATCATAGGAAGTCAACATGGCGATTTTTTCACCCTTTTGCTTCATTTCCTGGATCGTATTTGTTGTGATCCGCTTTACCTCTTTTTGTTCAGACATTTAGCTGGAATTTAAATTAGTCCAAAGTTAGGATTAAATGAAACAATAACATCTATATATTTCATGATCACCTGTTGAAATACAATTAAATTTTCATCATAATTCTCTTTTATTTTTGGGAATTATTGATTAAATTTGACCCTTGTGATAAATGAAGTAAAAAACTTCAGTTCAGCCGTTAAAACATCGGAAATTCTTCCGAAATCCTTTCTTTTCATTCTATTTTCAAATCTCTTTTCAAATTTAATACATGAATAATTACATCAAATTACCTGCTGTTTTATTACTTGCAGACGGAACTGTTTACCATGGAAAAGCGGCTGGAAAAATTGGAACAACCACAGGCGAAATTTGTTTCAATACCGGTATGACTGGATATCAGGAGATTTTTACTGATCCATCATATTTTGGACAAATCATGGTAACTACCAATGCACATATCGGAAATTATGGTATTCATAATGAAGAGATAGAATCAGACAATATTAAAATTTCGGGACTGGTATGTAAAAACTTTAATATTACATACAGCCGAAAAATGGCCGACACCTCTATTCAGGAATATTTTCTTGAAGAAAAAATTGTTGGAATTTCAGATGTAGACACAAGATCGCTAGTAAGACATATCCGTGATAAAGGTGCAATGAATGCAATAATTTCATCAGAAATTCTGGATATCGAGGATTTGAAAATAAAATTAGCTAAAGTGCCTTCTATGGACGGTCTGGAGCTATCCTCCCAAGTTTCTACGAAGGAGGCTTATGATTATGGTGATAAAAATGCGCCAAAACGTGTTGCCGTATTAGATTTAGGGGTTAAAAAGAATATCCTAAGAAATTTTGACAGCAGAGGGGTTTTCTCAAGAGTATTTCCAGCCAAGACTTCCTTTGCAGAAATGGAGAAATGGAATCCTGATGGCTATTTCATTAGTAACGGCCCCGGCGATCCATCTGCGATGCCTTATGCTATAGAAACTGTTAAAGAGGTTTTAAAGTCTGATAAACCACTCTTTGGAATTTGTCTTGGACATCAATTATTAGCATTGGCAAACGATATCCGAACAATGAAAATGTTCAATGGACATAGAGGACTCAATCATCCTGTAAAAAATATCATCATAAACCACTGTGAGGTAACTTCACAAAATCATGGATTTGGTGTAATCCCTGAAGATGTTCGAAATTCAGATAAAGTAGAAATTACCCATATGAATCTCAATGATCAGTCAATTGAAGGAATCAGAGTTAAAGGGAAAAAAGCATTTTCAGTCCAGTTCCATCCAGAATCCTCTCCAGGTCCGCACGACTCAAGGTATCTGTTTGACGATTTTGTAGCAATGATGAAAAACTAAGTTCAATCAGGGTTTTAATTCAATAAGTTTAAAATATCTTAATACTCCTGAAATTGAGTATTTTCAGGATTACAGTTCAGAGTGTATTTAATACACTATCTAATTAGAATTTATACATTAATAATAAGAAAATATCATGAGTTTAATTATCGACGTACACGCACGACAAATTCTGGATTCACGTGGAAATCCAACCATAGAAGTTGATGTAATTACCGAAAATGGCGTTCTAGGCCGTGCGGCAGTTCCTTCAGGAGCATCTACCGGTGTACATGAAGCTGTGGAGCTTCGTGATGGCGACAAGGCTGTTTATTTAGGTAAAGGCGTATTAAAAGCCGTTGCTAATGTAAATGATAAAATTGCACCTGAACTAAAGGGAATTGATGTTTTTGAGCAAAATAGCATTGATAGTTTGCTGATTGCAATCGATGGAACAGAAAACAAGGGAAATTTGGGGGCCAATGCCATTCTGGGCGTTTCTCTGGCTGTTGCTAAAGCTGCAGCACAAGAGAGCCGACAGCCATTGTACCGCTACATAGGTGGTGTAAATGCAAATACTTTACCTATTCCTATGATGAATATTGTGAATGGAGGATCGCATTCTGATGCTCCGATCGCATTTCAGGAGTTTATGATTATGCCGGCTGGGGCTTCCTCTTTTTCTGAAGCATTACGTTGGGGCACAGAGGTATTCCATACCTTGAAAAAAATCCTTCACGACAGAGGCTTATCAACAGCCGTTGGTGATGAAGGTGGCTTCGCTCCAAAGTTTGAAGGTACAGAAGATGGAATAGAAACTATTCTTCAGGCTATTGAAAAAGCTGGTTATACTCCCGGAAAAGATATCTTTCTAGCCTTTGATTGTGCCGCTTCTGAATTTTACAAAGACGGAAAATACGATTATACTAAATTTGAAGGTCCGAAAGGGGCAATCAGAACAAGTGCTGAGCAGGCAGAATATTTAGCTTCTTTGGCAGCTAAATATCCAATTATTTCAATTGAAGACGGAATGGACGAAGACGATTGGGATGGATGGAAATTATTAAGCGAAAAAATTGGTTCCAAGGTACAATTAGTAGGTGATGATTTGTTTGTCACGAATGTAAAGCGTCTACAACGTGGTATCGATTCTGATATTGCTAATTCTATTTTAGTTAAAGTTAATCAGATCGGAACCTTAACTGAAACAATTAACGCTGTTTCCCTGGCCCAAAACAGTGGTTATACTTCGGTTATGAGTCACCGTTCAGGGGAAACTGAAGATTATACTATTGCCGACCTTGCAGTGGCTTTAAATTGCGGACAAATTAAAACCGGCTCTGCATCCCGTTCAGACAGGATAGCGAAGTACAATCAACTACTCCGTATTGAAGAGGAACTGGGGAGCAGTGCTCGCTTTCTTGGAAAGAATTTTAAGTATGTAAAATAAATAAGAGCAGCCATCCGTAATTGGATTCAAAGCTCTATTGTTAATAAGTTGAAAATAAGCCTTATTAAAACATCCCGGAAATATAAAACCCGGGATGTTTTTGTTTTATATTTGTAATGATGTACCGTATTTTAAATCTGATTCGTAATAAGTATTTCATTGCAGGCATAGCATTTCTAACCTGGATGTTATTTTTCGATCGTAATGATCTGATGTCTCAATATGAATACCGTACTCAGCTAAATAAACTGCAGGCCGAAAAAAGATTCTATCTAAAAGAATCAGCAAAGGCAGTTAAGGATCTTAATGAACTGACTACCGACAAGTCAAAGCTCGAAAAGTTCGCCCGAGAAAAATATCTCATGAAAAAAGAAAATGAGGATGTTTTTGTAATTATTACTGAGCAAGCGAAGGTACAATAGTCAATCTTAAAGATTGTCTGTAACCAAAGAGCTAGACCAATTTCGCGATTTCAAATACCTCTAAATATTTTATCCAATTCAGAATTCTACAAATTTTTCATTGCGAAAGCAAATAAGTTATAGAGTGCATGAACAATGGCCGTATAGGTAAATGCATCCTGTTTTCTATACTTAATAATTATAAAAAATGTACTGTAGAGCAGCCCAGTAAAAAATGTCACGGCCATATACATATAATTATATTGGTGCCCCAGTCCAAATATTAAAGCCGAAATGAAAATCGCCAGACTAATGGATTCTTTCTTAAATAGAAACCTAGTCAATGAAATGATTAAATTGATTAGGAAGTATTGACATAAAAAGGTTTCAACAAAAGGTCCAATGATGACCACAAAAAGAAATTCTTGTTTAATGCTATCAAATATTATGGGGTTAGTATTTATTTTTATATCATACAAATCCACAACATAAGAAACCGCCAAAGAAAAAATTAAATGTACAATTAGTGCCAGGAGAATCAGTTTAGGCGTGCTAAACTTGCGAAAAGGAAGAATAAAATTTTCTCTGGCATCCATATAACAATTCTTGCTAAACTTGCTTCTTAAAATTTGTAATTAAAGAATTTCAACAGGGAATTATAATAGTAAAATAAGCCTGCTGTTAATTGCACTTGACAAATAGTGATAAGCTTTAAGCCATCCTAGGTTAACTCAATAAATATGCTTTAAACAAAAAACAAGAAAGTTGCAGATCATATGTACTGCAAGAGTATACATAAAAGCATTTTTATTCCTTTTTTCCAAAATCAAGTAAAAAATGCAGTAAGAGAGGCCCGAAATCATCATTTGAATCATGTAAACGTAATCATCAAAATGACTCCAGGAATAAGTTGTTATAGAAATTAAAATAGCCGGAATAATTAATTCCTGCTTGAATACCCGTTTTGATAAAATAAGAATGAGGCTCATAATACCATACTGATACATTGTAGTTTCAAAAAGTGGGGCAATGACAGACACAACGAAAAGTTCTTCATACAAACTATCGAAGGGAAAGAAATATGCCATTATTGTATAAAAAAAATCATTGCGAAATAATAGAAACAGGAAAGCTGCAGCTAAATTAAATGCAATAACAGAAAGAAAAAGGACAGGGATTTTTAACTCCTGGATACCTGAAAAGATGTTTTTTTTAAAACTTTCGGGCAAATTAATTAATACCATGATATTTTATAGTGGATTAGAATTGCATGACTATGAAATAAACTTAGATCGGCTTGAAATTGAATTTTCTGATATCAGCAATAAGTTAATAAATTATTACACTAAATCAGACTAAATAAATCAGAAATCATTCATATGCTAATCTAATTGACCTGTTAGTGAAATAGCAGACTATATACAATAGTCTGCTATTACTTCAATTTTTATTTATAAACCATCGCATTCCCATGATTGGGATTACTTCGTAATGAAGCTGCAACTTCATGTCCGATACGGGTAGACCGCATCATTACATAAAAAACGTCATAAATAAAATTCCCAAGGCCTCCCCCTTCTATATTCATCAACTCGTCGGTTGTTAATTCTTGTAGTTTCATAATTAATACTTTTTAAAATTTATTATTATAAGTTCCATTCCATCCATCAGAAATACCTGCTTTTACAGCATCCCAATTGTTTGCAAGTTCAATAAAAATCCCAACCCAAGAGCCTTTTATTAACCAACCACCTCCCTCAACGTTGACTAATTCTCCCGAATTAAGTTCAACTACTTTTAATTGTTTCAAATCCATAATTTCAAATTTTGCTAAAACAGATAAAAAAATTGAATGATCTAATGGACGTATGGAATCTAATTTAGAATCTGCAATAATCCGGTCAATTACAGTTTTATCCTATTTCAGATTGTGTACTGCCAATTCAACACTACGGTTTAAGAGAATTAAACGCATCTTACTGAATGTCCAAAACTAAATTCAAATTCTTTGCTGTTTTAAATTACATGACACCTACTCTTTTCAGGCTTTTCGGTTTCTGCCTTCTGCTGTACAACATTTATCGCGATAGTCTAAGTAAAGAATGTTCAGTATAAAAAAACTATAGTAGCTGAATTATTCTAATATTTTTTTACTCCTAATTTTTGTCTGATGAGAAAAATAAATTATTAATCAAAAACCCCGCGATTCATCCTCAACAATAGATTTAAAATCAATTGAAATCTTCATTTGAAAACTACTGCTGTAATAATATGTGCCCAGCTGTCGGGAATAAACAATGGGAGCATCCCGGAGTTTCAACTCATCAATTAGTTTATAGACCATCGAAGTAGATAAGTTCAGTCTATTAGCCAACTCACTTGGTGTACCAGTCCGACGATGCTTGATAAGTTCATGTAGCCTGTTTATACGCTCAATTTGTTCCAGCAATTTCATTTTGGAATATAATTATGAAAGTCCATCGGTATTTGCTGAGACCATAAGTGATAATATTCACCCTGTTGAGCAAGAAGCTCAGCGTGTTCTCCCTCCTCCACTACTTTTCCGTCTTTTAAAACAATGATCAATCCAGCCCTTTGTATACTGCTCAGTCGGTGGGAGATCACAATTACTGTTTTGTTTTCAGAAAGCAAAACTTCAATTGTATCCTGAACATATTTTTCAGACACCGGATCAAGAGAAGAACTCGCCTCATCTAAAATTAGAATTTCCGGATCACGGTATAGCGCACGCGCAATTGCAATCCGCTGCTTTTGTCCTCCAGACAAACTTGAACCGTTCTCTCCAAGTTGGGTTTGAAATCCATTCGGCAGTTGATCAATAAAATGTATAATTCCAAGCAGGTTGCAAATGCGTATTATCTTTTTCATATCCGGTTCTTCATCTCCAATAGAAATATTAGTAATCACATCGGCAGAAAAAAGATCTATTTTCTGAGGTACAACGGCAATAATTCGGCGCAATGAGGTATTACTAATATGATTTATCGCATAATCTCCTATAAAAACCTGACCACCATGAACCGGATAGATATTCTGTAGAATTGACATCAGTGTAGATTTTCCGGAACCACTCTCCCCGACTATGCCTGTCAGTTTCTGAAAAGGTATCTGTAAATTGAGTTTATCGAAGACCAGAACCCGCGAACCATAGCGGAAGGAAACATCCACGAATCGAATATTTCCAATGTTTAAAACTGACAAATCAAACTTATTCTTGTCAATCTCCTGCTCCATCTCCATAATTTCAAATAGACGATCGGAGGCAATTATAGCGTCCTGAACAGTTTTATTCATTCCAACAAAGGATGAAACTGGTCCGGTAAAATAACCAATCAGGGTATAAAAGGAAAGTAATTCGCCCGGACTGATTTGTTTATCAAGTACAAATCCTGCTCCTACCCACAGTAAAATAATTGTAAATGAATGAGAAACCAGCTCGGTTGAAGATCCGGAAAAAACTGAATTCATACCTGATTTGTACACAGTATCCAGAAGTTTCATGAACCGTAACTCAGTTTTTCGATTTGCATGATCCTCAAGTCCGAATCGTTTTATTGTTCCTACCGCATTCAAGCTTTCTACCAATTGTGATTCTAAATCTGCAGCATTTTCCATCAGTTTACGCTGAACTTTCCTGTTGAGCATATTGGTAATTAGATAAATAGCCGTGTAAAGGGGAATTATAACAAGAAGTAATAGCGCAAGCTTCCAGTAATAGGTAAACATCAGCATGAATGCGAAAAGTAACATGAATAAATTCACAGCCAGATTGATGGAAACATCGTTTATAAATAAACGAATCTTTACAGCATCTCCAATTCTGGATGTTATGTCTCCAACCCGCATGTTATCAAAAAACTGCTGCGGCAATTTTAATAAGTGCTTATAGTAACCAAGGATGAGCCTTGTATCAATAATTTGGCCCGTACGAATCATGAAAAAACTTTTAAAAATTCCTAGAATTACCTGTAACGAGAGTATGATTAGCATTCCAATACTCATAATATTAAGTAAATTCCTGTTGCCGTCTACGAGCACAAAATCAACGATTTTCTGGACAAAAATTGACATAGAAAGCCCTAACAGGGTATAAATTATAGCACCAATCAAAGTTTGAATAAGAATCGATCGATGCGGTTTTAATAGATCGTAAAAACGCCTGTAGAGACTTATTTTTTGATTGCCCTGTATGAAGTCGTCATTTGGCACTAAAAGCAACAAAACACCTGTCCATTCTTCCTTAAATTCACTTAGCTTTTTAACAATCGATTTACCATCAGCAGGATCCATGATACTAATTTTCTGCTTACTGATCTTGTAAATAACTACATAATGCTGTAGCTGGCCATTTAAGATAATATGTGCGATAACTGGAAGTTGTACTTGGAAAAGGCTTTCAAGAGTTCCTCTAACCCCTTTTGCATCAAATCCAAGATACTTTGCAGCTTCAAGCATTCCCGCCAAATTGGTCCCCTTTTGATTCGTCCCGGCATGTTGCCGGATTTTGGTCACCGCAACATCAAGATTGTAAAACCTTGCTACCGAAGCCAGGCAAGCTGCCCCGCAATCCGAAATATCTCGCTGTTTAACCTGGATGTTCATATTTTAGCTTGCTCCTCATAAAGATTAGGATTTAGCCAATCGTCAAGCTTATCATAAAGTAACTCGTATAATGTACGCTCGGTAATCATAAAGCGGGCAGTGAAACTCATTCCCTTCCTTAGATTTCCTTTGTAATTGTTCCGTAGTTTCAAATATTCCTTGTCCAGAATACAACGTACCTTGAAAACTGCATTACCCTGGCCTGTAAAAATAATATCATCGGAAATATCCATTACTTCGCCCGAAATCAAACCCCATTGATTGTAATTAAATGCATCGATCTGAAAGTTTACCGTCTGTCCTTTTCTTATCAAGCCTATATCTACTGGTTTAACATAACATATAGCGATTAATTGCGTATCCGGAGAAATCTCTGCAATCTTTTGATTTGCAAAAACATAAGAACCTACTTGAATACCTGCCATATTTTGGACTGAGCCATTGACATGGGCTCTAAGAATAAACAGTTTTTCCTGCTCTGCGATATCTGCCTCACGCGAAAGCAGTTCACTTAGCTCCCTTTGAAAGCCCGCAGCTTCCGTCTCCCATTGAAAAATCCACTTGTTTATTAGAAGAGTTTGGTCTGATACAGCTTTATCAAATTCAAACCTGAATTTTTCACTTTCAGCTAAAGTAATTGCTCCATTTTCATACAAGGTGTTATATCTTTTGAATATCCGGTCTGCCTGGTCTTTATTCAAGGAACTCATCTCGAATTCTTGAAGGAATTGCAACCAAGAAGCGCTGTATTGCTCAGTAAAAAATTCCTGCTTCATTGAAAATCTTTCCTGAAAATTGGCGCTATTCACTATCTGACTGGCATCAGTAAGCAGCTGCTTTAATAGTGCTAAACGCTTGCTTATAATATTGCTTTGTTGACCGGGTAAAGAGGAATCTATCAGTAGAAGCGTATCCCCTTTAAAAATACTTTGATTGTCTTTTATTCTCACATCAACTACCCTTCCACTTACCGAGGCAAGTAGTTCTGAACGCTCTAAGGATGACTGTATCCTCCCCTGACTGTTAATACTTATTTCTACAGGTATAAAAGGCAAGGAAGACAGGGCAATTATGGTAGATGATAAAATAAGCATGTAAATCACATTGCTCCTTAAAACGGAACTATGATTTACAATGAATTTTATCGGTGCGTGCTGATCATTCCAGGGTGAGACTGCCATATTCAGAATTTACATTTCTATTGTCCAGCTAATTAATTTACAATTGCCGGAAATAAATATACTTCTGTAGATTTTAGGTCTGAATTATAGGAGTATCTTCTTAGTGTGCGGTATATTTTGCTAGGTAAACGGCAGGGAATCTGAAAAAATCAATAAAATAAACTAAATGTTCGTCAATCTGACCCAGCTGAACAAGTAAATCGTCAAGACCATTCTCCGCTTTTGTGATAGAAACCGTTCATGCACTTTCCCCAATGTAGATTTAAAAATCACAGATTGATGTATAAAATATAGTGCCATTAACTGCTTCTTTCCAAAGAAGTTTGTCTCCTTTTTTTGTTTCTTAACTTTATTGTAAATAGCCAGGTCTGTGGTTCTATTACTGGATTGCCCGTCCCGATGAAAAACAGCCCCAGGTAAAATAAACCTTGCCGAAGGAGGTATCTTCCGGCTATGAGCGGTATAAATTCGCCTGTGGTTGGTGTTTTCCTTTAGACTTGTAAAAGTAAAACAGAGTAAAGAACTTGTGTTTTACAATAGTTACAAGGGCAAAGGCAAATTAAGGTGTTTTCCGGGAATTAAAGCCCAATCGGTGATTTAATCCTTTGCCCT
>JAURKO010000075.1 GCA_030831705.1 Daejeonella sp. | reverse complement strand
TGATTACAGATATTTTCATACTTCATCATAGTATGTAATACTTCATCTGTTATGTCTTTTGGATGGGATGTTGAGAAACGTACTCTTAAAAGTGGATCGATTTGAGCAACAAGTTCCAATAACCCGGCAAAGTTTAGGGCCTCACCCCCGACCCCTCTTCGGAGGAGAGGGGAGAAAGAAATATCCTGCTCCCTCTCCTTTGGAGAGGGCTGGGGTGAGGCTGTCCCTTCCCATTTATAAGAATCTACATTCTGACCAAGCAGTGTTACTTCACGGTAGCCATGTTCAAATAATTCTCTGGCTTCCTGTATAATAGTTTGTGGATCTCTACTTCTTTCTCTGCCCCTGGTGAATGGAACCACGCAAAAAGAACACATATTGTCGCATCCGCGCATAATCGAAACAAAAGCTGAGATGCCATTGCTGTTCAATCTTACCGGACTGATATCGGCATATGTCTCTTCCCTGCTTAAAAGTACATTTACGGACCGTATTCCTTCATCTGCTTTAGTGATCAGATTTGGCAAATCACGGTATGAATCAGGACCAATAACTATATCGACAAGTTTCTCTTCTTCTAGAAATTTTGATTTTAAACGCTCAGCCATACATCCCAGAACACCAATTGTCATGCCCGGACGCTTATTTTTTGCAGCTCCAAATTCCCTCAAACGATTTCTTACCCTTTGCTCTGCATTGTCGCGGATGGAGCAGGTATTGATAAAAATGACATCTGCTTCTTTATATTGTGCTGTTGTTTCAAAACCCATATCCTGCATGATTGATGCAACAATCTCGCTGTCAGAGAAATTCATAGCACACCCATAACTTTCAATATAAAGTTTTCGCCCTTTGTGTTGACCATTGCTCTCTAACAACAAAGCTTCACCCTGCCGCGATTCATCATGCAAGGTGGTTTCTGACGGATTCTTTAAGTTTATAGGACGATCAAACATTTTTCAAATAATTAACTACAAAAGTAAGATTTTTTCTCCAAAATGACAATTTGGCAGAGGTTCTTTTTACTTCGCAGATATTCTTTTTAAATTGTACTGACATATCAGATATTCTTATTAACCTGAGAGATTAAGGCTAACTTAGCTTCGAATGGAAATAGTTTATGGGTTTAAATAGTAGCAAATCATTATTTCGAAAGTGGGTCTTCTTGCTGTTCATGATACCTTTGATTCTGGGTATCATTGGTGCTGTATATTTAAATTATTATTGGAAACCTATTTTAACACAAAGGATTAAAGAGTCTATCGAAAAATCTACAAATGGTTTATATCGTATAGAATTTCAAAACATTCGGCTGAATTTTATCACTGGAAGATTAAATGTGTCCGATATTAGGTTCATACCAGATACTCTGGTTTATGAAAAGATGAAGCTGGACAGTATCGCACCCAGGCATTTGTATGAAGTTGAAATAGATGAACTGATTTTAAAAAGAATCAAGCCATGGAAGATATATTCTTCAGGTAAACTTGAAATCAGTGCTATTGAAATTGACAAACCATCTTTAAAGATGGTGTTTTTCAAAACAAATAATTTAAAAATATCCTCTAAAGAAGATCCAAAAACAGTTTATCAACATCTTGCCCCTTATTTGAATTCCGTTAAAATTGGAAGTATAATTTTTAAAAATGCGGATTTTAAGTATGTAGATCGAAGCGCAATGGGGGGAAATAGAATAACTGAGCTCAAAGATCTATACCTCAGGATCAGTGATTTATTGATTGATTCCGCATCACAGTTTGATCGATCCCGACTTTATTATACCAAAGATATTTATGCTGAACTACTTGGCTATAAGATGCAGACTGAAGACGGGAATTATAATCTTCAATTCAGTGAATTTAAAGCTTCTACTGCCGGCAGATATGCCCATATAAAAGGAATTCGCCTCTTGCCAAAATTTTCAGAAATGGAGTTTTCGAAAAGGTTTAAGTTTCAGAAGGAGCGGTATTCCGCATATTTTGAGGATATTCAATTAAATAATATAGATTATGAGGCGTTAAACCGGGATAGAAGACTGATTGCTTCTTCCTTGCTTTTTAAAAAAGGTGATTTGTCGGTATTTTTGCATCGTGGAATGCCCGATTCAATTAGAGATAAGGGAGTTAATTTTCCTCAACTTGTATTAAGGCGATTGAAGCTTGATACAACTATTGACACAGTATTTTTAAAGGATACTCATGTTAACTATTCTGAGTACAATCCCAACTCCAAAAGAAAGGGGACCTTGTCTTTTGGAGCAATCAATGGTAGCATATTCAATGTGACCAATGACTCACTCAATCTGATTAAAAATAAATTCAGTATTGTGAAGTTGACCGCTCTTTTAATGAATCGTGGCCGATTTGATCTAGCAATGAAATTCAATTTACCAGATCCGGTAGGAGCATTCGACTTTTCCGGAAAGCTTGGAAAACTTGATGCAGAAATGTTTAACTCTGCAATCAGGCCTTTATCGCTTATTGAGATAAAATCTGGGGATATAAATCAGATGATTTTTAAGGGCAATGGAAGTATCAATGGCGTTAGAGGTAGCTTGACCTGCTATTACAATGATTTAAAAATTACTCTTCTAGAAAAAAGTCAAAATTCAAGCCGCTTAAAGAGGAAAAGTATTGCCTCTATTTTTGCAAATATTCTAATAATCAAAGACGATAATCCTGAGAGGGGAAAGGTGGTTCGTAGGGGAGTATTTAATTATGTCCGACCTGACCGTTCTTCATTTTTAAATATGATATGGAAGGGATTTGCTCAAGGTCTGTTGTATACTATTGGATTCGATGCTGCCACTCAAAGAGAAATAGCTATGAGGCTGCGCAAGATGGAAATTGAACGAAATAACAGAGAAGAAAGACGCGACGAAAGACTTAAGAAACGTGATATTCGAAGAATGAACAGATCCGGATCAAGTCCGGACTGACAAGCCCTGCCTTTACCCAATATCAGCCCCGCCGTTACCCAATATCAGCCCCGCCGTTACCTATTATCGGCCCTGTATTATCTTTTATCAACCCGGGCTTGACCCAATTTTAGTCAAGACTTGACCCATTGTCAGTCCGGACTCCGATCCGGACCCTTGTCAGTCCGGGCTAGACCCGGACCATAAAATTCCACCCATGCTCATCAACAGAGCGCCCATATCTTAATTCATTCAATACATCCAATACCCGGTTGGAGAATACGCGCTTTTCTGGATCAGGAAGGGTATAGAGTTCTCCCTCATATCCGATTTCTGCAATATGAGCAATTGTCGCTGCGGTACCTACACCAAATGCATCGGTAATCCGGCTCTCTTTAATTCCAGTAATAATTTCCTCAACAGAAATTCTGCGTTCTTCAATTCCTATATTCCAGCTTTTGGCTAAAGTTAAAACGGTGTCACGGGTTACGCCTTTAAGAATGGTATCTCTGGTAGAAGGAGTAATTAACTTTCCATCCATCATGAACATGATATTGGCAGCTCCCAGTTCTTCGA
>JAURKO010000010.1 GCA_030831705.1 Daejeonella sp. | reverse complement strand
TAAACAAGAAATATAACAACAGACTGAAATTCCTTTTATTAATTTTTCTTTTAATCCCTATTTGTACTGCCCTTGCTCAGAATAATAAACCTGCTACAGGACAATCATTTCAAGGGTTTATAAAAAATATTCCCCTCATAAGAGCAACGAAACTGGTACCCCATCCGGATTGGGCCATCATGCAGCGTCAACTCATGAAAACTATCGAGCAATCGGCTCCTGGATATGTTAAGAAATTCACTCAGAAAGACGGGACCCCCTATGGATTAGGACCATATGATGATGTATATGAAATGTTCTACAACTGGCCGGAAATGTATGCCCTTGGAGGAAGTGACTATTTGTTTGAAACTGCTCTTAAAAGTTATAATGCCATCACGCTGAACAATTCAGCTTATGTAAAGGATTCTATTGATTATAATCACCAGCTATACAAAGAATTCCCAAGGCAAGATGATTATTTCCATATTTCTGAAGGTATCACCCTTTTCTACAATATGGGGTTGGCTGATGCGAAACTCTCAGAAAATATCAAACGGGCAAAACGATTTGCGGGATTTTACATGAATGAGGATCCGGAAGCACAAAATTTTAATCCGGTTAATAAAACAATAAAATCCATATTCACTGGTAGCGCTGGCGCGGCAAGCACTTCCAGTGCAGTTTATAACCTTCGCTATGGCCACACATCCCTATATCCGATATTGAATGAACTGGAGCCAGACTGGCATGAAAAACCAGAAAGACAAAAGCAAATTCAGGCCTTGTATGATGAAATCATTACCAGAACAGATGTACCTGTTAACTTGTTATCTACCGGACTAATCACCAACGCGTATCTCTATACAGGCGATGAAAAATATAAAAAATGGGTTCTAGATTATGTCGATGCCTGGATGCAACGAATTGCAGACAATGGAGGTTTACTTCCTGATAACATAGGTCAAAGTGGTAAAATTGGTGAGTACAGAAACGGACAATGGTGGGGTGGTCTTTATGGCTGGTATGGCCGTTATGGCGTTTTGATGCAATTTTCAGCACTTTCTGTCGCCAGTGAATGTGCCTACTTACTTTCTGGAGATCAAAAATACCTTGATTTATTACGCTCACAGATTAACAGTATTATGCAAAGAGCGAAGTATACAAAGGAGGGCCAGATGTTGGTTCCTTTTCGCTATAAAAAAGAGGGCTGGTACAGTTACCGGCCAATGATGATCCAGGATCTTGCCCATTTGTGGCATGCTTCAATGGATCAGGAAGACTGGAAAAAAATCGAAGTGTTAATGAAGGGAAATAAGTTTCATCCATTATGGGGCGAAGGCGTTTGGGGTCAGAATACCCTTGGTGAGCTTGATACGATTGTTTGGAAAAAGGCGGAACCATTTGATTGGAATCGAGAAGAGAGTATGGGTGACAGAACATTTGGACTAACAGAACATGCTCGCCTGATGTATTATGCGGGGAAAAATCCTGATTGGCCTTTAGAGGTCCTGAAAGCTGATTACCAGGAGGTGATGAAAAGAATGAACTTTATGCAAAATGATCCGCGTAATATTTACAGCATTCAAAAAGATGACCTTTATCCAAATAATCCTATAATTACCAAAGGCCTTGTGCAAACTACAATGGGAACACCTCAAACAATTTATAATGGAGGTTTGCTGAGGGCAACAGTAAGATATTTCGATGCCGATTTACAAAGACCCGGCCTTCCTCAAGACGTGTCTGCTTTGGTTGATGAATTGAAAGCCAATGAGGCCGGTATACAGCTTGTGAACTTAAATCCGTCTGAAAGCAGAAAATTAATTGTTCAAGCAGGTGCTTTTGGAGAACATTCATTTACAACTATCGGAGAAGGAAATGATCAGAAAACGATAAACAGCCCTTATTTTTTAGTAGAATTAGCTCCGGCAAGCTCAATACATCTGAGGGTTGGTATGAATCGTTTTCAGAATAAACCATCGTATGCGTTTCCATGGCAAAAAAAATATAACTAAACTGAATTTGAAATTTCTGACTCACATGGTTAACCTATACTAAAACGGGAATTGTAAAATATACACGATTTTACATGCCTTGTGAAATAGAGAAAATCTAATACTATTTTTATGTTTCTTTGGAAAAAATGAAATTGAGCAGCTGATTTTTTAATATTGAATTATGAATAAACCAAAATTTGATTCTTTTAAAAGACTTTTCTTCCTGCTTTCGATTATTGTAATAACAATTTATTCGGGCTGTAAAATTTATCCTAAAAAGAATCAGGTCAATCTGGACCGAACTTGGTCTGTTTATAAAGCGGATGCTGAAGGAACTGGGTATTCAATATTGGATGAGATCAATAAAAATACGATTCAAAGTCTGGGAATAGCATGGACTCACAAGTTCAGTGATGCCCCTCCTGGATCGAGAGGTGGCAATAGTGAAAGTAATCCAATTGTTGTAGATGGGGTGATGTATACCTTGTCTGCGAGGCATCGGGTATATGCCCTTGATGCAACTACAGGTAAACAAATTTGGGCTTTTGATCCCTTTAATGGAGAAGCTGGAGGTGGAATCGGCAGAGGTGTAACCTATTGGGAGGAAGGTTCAGATAAAAGAATTCTGCTTACCGCAGGTGATAAACTTTATGCTTTAAATGCACAAACCGGATTAGCCATCCCCTCATTTGGGAATAATGGATGGGTCAGCATGAATATCGGTATGCGGGGAGATCCTGATAAAATATCAGTCATACCTACAAGTCCGGGAATTGTATTTAAAAACCTGTTAATCATTGGCAATGAAGTATCAGAATTATATGGCGCCGAGCCAGGTCATGTACGTGCCTATGATATAAAATCCGGGAAATTGGAATGGACTTTCCATACAGTACCTCAACCCGGCGAATTTGGTTATGATACCTGGCCGAAAGATGCATGGAAATATGTAGGTGGTACCAATAACTGGGGAGGAATGAGTCTGGATACAAAACGTGGAATGGTATTTTTTGCGACCGGATCACCGACCTATGATTATTACGGGAAAGACCGGATTGGAAAGAATCTTTTCGGAAATTCTGTTGTGGCACTGGATGCAGCAACAGGCAAATACAGATGGCATTTCCAGACTGTTCACCATGACCTCTGGGATTATGACTTACCAGCCCCACCAAATCTGATTACTGTACTTCATAAGGGCAAAAAAATCGACGCTGTTGCACAAACATCGAAACTGGGATACATTTATACCTTTAACAGGGATACCGGTGAACCCCTCTTCCCTATCTTAGAAAAACCGGTACCTGCATCTGATATTCCAGGTGAGCAAGCATGGCCAACACAACCTATTCCAACGAAACCTGCACCCTATTCCAGACAATTCGTTACAAAGGATGATATCATTAATTACTCAAAAGGTTCATATGACACCTTAATGATGCGCTTCAATGCATTTAGATATGAAGGACCATTTACTCCTCCATCCCTTCAGGGAACTTTCATGCTTCCGGGTAGCCGTGGTGGCTCAAGCTGGGGAGGCGGCACCGTTGATCCTGAAAAAGGAATAATTTATGTCAAATCAAATGACTCACCCGAAATTGCAACTATGAAAAAAGTGGTGGAAAATGAAACCTCCAATCTTTCTGTGTTCAATCAGGGTAAAGCACTTTATTCAACCTATTGTGTAAGTTGTCATATGCCGGATAAAAACGGAGATGAATCTGGAAACCCTTCTCTTGTTGCGATAGAAACCCGATTAAGTCGTGAAGATGCCCTCAATAAAATCAAACGTGGAGGGGGTAAAATGCCATCTTTCGCCAGCGTTATTGCAGGAAAAGAGGAAGCAATAATTTCCTATCTGTTCGACAAAGAATCTTCTGCAGCGCGTCCCTCAAGAGAACAAAGCTTTTTAAAGGAAATCCAGGAGAATGAACTGGCTAATAAATCAGGAATTATCACTCCGAAGGAAGATAAATACCTTAATTTGACTGCTTATGGTCAGTTTTTGGACAATCAGCGGCGTCCCGGAATCAAACCTCCGTGGGGACAATTACATGCCATCAATTTAAATACAGGTGAATTTGAATGGTCAGTCACCCTTGGCAATCAGCCGGAAGGGCAATTACCCGGAGCACCAGAGACCGGAGCAAGCGGTTCTGCTGGACCATTATTAACTAAAGGTGGCTTACTCTTTATTGGAAGTACCCGCGACAGAAAATTCAGAGCTTTTGATCAGAAAACAGGTGAAAAAATTTGGGAAACTACCTTGCCCGGAATTGCAAATGCAAACCCTTCAACATATTGGAGTAAAGGGAAACAATATATTGCAATTTCTGTTGGCGGAGATGCTGATAACCCAGCAGGATATATAATAACATTCGCATTACCCTCGAAGTAACTAGTGAGGATTACGATAACAGCTTGGCTTATGATCTCGCCTTTGATGTCAATAAATATCGCGTACAACCCGAAAAAAACTGCATGATGACCTCAAAAGTGTTACTGAAAACACATTTACCCAACATAGCTCTCAATTGGCATTGTTACTTTATAAGAAAATAATCTGTCCAAAGATCTGAGAGTGATGTGTTTACCATTCGTACTCATAAGGAGAGCGCTAAGTCCTGATGAAACTATTTATAGATTATAGTGATAACTTGTTGTATTTAGATTTATCCTGTAATGCTGGTGATAATAAATATTTTGCAAAAACTAAAAAGTGAATTGACAGTCAGGTTCGATAAAATAGTGCACAATCTGAACAGGATTTCTGATGCTTTGGTTATTTTGGGTTGCAGATAGTCTATTAATTTTTGGCCTGATTGGGGTTAGATCGGCAAAAAGAAGAAAAGAATTAAAAAATGCCTGAGGGATAACCTTAGATGCCTTAAAGCATAGGTTAATTGATTTTCAACAGTCCGCTTAGAAATATCAAGACGGGCAGCAATTTCATCATTGCTCAACTGCTCCATCCGACTCATTGTAAATATTTCCCTGCAGCGACGCGGTAACTCTTTAAGTTCCTCTTCCACCTTTCTTTCCAGTTCGCGATACCGGATGTTAGATTCTCCCTCATTCAAAGTCTCTAAATTGCTATGGCTTATCTCCTCCCTGTACTCAATGGAGTTCCGTTTAACATTTTTCAAATACCGGTATACATGATAACGACCGGCGGCAGTTATATAACCTTTAAAATTTTGAATCTGAAGCTTTTCACGTTTGATCCATATAGTGAGGAAAATATCGTGTACTATTTCAGAACATACTTCCTGATCAGGGTAAATAGAAAAAATCGTAGCATACAATTTAGACCAGTACCTTTCAAACAAAATATTAAACGAATCCAGATCGCCAGTTGTGATATGATTTAAAAGATCATTGTCAGTGGGGAAATTAGTCGGCATTTTGAGTCTAGATTATATCCCTTTGGGTGAAATCAAAATTACTTTCAATAGATTAAGACAGTTTAAAATTACCATTAATAAATAGAAATAAAAATATCGAAATTTCTTAATTATTGAAATTGAGTATTGAATTTGCACGTCGTGAGGTTAATCTTCCATAAAATTATTCAGAGGAATTACATTTAGACGCAATTAGCTAAAAATCAATAAATATTTTATCCAATTATTTTACTTATTAGTGTGTGTTAACCTTGGAAAATGACTCTATGTATTTAAACCCTATCCAATGACCAGAGAAGAATACAATTTACTTTACGAAAAATACCTCTCCGGAAATTGCTCAATTGAGGAAAGGAAAGCAATTGAAAGCTATCAGGACAATTTCAATATTGATAAGCATGAATGGAATAAGGATCAAATGGGTGACCAGGAAGCTCTTAAAGAAAGTATCCGTTCTGAACTATTCGCCAGTATTGACAGGCAACAGCGAAAAAGAATAATTAGAATAAGAAGTTGGTACAGCGCTGCAGCTGCAATAATTCTGATAATGTCATCAGGGCTCTATTTCAACAGCCTGAAAAAAAAGACACCCATCATAGTAAAATCCGAATCGCCAAGATTTAAGAATGATGTTTTACCAGGAGATAATCGGGCAATCCTGACTCTGGATGACGGTTCACAGATTAATCTAGATGATGCTCAAAATGGTGTTCTGGCGAGTGAAAGCAATACAGACATTCGAAAAACCGGATCCGGACAATTAGAGTATTCAACTGATAATAAACTCATACAAACAGTAAAATATAACACTTTGAGTACCCCAATGGGCGGACAATATCAGCTTTCACTTCCTGATGGCAGTAAGGTATGGCTCAATTCAGGCTCAAGCATTCGATTCCCAACTGCTTTTATTGGAGCAGAAAGAGTTATTGAACTGAAAGGTGAAGCGTTTTTTGACATCAGGGAAAATAAAAAGATGCCATTTATAGTTCGTACCAACAACTCCATGGACATCAAAGTACTAGGCACACAATTCAATGTAATGGCTTATGATGATGAAAAAAGCATCAATACAACATTGCTAGAAGGTTCTGTACAAATATTAAAAGAATCAGGGAATGCATATCTGGAGCCAGGACAAGCAGCAGTACTGAACAAAGGGAGTGGCAAGATCAAAGTTGCACCTGCAGATATTGAAGATGCCATTGCCTGGAAAAATGGATACTTTATCTTTTCGAACGAAAATATAGAAAGTATCATGCGTAAAGTTTCCCGATGGTACAATGTAGAGGTTGAATATGAGGGTAATCTGAACAATAAAGACTTTGTAGGAACAATTTCACGTCATAAAAATATCTCAGAGTTATTAAAAATGCTTGAATTAACAGGTGCTATCCACTTTAGAATAGAAGGAAGGAGGATAACTGTTATGCCTTGACCAATACCTTTATTGGCGGCAAAAAAAAACCGGAAGCGCTGCGAACGCCTCCGGCAAAATTTGGCGCTAAAAATAATCGATCGTAAAACCAATAATTTAAATCAAACCAAACTCACAAATGTATGAAACTTTACATGTTGTTTAAGTGCAAGGAACCTTGCATGTCATTAAAATTTATCAGGGTTATGAAACTCGTAATTATCTTATGTCTTACATCCCTGTTGCATGTGAATGCCAGCAGCTATGCTCAGAAGATTAGCCTTTCATTCAAAAATGCTCCTATGGAGAAGGCTTTGAGAGAAATCCAAAAGCAGGTTAAATATAGTTTTCTGTATAATACGCAGATGCTAAAGTCAGCAAAGCCTGTAAATATCAATGTCAGTAATTCTTCATTGGAAGAAGTATTAAAACAATGTTTTGCTGACCAGCCATTGACCTATTCAATAGTTGACGAAACTATTATTGTTTCAAAAAAGCAAATCAAAATTGAAGCAAATGTTATAGAAGTTGAAGAAGTTGCCCCACCGCAGGAAATAAAAGGCAAGGTTACTGATTCAAAAGGAATACCACTGCCTGGTGTTAGCGTTAAATTGAAAAAAACTAACATTGGAGCAAGTACCGATATAAATGGTAATTACACGCTAAATATTCCAGATGCAGGCACTTTAGAATTCACCTATATTGGATTTTTAAGTCAGGAGATTCCTACATCCGGAAGAACTACAATAAATGTTGTATTGCTTGAAGATCAGCAGGCTTTAGGGGAAGTTGTTGTTATTGGTTACGGAACACAGAGCAAGAAAGATGTATCGAGTGCAATAGGTTCTCTTGCCGTTGGGAATAAAAAACTGGCAGATCTACCAATTACAAGTCCAGAACAATTAATACAGGGTAGGGTTGCAGGTGTAAATATCACACAAGATACCGGAACTCCTGGAGGCCGTTCAACTGTAAGAATTAGAGGTGCAAGTTCAATTACAGGCGGTAATGACCCGTTATATGTAGTTGATGGTGTACCAATTAATGCTGGGAATTATAATGGTGCATCAGGTGGTTCAGTACCACAAAACCCACTTGCAAATATAAGTCCGAATGATATTGAATCAATAGATATCTTAAAGGATGCATCTGCCGCAGCCATTTATGGTTCAAGAGCTTCGAATGGTGTAATCGTAATAACTACAAAAAGAGGCAAACAAGATCAAACAAAAATAAGCTACAATAGCTATTTCGGATTTCAGGAAGTCGCCAAAAGAATTCCACTTCTGGGTGGCCCTGAATGGGGTGAGCTGGTAAATGAAGCGAATGTGAACGTAGGTAATGCACCACCAATCGCCAATCCTTCTGCTTTAACAACAACCGACTGGCAAGAAGAAATATTCAGAAGAGCGCCAATCGCGAATAATGAAATTTCATTGTCCGGCGGGACTCAAAAAACTCAGTACTTCCTTTCAGGAAGTTACTTGAATCAAACCGGAGTTGTCATCGGCAGTGGATTCAGCCGAGGAAACTTCAGATTTAACTTTGACCAGAAAATCAATGACAGATTAAAAGTGGGTATCAACATGAGTATGAACCGCTCAAAAACTGATCGGGTCAGTACCGGTGACCGAGATGGAATTGTGGCCGTAGCGATTGTAAAATCACCTGCAATTCCTGCAAGAAGACCTGATGGTTCATTAAATCCTGATGACCCATATATCAGTAACATTGATAACCCATTAATCATTGCAGACCAGGTTAGAAATGATGCATTTAATAATAGAGCTTTAGGAAATGCATTTGTCGAATTTAAAATTTTAGAAGGTCTTAACTTTAGAAGCAGTATCGGTCTTGATTATCTGAGTTTGGAGGAGGTAAATTTTGTTCCACCTAACAGATTAACTGTTCTTGGCAGAACCACTAATGGATCTGGAACAAACAGTATGACTCAGGATTTTGGATGGATTAATGAAAATACTCTTAACTATAGTAAAAGTTTCAAAGAAAATCACAGATTCAATGTCCTTTTAGGGTACTCTAATCAAGAATCCAAATTTGACAGAACAATTGCTTCCGCAACAAATTTTGCACTTGAATCTATTCAAACTCTGAGTTCTGCAGCTATTAAAAACTCAAGTTCTACAGGTGGAAGCTGGGGCTTAACTTCTTATTTCAGCAGGTTGAACTATTCATTCAAGGATAAATTCAATTTGGCCGCCAGTTATCGTATTGACGGTTCTTCAAGATTTGCAGAAAACAATAAATACGGAAGTTTCCCTTCTGTTTCTGCCGCATATCGTCTTGGTGAGGAAGATTTCCTGAAAGACCTAAGCTGGGTTGAGGATGTTAAAGTAAGAGCTAGCTGGGGGCTTACCGGAAATCAGGAGATCGGTAACTTCACATCAAGAGGATTATTTGCAGGTGGGTTCAACTACATCGGGATAAGTGGCCTTTCACAAACGCAATTAGCGAATCCTGATCTTTCATGGGAAAGTACTGAACAAACCAATATCGGTTTAGACCTGAGCTTTTTCAAAGGAAGAATTTCCTTTAGTACTGATATTTATAAGAAAAATACTTCAGGATTATTACTTGCAGTTTCATTACCAAGATCTTCAGGATTTACAAGTTCAATTCAAAACGTAGGTAATGTAGAGAACAAGGGTGTTGAATTTGCTCTAAACACTGTCAATATTGATAAAAAAGACTTTAAATGGTCTACAGATTTCAATATTTCATTCAATAGAAATAAAGTTACCAAATTGCCTGGCGGTGATATCCCTCTAGGTTTTAATGGTTATGCCAGCGTAATTAAAGAAGGTTATCCATTAGGTACATTCTTTGGCTGGAACCTTCTGGGTGTTGATCCAGCAACAGGTAACTATATCATACAAGATGTAAATGGTGACAAGAATATTCCTCTGGCTTCTACCACTTTAGACAATGTGGTTCTAGGTAGTGCACAACCGAAATTTACAGGTGGATTTACAAATTCAGTTAGCTATAAAAATTTCGATGCTTCTGTATTCTTGCATTTTGTATATGGCAATCAGATTTTCAATCAGGCTGAGTATTCCTACGGCAGACTTCATACATGGTTCAACTCTTCCACTTTAGCAAGAGAACGCTGGAGAAAGCCTGGCGATGTTGCAACCCTACACCGTGCAGCATGGGGCGACCCAACCAGAAACGGATCAGTTTCTAATCGTGTATTACAAGATGGTTCCTTCCTGAGAGTAAGAAATGTTGCTTTAGGTTATAATGTTCAGAATGCTACACTTAAGAAAGCAGGAATACAAAACTTAAGAATTTATGCTGCCGGACAGAATATTTTTACTTGGACTGATTATCGCGGATATGATCCGGAAGTTAATGCCAATGGAAACGATACAACACTTGGTTTTGACATGAGTTCTTATCCTCAGGCACGATCCTTCTCATTAGGTTTAAATGCTACATTTTAATATAAAAGTCATGAAACCATCAAGATTTTGTTAAAACCCGCAGGGGTATAATTATCACAATCATGATAGCTTCATCACCATTAAAAAATCAAAAAAAATAAAGCGATGAAAAAAATATATTTTATTCTCTTCTTATTCCTAACGCTTTCATCATGTGATGTGATCGAACAGGAACCAATTGATGCAGTAAGTGCCCAGGTGTTATTCACTAGAGAATCTGATGCACAAGCGGCGATTATTGGTACTTACCGACATTTGGCTAATCTTGGTCCGAATTATATCTTCTTTGCCGAATTGCCTACTAAAAATAGTAAGGGTAATGCGTTGAACAGACAATTTGAACAGTTAAATAACTTAATTATTGTAGCTGATAATTCTCAATTCACAGGACTTTGGGATCAACAATTTGTGCTGATAAATTCTGCAAATGTGGTAATTAAAAATGTTCCGAAAATTCCGGGCATGACCGATGCAGCAAAAAATTCAGTAATCGCAGAAGCACGGTTTTTAAGAGCATTTACCTATTTCAACCTGGTAAGATATTTTGGTGCTGTACCCTTGGTAACAGAACCAACTGAAAGTCCGGATGTTGCAACACTTCAAATTTCAAGAACTCCTGTTGCTGAGGTTTATACTCAAATACTTACAGATCTTGATTTTGCCAAGTTGAATTTACCTGAAACCTATACAGGTTTAGGCAGAACTGGCAGAGCAACAAAAGCTGCAGCATTTGCCCTGGGAGCAAGAATTCACTTAACCAGAAAGAATTATGCTTTGGCAATTGCAGATGCCAATCAGGTAGCAAGCAGAAGAGGAGAAACTTTAAGTGTAGCATATGCTAACTTATTCCTTACCAAAAACTCTGCTGAATCAATATTCGAAATCAACTATGATACCCAATTGCAAAATAATCTGGCAACTACATTTCTTCCGGGATCACTTAGCGGAACTAGAACAATTGAAGTAAATAATGACTTGTTTAATGCATATGAAGTTGGAGATCTTAGAAAGGATGCTACTATTGGTTTTGCAAATGCAGCAAACTACATGAAAAAGTACTCCAGAGGGGGCACAAGAGATGATAACATCATTGTCTTCCGTCTTGCAGAAGTAATGCTGGCTAAGGCCGAAGCATTAGCAGAAACTTCCTATCCAAGTGCTGATGCACTTAAACTTTTAAATGAAGTTCGCAAAAGAGCAGGTCTTGCAGCAATTAACCCAGCAACTTTAGCTGCATTCAGAACGGCACTTTACAAAGAAAGAAGACTGGAGCTAAGCTTTGAAGGACATGAATGGCATGATATTGTAAGAACAGGGAGACTTCAAGCTGTACTAGGCATAACCGATCAGAATAAATCAATATGGCCGGTTCCATCCGTTGAACTTGCAAGAAATCCTAAATTAGAACCTCAAAACCCAGGTTACTAAATAATAAATTCTCTCTATTTCAAAAACGGCATCCCACACAGGATGTCGTTTTTTGCTTTATTTTAAAATTAAATGTGGAAGCCGCCCTGATGGAAATTTCAATTACATTTCTTTTCTTTAGCTCTCAGATATTTATTTTCGAAATCCAGTCACTTTATAGTAATTTCATAGTTTAAACAAATATTATGCATTTACTAAAATTGAAATCCATATACCTGGTAGCTTTTCTATTATTCAGTCAGTGCGGAATTGCACAAAACAACAAAGGTAGAATTGATTTCGAGACCTATAATCCTCCTTCCTCGCTGGTTGTACCTGAGCATGTAATTACAAAAGCTAAATTCCCATTTATTGATGTACATAACCACCAGGGGAATATGCCGAATCAAAATATCAAAGCACTGCTTTCAGAAATGGATAAGCTGAACATGAGAACCATGGTTAATTTAAGTGGTCGTAGTGGAGATTTTCTTGCTCTATCCGTAAAAAATGCAAAATCTTCCCAGCCTGGGCGTTTAATCGTTTTTGCAAATCCAACTTTTTCAGGAATTGGTGAAAGCGACTATGGAACTAAAGCTGCACAAGAGGTCGAAGAGGATGTAAAAGCAGGCGCTCAAGGTCTCAAAATATTTAAAAGCCTAGGATTTTCAGTAAAAGACAACAAAGGTTCCATCGTAGCGGTGGATGACCCACGGCTTAAACCAATCTGGGAAAAATGTGCTCAGCTGGGAATACCCGTTCTGATCCATTCCGCAGATCCCAAGCAATTCTGGGACGAACCAAACGAACAAAATGAGCGCTGGCTGGAGCTTTTAACCCAACCCGGAAGAAACAGAAGTGCATCAGATGGCTTTTCTTGGGAAGAGTTAATTAAACAACAACATAACCTGATTAAAAATAATCCAAAAACTAAATTCATTATTGCCCATTTTGGATGGTATGCAAACAATTTAGACTTCCTCGGTACCCTACTTGATCAGTATCCGAACATGAACGTTGAATTTGGAGCAATCATAGCTGAGCTAGGAAGGCAACCACGCCGCGCAAAACAGTTCTTTGAAAAATATCAGGATCGAATTCTGTTTGGAAAAGATAGCTGGGTTCCTTCAGAATATACCACCTATTTCAGAGTACTTGAAACTATGGATGAATATTTTCCATATCATAAAAAATACCATGCCTATTGGAAAATGTATGGAATGGGTCTGAGTGATGAGGTATTAAAGAAAGTTTATTATAAAAACGCGATCCGTATAATTCCGGGGATTGATAAATCGCAATTTCCGGATTAAGATCGTGAGTCTGATTACACTTGAGAAACAAACTCAGAATTCGTATGACAAGCTGCCTTTGAAAGGAGAGACATCCCTTAAAATCCGACTGATTGAACAATTTTCAAATCTTAGATTTGCAATTCCCTTTCCCGCATAAAGTTCCATATTCCTGCAGTGTTCAACCCAGATATCATGATAAATGGCATCCACACATTTATTTGCAGAAGTATCACTCAGATAGAAATGTACAATGATCCTTTAACGCAGAGGTTGGGTAAGGAATAAGGTTTTCGAGATCAACATTCTGGATAAGGATACGGCAATTACTTTCCATCCTGACACCATCATAAAACCTTCCTTCTGCATATAATAAAAAAACAGTTGTACAATTGAAACAAACGCAGTTTAATCAGTAAGATTGTTTTTATATGTTTCGGGAACCCAGAAAATATTGACGATAATACCAATCAGAATTAATGTCAGCGGGTATGCAAGTCCTATAAATGGAGAAAATGCAAATCCTATCACTACGGAAGACTTGATTAATTCTGTTATAACAGGAGTAGATCCACCAATGGCGCCATTTCCAACATTATAAACAAATCCCATGCTCGTGTATCGAATATTTGTCGGGAACATCTCCATCAAGAAAGCCCCCATAGGTCCGTACACCATGGTTCCAGAAATAGTCAGCATAAAGACAAGTCCGATGAAAATTATAGTAGTTTGTGTATCAATATATTGAATGGTATCCAATCTCTGTGGATTTCCAAGCTCAAGGAATAAGTAAAACATGATTGGAATGACAAATAAACCCAAAATCATTCCCGGAAGCATTATTTTTTTACGTCCAACACGATCGCTAATTGCTCCAAAAATCTGAAAGAATGGTCCGGCAAGAAGAATACCCGTAGCCATAATCAACAGCGCAGTAGTATCTTCCAGTTTAACTGTACGCTGCAGGAAGAATAAGGTAATAATCTGGTTTACCTGCATGATTGCACTCTGAGCAGCATTACCCCCGAAAACAGCTGCCAATATCAACCCAATGTTCTTTTTAGTTTTGAAGGTTTCTTTTATTGGAGATTTGCTGGTCTTACCTTCACTTTTCAACTGAGCAAAAACCGGACTTTCATGAAGTTTACGACGAATGAAGTAACTCGCAATTACCAATATAGCACTAAAAAGAAAAGGAATTCTCCATCCAAATGAGTTAAAACTCTCCTCAGTCATGATACTTTTGATTGTAAATACAACTACAAGTCCGAGAATCAGGGCGATAGAAGAAGTGGTCTGAATAAACCCTGTGTAAAACCCACGCTTATGAGGAGGTGAATGTTCTGCAACATAAATAACCGCACCCGAATACTCGCCACTGATGGCTAAACCTTGCATTAATCTGAGGATCAGGAAGAGAATCGGTGATGCCCAGCCTGCCTGTGCATAGGTAGGAATACAGCCAATCAGAAAAGTAGCGCCACCCATCAGCAGAAGGGAAACCAGAAAGGTGTGTTTACGTCCAATTTTATCTCCGAAATTTCCAAATAACAATGAGCCAAAAGGCCTAATTAAATAGGTGGTAGCAACAATCCCTAAGGTTTCGATGAAATTATTTCCACCGGCAGGAAATAGCTGCATTGATAAAATATTAGCCATAATCACAGCCAGTAAAAGATCGTACCATTCGATCAGTGTTCCTACTGAAGAGGCAACAATAACCAGTTTCAGGTTATTCTTTTTTTCAGGGCTGACATTAGCATCACTTGCTAATTCGGGCGAGTTTGAAACAGTTGTCATCTATAATTTTTAAAACTTGATTGAATTCGGATTCAAATTAGAAATTTTTTGGATAGGATACAGAAGCAATGCGTAATTTATCTGCTACCGGAAATCCCAACCTGATGGCTATCGGGTCTTAAACTACTCTACCCTGTTCCAGTTTTAAGGTATGTGTAATACAATGAGGCATTTCATGCTGGTAATGGCTTACGTAAATCAAGCTTAGATTACTCAAGGAACAAATTTCATCAATTACATTTCTATATTGTTCCTGCTGTTCAAAATCGAGTCCGAGGCAGGGCTCATCCAATATTAGCAATATAGGATTCTTAACCATTGCCCTAGCAAGTATACATATTCGCTGCACGCTTACAGGAACACTTCTAAACATTTTAGCGGCGTGTTCTTCAATCCTTAAAAGTTTCATCCATTTTAAAGAAGCTTCCGCTTTTGATTTGCTCGAAACCCTGAATAAACCCAGCGTATCATCAAATCCTGATTCTATTACCTGAATACAAGTGTTTCCAGAAGGAAAATACTGAAATAGTTCAGGCGAAACATAACCTATTTTCTTTTTAATTTCCCAGATACTTTCTCCAGATCCTTTCCGCTGATCAAATAGGATAATTTTATTGGCAAATGCCTGCGGATTGTCCCCATTAATCAGGCTTAATAAAGTTGACTTGCCGGCACCATTGTGTCCGACAAGCATCCAGCGCTCTCCCTGCTTCATCTGCCAATTTACCTGATCAAGAATCAGTTTATCACCATAGCTGATGTTAACATTGTCCATTCCTATTATCGTTTGATAAGGAGGCCAAGCTGAACTTGTCAACAATTCCTTCAATTCATTCTTATTGATCATTTCATACTGACCGAATAATAAATTTTCAGGCTTAAACTGATCAGATAACCCTTTAAAGATTATTTTACCCTGATCAAGAACTGCAACATGACTTATCGCTTCTGGTATTTCTGTAGGAGTAGTAGCCATAATTATGCTGATTCCCGAATTAGAAATTTCACGAATAAGCTCATTAAAATCATTACGAGATGCTACATCGAGTCCGTTAAGAGGATTATCGAGCAATAATAAGAGTGGATTTTTAATCAGTGCCGAAGCAAGTAGCAAACGCTTAGTCTCGCCATTGGATAGTTTGATCAGCTGTTTGTCGAGTAAAGACAGGAGATTGAGTCGCTCGATGACTTTATTAAAGGTCCAATAGCCTGCCGACTTTATTACTTTTATTGCAGAAAGATAATCTGCTACAGTATCAGCATCTTCAGAATCGCAGGAGTTAAAACGCTGCTGATAATAAAAGTCGCTGGTATTTGAAAGATTCCGAAACTCATGCCGGGCAGATACCTGTGTCATCAACTTATACCGGTTGAAAAATGGATCATCCTGATGATACTTTTCAATGTAAAGGTCAAAAAATGGAAAACTTGCTTCTCCCCTGGCCATGGAGGCCTTACCCATGATAAAATCCAAAAAAGTACTCTTTCCCGATCCGCTTTTGCCAAGC
>JAURKO010000074.1 GCA_030831705.1 Daejeonella sp. | reverse complement strand
GACAGCTGCTGATGAAAGGTATGAGTTTACTTTTGCGGTGTCTTTAAGCACTGCATATCCAACTACTGGTCCCGGACGTAAATTAGACTGACCATCTTGGCCCTGATACGTTGCAGGGTTTAAAATTGAAAATAAGGGGTTTTGTTTTGCTTGCTCAGCTTGTGCTTTACTCAGTAAAGCAGCGCTGTCAACCGCAGAGCTATCTTTTTTACCCAAGGCAGCAAGTTTACTTTTACTTGTATCTTGAACGGCAGATGCACTGGAATTATCTGTAGATTTGATGGTTGAAGCTAAAATGCTATTTACATTCTGTAGCAAACCAAAAATCTCAGCATTTTCATAGGTCTCCCAAAATTCAAGTTTTGCTGATCCCTGAAGTAGTTTGCGAACACGATCAGGATCTGTAACTCCTGGAAGTTCAATAAGGATTCGATTGGTTCCCTGTTGTTTTTGTATGTTCGGAGAGGTTACTCCAAACTTATCAATACGAGTACGAAGAATATTAAAAGAAAGGTCGATTGCGCCATCAGCAGATTTCCTGAGGAAATTTAAAACATCCTGGTTGCTAGCATCAATTTTAAGATTTGCTGAATTTTCTTTTGTTGCAAATAATGGGGACAGGTTAGTGTTCGGACTAATTTTTTCAAACTCTCTTCCAAAAGCTCCTATAAAATCAGTTTCACCTATTGCCATAGCTGCTTCGGCATTTCTAATGGCAGCATTGAAATTTGCATCAGTGCTGTTATTGGCAAGGTTACGAACCATTTCACTCAAAGAAATCTCCATAGTTACGTTCATACCCCCCTTAAGATCTAGTCCAAGAGGTATTTCACGTTCCTTTGCGTATTGATAGGTAATATAATCAAGACTGCTGTAAACGGGTAATGAGGCCACAGAATCAAGATAAATTTTCTCTTTTATAGCATCACCTTTTGCAAATTCTTTTGCGTCTTTTTCAACTTTATTCGCTATCCATGTAAACGAGAGGGAATACAAACACGCTATTGTAAGCGCAATTGCTGCGAATTTTACTAATCCTTTACCTTGCATTTTATTTTAATTGTCTGTTAATGTTGATTTAAGCCTCTTTTGGTTAAGATGCCAAAGCTAACTAAATTTTTGTTTTTTGGAATAATTCTTTAACACAGAAAATTAAAGAAGAAATTCAGCTTTTCTTGTACTTTATAAAACTATAAGAATATAAGTTCTTTTCATCAGGTTCATGTAGCTTATTTTCTTCTTCAATCCATTCATTCAGTTTGATCTCAGGGAAAAACACATCTGCATTAAAATCTTCGTGAATGATTGTGAGATAAAGGACATCAGCTATTGAGATTGCCTGTTCAAATATCTGTGCGCCCCCGATTATGAATACATCTTCTTCGTTTGCACACAATTCAATTGCATTTTTTAGTGAATTGCAAACCTCAGCACCCGCTATCAAAAGTTCGGATTGTCTGCTAATTACTATATTTCTTCTATTTGGTAAAGCTTTTCCGATAGAATCAAAGGTTTTTCGGCCCATAATAACCGGATGACCTGTGGTAATCGTTTTAAAATGTTTCAAATCTGCCGGTAGATGCCAGGGTAAGAGATTGTCTTTACCAATACCGTTCTTCTTATCAATAGCAACAATCAGATTAATATTCATATACTTAAATTAAATGGCTACAGCTCCTTTGATATGTGGATGTGGATCATAATTTTCAAGACTGAAGTCTTCAAATTTAAAATCAAAGATATCTTTGATCTCCGGATTTAGCTTCATTATTGGTAGAACTTTACATTCCCTACTCAATTGCAGCTTGGTTTGTTCTAGGTGGTTATTGTATAAGTGTGCATCTCCAAAGGTGTGTACGAAATCTCCGGTTTGCAATCCGCAAACTTGTGCAACCATCATAGTTAAAAGGGCGTATGAGGCAATATTGAAAGGTACTCCCAAGAAAATATCGGCACTCCGCTGATAAAGCTGGCAGCTTAATTTTCCATCTGCAACATAAAATTGAAAAAAACTATGACATGGAGGAAGTGCCATATTTTCAATCTCCGCAACATTCCATGCAGATACAATCAGGCGTCTTGAATCAGGATTTGTAGTAATTTGTTTTATAACTTGTGAAATCTGATCGATGTGCCCTCCATTCGGGGTAGGCCACGAGCGCCATTGAGATCCATAAACAGGTCCGAGTTCGCCAGTATCATCTGCCCATTCATCCCAGATACTAACCCCATTATCTTTTAGGTATTTAATATTAGTTTCACCTTTCAAAAACCAGATTAATTCATGTATTATAGATCTCAGGTGAACTTTTTTGGTGGTCACTAGCGGAAAACCATCCTGAAGATTGAAACGCATCTGATATCCAAATACACTAATTGTTCCAGTTCCTGTCCGATCGTGTTTTTGGGTTCCATTTTGCAGAACATGTTGCATTAATTCGTGATATTGTTTCATTCGGGCTTGTGTTGGTTATTTGCTTTAGCTTTCAGTTTTATGCTTTGAACTTTATGCTTTTCAGTGCAAATAAAATAAATGTAATTTTGGCATCCTAAAATTGTTTATAAATATATCAGTATGTTCACAATATGATACTTTTTCCGAATGCCAAAATCAATATAGGCTTAAATATTGTAAGCAAGCGTCCTGATGGTTTTCATAATCTGGAGTCGATATTTTACCCCCTTGCTATCAAAGATGCTCTGGAAGTGATCGAGGATGATAATTTACAGTTTAGTTCATCTGGTATTGCTATCCCCGGAGCTTCAAATGACAATCTCTGTCTGAAAGCATATCATTTATTGAAACAGGATTTTAAAACGCTGCCTCCGGTCAGGATTCATTTGCATAAGAATATACCCATTGGCGCCGGATTAGGGGGTGGATCTGCAGATGCATCTTTTTTTATCCGTATGATGAATCAAAAATTTGATCTTCAAATGGAT
>JAURKO010000073.1 GCA_030831705.1 Daejeonella sp. | reverse complement strand
TCTTTAGCACCTGATGGCAGCATGAAAAGTAGAATTGATAGGATTAATGAATACATCTTAATACTCCTAAATAATAGGGGAGCTGCAGTGAATATAACAATAAATTGAATTTGATTAGCGGTATATAGCTTATTTTAAATAGGTTAATTCTTAGTGCAATATCTGCGTTAACCATGGCAGCGACATCCCTGCTTGTCGTCGGGCAGGCTTTTTGGCTATTTGGGACCAAAAAGATATAGCGGTCTGCGTGTTAAAACGCAAATAATCCTGTTGCATAATAAATAATACGCTTTTGAGGATCCAAACCCATATCAATAGTATAATTTGTATTTTTAGTTCTTTAAAATAGTATGAAATTATGATCCGGTCAACTAGTTTTTTGTTGTGTGCTTTGTTGTTAACTATGTTTCAGGTAGCCCTTGGGCAGGTAAATCTTAAAAATGTTGATCTGGCATGGGATCATTATGATCGGTACAGAGAACCTATCATTCAAAACCGCTTTTTAAAGCATTCAGATCTTGTTTCCTTAATCAAGAAACATGCAACATCTGGTCTGTTGATTTCCAAAGAAATTGGACAATCCGTTAATGGAAGAAGTATTAATCACTTAATGCTCGGTACGGGTAAGACTAAAGTTTTATTATGGTCGCAAATGCATGGTGATGAGTCGACTGCCACGATGGCCTTATTTGATTTGTTCAATTTTTTCCATGCCGATGATGAGCACAACGATTTAAGAAAGCTGATTCTGGGTAGTTTGGAGCTCCACATTGTCCCTATGCTCAATCCGGATGGAGCACAGCAGTGGAAACGGAGGAATGATCTTGAGATTGACATAAACCGAGATGCCCGAATGTTAGTGACACCAGAGGGTAGGGCGTTGATGAGTCTTGCAAAAAAAATTCAACCAGTAATAGGCTTTAATCTTCATGATCAAAGTACATTATATGCTGCTGGGCGTAATGACAATACTGCTACTTTATCTTTTCTTGCTCCAGCTTATGATTACCCTAAAAGTATGAATGAGGTTAGAAAAAGAGCTACACAACTAATATTGACAATGAACGAGGCCCTGCAAACAAAGGTTCCCGGAAAAATTGCTAAATATGACGATGCATTTGACCCACGTTGTTTTGGAGATACTTTTCAGGGGATGGGTATTTCCACGATACTGATCGAGTCAGGAGGCTTTTATGCAGATCCTGAAAAGCAATACATCAGAAAGTTGAATTTTTATGCACTTCTTAATGCTTTTGTTTCAATTGCTGAGAAAACTTATGTTAATCAAAATCTTGCTGATTATGAGAAAATTCCTGAGAATAGCCGCTCTTTATTCGATGTGCTGATCAAAAATGTAAGCATATCCAAGGAAGGTATTCAATTCCGGACTAACCTTGGGATTGTTCGGTCTCAGATCAAAAGTCCTGATTATGGGAGTATGTCATACAATGGCCGTATCGAAGAGCTTGGTGATGTAGAACTAACTCATGGATATGATGAAATTGAAGCTTCAAGCTTGACCCTTATTCCCGGCAATATCAAACTCATGCGAAAAAGTGAATGGGAAGCACTAAGTCCGCTGCAAGAGCTTGAACTTATCCGCGCTGGTTATCTCTTTGTTAAATGGACAGATGGAACATCGCCTTCAGGCCCACTTAAAGCAAGGCTCCTAAATCTAACCAATAGGGAAACTAATACTATTCAAACCGCTTCTATAGGTCAGCAAGCACAATTTTTACTAAGCAGAGATGGGAAGCCCGTTTATGCGGTGCTTAATGGATATGTTTTGGATTTGACAAAGGATGTGACAGATGTTCCGAATGTGTTTGGTTATTGAGAGGTATTTTTATTGATTTTAGTCTTTGCCGATCTTAAATCCGATCTCAGGAAATTGATTCTGATCTGAATGCTTAACAATAAGTTCATCCAGATATTTAAATACTATTTCCAGATTTTTGTCATGATTCTTTATTTTCATTTTGATTTTTTCAATTTCCAAATTAAGTTCTGTGTGATTGTTTAGAATATGTTTTATCCACGTGAAAATTCTCATTATCCGTATGTTTACCTGTATAGCTCTTTCACTATGCAATATCCCTGATAACATAGCTACACCCTGTTCAGTAAATGCATAGGGTAATTTTCTTGTGCCTCCCCAACTTGATATTCCATTTTGGAATATCAAATTCTTAAATTCTTCTTCATAAAGTTGAAACATGAAATCCTCAGGAAATCGAGATTTATTCCGGGAAACAGCTTTGTTTAAATTCCCTGTTGACACATCATAAAGCTCAGCAAGATCTTTATTGAGCATTATCTTGGTATTTCTGATACTATAGATCTTGTTGATAACGACTTCATCAGTGATAATCGCAGTATTCCCCTCTGGTCGGTGTTGTCACCGTACCAGAAGTAACAGTAAATTACTTTGGATAGAATTCCCTGACCCTTATCTCTTCTTTATCAGCTTCATCACTTTTACCTTGCTTTCTCAAAATTACGGCTCTAAATTTATGGCATTGTGCTGCAACGTAAGAATCAGGGAATGATCTTGCAGATTGGGTAAAAAGCTCATAAGCTTTTTGCTGTGACGCTGCATCGTTTTTCTTCATCAGTACCTTCCCGTCAAGATAATCCTGATACCAGCGTTTGGCAATGGCACTCATCCGATCGGCTTCCTGCAATGTGGCAAACTGCGGAGGGAATTTAGAAGGTGTTTTCTGACTAATTATTTGATTTTCTTTTTTAAAAAATTTCTCAATTGACTTTGAAATGGCAAGTGCCTCATTATAATTATGCTCTCTGGTTTTTAAGCGGGATTCTTCTTCTGGATTAGTAAACAAGGAAGCTTCGGCTAAAACTCCAGGTATGCCATAAGTTCCTCTCAATACGGAGGATCCTGCACCTGAAAAAATGGTGAAATCAGAAACCACACTCACTGGTGTTTTAGTTTTGTACATGTATTTTTGCAAATTCTTTGCTAGAATTTTACCAAAACTTACTCCGGCCTGGTTTTCTGAGGCGAGGCCATGATAATAAATGATTGGGAAATTAACCGATGGGTCGGCAGTGGCGTTATGATGAATGGAAATAAAGAAATCAGCTTTGTTTTCAACAGTCATTTTAGAGCGTTCTGCAAGTGGGACAGGGATGTCGCTGCTTCGGGTCATGAGGACTTTAGCTCCTTTTTGCTCCAAAATTTCTTTTAATAATAAACCTACTCTCAGGTCAATCCATTCCTCTCGTTCACCTGTAGGTCCCTGGCGGTAGCTATCTGTAGCTGCTGAACCACCGTGGCCTGGATCAATAGATATTATTTTACCATTTAAATCAGCTCTTTTTGTTGAATTCTCTTGAGCCAAGGTGCTTTGGGTGATGCATCCAATGAGAATGATTAATAAAAAGGATTTTAGTTGAACTGTATTCCAGTTATTTAAATTGAGCATGAGAATTTGATACTATAAAATTGAATTAATAATTGTCATGAAAATGGGTAATTATTCGGCCCATTTCATTACGTATATCAGCCATAGGAATCAAAAAGTTATTGTTCATGAATGAATACATATATTTTTTGCCTTTTCGGGTTACAAAAAATCCTCCCTGCAAATGTACATTTTGAAGAGTTCCTGTTTTTGCCCAAACGAATGGCTGGCCATTATCGGTTTGATAAGCATTTCGGAGGGTTCCACTTACTCCGCCAGCAGGTAATAAGTTAAGCAGCCTTTCCTCGGTGCCAAGCTTATCCTTTAATTTGGTCAGAATCTTAATTATTGAGCGCGGACTGAATAAATTATTTCTGGATAATCCTGAACCATCTCTCCACTGAAATTTATCTGGTAGATCATTCAGGAAGTTCTTTGAGCTGTAAGAGATGGCCGAATCAACACTGAGCTTTCCCGGAAGCAAGGAAGAGCAGAGATATAGAATTTGCTCTGCAAGGTAATTATCACTTGGAAGCATCATTCTTCTGTAAAGACTATCTGAGGGAATACTGTAAATGGTCTTAGCATTTTGAGGCAAATTCATACGAATGATAGTTACGGGTAACTTGAGAGTATCGCTGAGTGTAGAAGCTGTCAGTTCTGCTCCCGGTACGAGGTAAAGTGTTTGCCTGTAATTTGAAGGCATCGTCATTTTAGGATAAATAAACATATTAGTCTTGTCGTCCCTTTGAACACTGAATGTTCTTGGATGATATGATGTATCCTGTTTTAAGTTTTGATTAAGAAAGGCAGGTTTGATCTCTAAGTTTCCGTACTTATTTGCATAAGCCACAGCTCTGTTTTCGCCTACAGGTAAAGAAACCATTGCTATTTGGTAAATGGAGGAACCATTAAATTCAGTGCCTGCATTACTGTGAGAATAAAATAATTTTTTGCCAGAATTTTTAAGAAAATCATATACCCGGGTTGATTTCAGATCCGGATGAAGAAATGAAGGATCACCCGTACCCCAAAAAATAAGGGAATCGCCTTTACTTACATAACGAAGTCCGGGGATAGAATCACCCAACATATTTAGTGCGGTATATAAACTAAACAGTTTGGTATTTGAAGCCGGAATAGCAGGTTTATTTGCATCTAGTTCAAACACCGGTTTCATTGTTTTGAGATCATACAGAGAAAATCCGGTATAGTGATTTTGCAGAATTTCGGATGCAGCGAAAACTTTGGCCACCTTTCGTTTAGTTAACTTTTGTGCATTAACATTGTTACTGATTAAAAGTAAAATGATCAAACACAATAAACCATTCATTATGTTTCTATTTAAGTTTAACTTTTCAGGGATCATCTGTTTCAGGTTTTTTGTTTAATTCTTATCGCTATAAATTGACCGTTCTGTTTGTTTAATCAGTAGTAGTAATTTTATGCAAGATAGGTTTCCCATATGAAAGATAAAAGGGTTATTATAAGACTGGAAGGGTTAAAAACCCTGCCAGCCTTATTCCTTTTTATTTAAGATTAATGTTTAATATTGTGTCCATGCAAAAACTAATTCATATTATACTTTTCAGCATTTTTCCGATGCTTTTAATGGCTCAGAATTCCGTAAGGCCAAGAGAGATGGGTATAAAGATTGGCGTATTGCCGGTGGGAGCATTAAATGCAATTACAGATGTACCAGGTGTTAAAGTAGGACATAAAACTCTTGTAAACGGATCGACAGTTCGTACCGGAGTAACTGCCATACTTCCCCATGATGGCAATTTGTTTCAATCTAAAGTTCCTGCTGCTGTATTTGCAGGAAATGGATTTGGAAAATTGAGTGGGACTACCCAAATTGATGAACTCGGAACATTGGAAAGTCCGATTATTTTGACCAATACCCTGAGTGTAGCTGAAGGAATTCAGGCTGTGATTGAACATACACTAGCTCAGAAGGGCAATGAAACGGTACAGTCAGTAAATGCAGTTGTTGGTGAAACCAACGACGGTAATTTAAACGATATACGTAGCAGGCATGTTAAAAAAGAAGATGCGCTTCATGCTATTCAATCTGCAGTTGAGGGTCCTGTTGCCGAAGGAAATGTTGGTGCGGGAACTGGCACAGTTTGCTTCGGATTTAAAGGTGGAATAGGGACAGCCTCAAGAAAATTGCCTAAGAGTCTTGGTGGCTATACGGTAGGGGTGCTTGTTCAGACAAATTTTGGTGGAGTTTTACAAATAGATGGGGTACCCGTGGGTGAGGAATTGGGAAAGTTTTCATTCAGTGATAAATTATTGAATAATGTAGATGGGTCTTGTATGATCATAGTAGCTACTGATGCTCCATTGGATTCAAGAAATCTGGAACGTTTAGCAAAGCGTGCTTTCATGGGTATGGCTAAGACGGGTGGCATTGCATCCAACGGAAGTGGGGATTATGTGATTGCTTTTTCTACTGCCGAGAGCTTGCGTGTTCCTCATCAGCCTACTCAGCAGGTAATTCAATCCGGATATCTGCACAATGATTTCACTTCACAAGTATTCCTATCGGCTATAGAAGCTACAGAAGAAGCTATTATAAATTCCCTGTTTGCTGCTAAAACCACCACTGGATATAATGGGCGAAAGATTGATGCCCTGCCTCTGGATAAAGTAATTGCGATACTTAAAAAATATAATAGATTATAAAATGAGTAAATTATCTGTTTGGGTAAATGATTCTTTGATTCCTTCCGATGAAGCGAACTTAAATATTGCCGACCTTGCAGTTCAAAGAGGTTATGGAATATTTGATTTTTTTAAAACCATAAATGGTAAACCTATATTTCTTGAAGACCATTTAGATCGTTTATTCCGGTCTGCAGTTCTAATGCGACTTCAAATTAAGCAAAGTAGGGTTGAAGTACGAGATCAGATCAATAGTCTCATTGAAATCAATAAACTAGATGATTCTGGAATAAAGGTTATTCTTACCGGGGGCTTTTCGCCCGATGGATTCAATATTGCCAAACCAAACTTGATTATTAGTCAGCAGCAGTTTCAAATACCCAAAGTGATGTCTGAGAAAGGCATTAGTATTCTTACGCATGAATATCAGCGTCAATTTGCAGATGCTAAAACGCTTGATTATCTCCAGGCCATCTGGCTGCAGCCAACTTTGAAAGAGAAAATGGCGGATGATGTTTTGTATTATTCAAACGGACTGATACGTGAATGCCCCAGGGCTAATATTTTCATTGTTACAAAAGATAATAAGGTACTTACTCCTGAATTTGGGATGCTGAAAGGAGTAACAAGAAAGCAAGTACTTAACCTATCAGCAGGCAATTATTTAACAGAGGCCCGGGACATAAGTTTTGAAGAGTTTAGAAATGCTAAAGAGGTTTTTATTACCAGTACAACTAAAAATATCCTACCTGTTGTTCAGGTAGACGGGCGTGTTATAGGTGATGGAAGTCCGGGAGAAGTAAGCAGGGCTTTAGCTAATGAGTATAACAAAAGCATTTACGGCTCCTAAAGTTGAATCTATAAGAAAAAGCTTTGTCGCTGCTTGAATTTTAGATCCTTACTTTTACAATCAGTTTCTTAATTATACCATCCGCAATCATTGGAGCGTGTACGTCTTCGGGAAAGAAGATTACAAATTGATTATCAGTTAATTCGAAAAAGGTGTCAGGAGAATCATTGTAAAATAAAACGTCCTTTTCAGCATTATATTCAGCTTTAAGCGATTTGCAGTCATTTCGTGGTTTCCATCCCAGTTTTTCTTTACCACGGATACAAAGCTGAATATCGATATGCTTGTTATGGCATTCAAATTTGGCGGTAGACTCTTCTGCTGTCATACCTTCTTTTTCTACGACAACATAGTTAAGACCTTCGCTAATCTCATATTTTCCAACTTCAACATTTTTCAAGTCTATTGAATATAAAAATTCAAATGCTTTTGCAAAAAGTGGATGAACCGAGCTGTATTTTGCAGCGTTATCCAGGGTATCTATAATCATAGGATTTGTATTTTTTGATTTCAATGTATTAAAAATCCGCCTGCAGTACAGGCGGATTTTAAAATGAATAATTTATTTAACGTTGAACACGTCCTGAACCATCGCCACCTACCAGATCTTTAACTTCTGATAAAGTTGCATGATTTAAGTCGCCAGGAATAGTATGCTTAATCGCAGAAGCAGCAACACCAAATTCTGCTGCATCGCTCATTTTCATTTCAGTAACCAACCCGTAAATAAAACCACTGGCAAATGAGTCGCCGCTACCTACACGATCAACAATTCGTACTTCATATGATTTGGTGTGATAAAATTCAGTGCCGTCATAAACCAGAGCCGACCAGCCGTTATCTGATGCACTGTGGCTTTCTCTCAATGTTGAAGCAATGTATTTAAAGCCGAATTTAGCCTTCATTTGCTGGAATACATCCTTGTATCCATCTAAATTTAATTCACCTTTGGTAACATCTGTACCCTTACTTGTGAAGCCAAGTGTAGTATCGGCATCTTCCTCATTTCCAATGCAAACATCTACATAATGGCATAATCTTGTCATTACCTCCCTTGCTTTTTCCTTTGACCATAGCTTCTTGCGATAGTTAAGATCAATACTGGTAGTGATTCCTCTTGCTTTTGCAGCTTTTAATGCTGCTTCAGTTAATGCCGCTGCTTTATCACTTAATGCTGGGGTAATCCCAGTAGTATGAAACCAATCTGCACCTTCAAAAATTTTGTCAAAATCGAATTCAGAAATTTCAACTTCAGAAATTGAAGCATCTGCACGGTCATAAACTACCTGTGAAGCACGCATAGAAGCACCGGTTTCCAAAAAATAGATCCCTAATCGCTTACCGCCTCTGGCAATAAATTGAGTATCAACACCATAACGGCGTAGATGATTGATTGCAGACTGACCTAAAGGGTTGTTAGGCACTTTAGTTACGAAGGTCCCGTTTAAACCGTAATTGCATAATGCAGCAGCTACGTTTGCTTCTCCGCCACCATAGGTAACATCAAAACTATCACTTTGTACAAATCTTTTGAAATCAGGAGTAGATAGACGCATCATTATCTCTCCAAGTGTTACGACTTTTTTAGCCATGGCTTAATTCTGTATTTAATTGAAAGAACTTATAAAAATCCAAATTTTGGATAAACAAAAATACATTAATGAGTGATAATTAAAAGTTTTATGCATCCTTAATTGTTTAATAATAAACAAAATGTTACTTGTGTTACTAAATGCTTTGATTTTGGTTTCAGTTTAGCTAGTTATTTAATAATTATCTAATTTAGTGGCTCAGTTTTACTTAATAAATATCACAGATGAGCAAGAAAGAAGAACTCTTGAAATTAATACCCGAGCAGGGTATATTACCTTTATATTTCAATAAGGATAAAGAGACCAGTATCGGACTATTAAAAGCATTGTATAGTGCAGGTATCAGGGCTGTAGAATACACTAACAGGGGGGAAGCTGCTTATGCAAATTTCAAGGAGATGAGAAAAGTTATTGATTCTGAATTGAATGGGATGTATTTGGGTATTGGGACCATCAAAGATGGAGCTATGGCCCAAACCTTTATCGATGCGGGTGCAGACTATATTATCTGTCCGGGTCTGGTAGAGAGCGTGGCTGAAGTTGCCGACAAGCACAATATGTTATGGGCGCCTGGTTGCATGACTCCCAGTGAAATTATCAGAGCAGAGACATTAGGGGCTAAAATGATTAAATTATTTCCAGGGAATGTTCTCGGACCTGGATTTATGTCTGCAATAAAGGAGTTATTTCCAAATCTTAAATTTATGCCAACAGGCGGGGTAGATCTTGATCGTGCAAATATCGAGGGATGGTTTAAAGCAGGGGTTTGTGCTGTTGGAATGGGGAGCAAGCTAGTTAGTAAGGATGTGATGGAAAACAAAAAATACGATGAGCTTATAGCCTCAACAAAATCAGTTTTAGAGATCATCAAACTGATAAGAGCTTAAGTTATTGTTCATCTCAAGAGCCGGCAGAAAAACTCAGCCGGCTTTTTTGTTTACGGGTAAATTATTACTGCTTTACAACTGAGTTTCATTCAAAAAATTTAAGTGTTAATTGGCTGATTTGATTTATCACTCTTGTATCATTTTTCCTTGAATAGGTTTTAAAAGCCTCTAATTTTCTATTTTTATAACTCTTGTAGCTTTTCTGAACGTATCTTGAAGATAGTTCAGCTGATTTGTGAAAAATGATTAGGACCTAAGAGGAATGTTCAGACTATCATATTTATCCTTTTTGATTTTTTTCTTCTGGACACTTTCAGGTTCAAGAGCTGTTGCCCAGAGTACATCTAATGAAGGAACTGATTTTTGGGCTGTTTTTCCAACACATGTGCCTGCTAATTTTAATGGAGTCAGGCCATTAGCAAGATATTCTATATTTATTACAGGCAAGCAGGCATCTTCAGGGACAGTTACCGTTGGTAGCACAACTCAGCGCTTTAATTTGACCGCTGGAAATACAGTTATTGAGGTTCCCATAAATCGCGCTGATGCTTACATTGATGAATCTGAGGCCGGTAGAGTACTCACGAACAGAGCAATCAGAGTTCAGGTTGATCAGGGAAAACCCAAAGTAGTTGTTTATGGGCATATTTTCGCGGGTGCGCGCTCAGCGGCCTCACTCATTTTACCTAAGGAGGCTTTAGGGCAACAATATTTCAGTATGAATTATGAGAGCGGAAATACTCAAGATCTAGGTCGAAATTATATCGTGCTGATTGCAAGTGAACCAAATACAAAGATTTTTATTAAGCTAAATGGGAGTGATCTAGTTCCCGGTGGAGTTACATTGGCCAATACCGGGGATGTTTATCAATACCTTTCTAATGTTGACCTTACTGGAGCTAATGTTTTTGTTGATCCGCAAACTTCCGGTTGTAAACAGTTTGCGATGTTCTCTGGTACAACTAACTCTGCAATTACTGCTCCTTCCCTATGTACAGGAACTATTTCATCAGATCCATTGTATCAGCAGAATTATCCAATTGATAGTTGGGGCAAGACTTATGGATATATTCCATTTAGTTCGAGAAGTCCCAGAGGTGTTAATGTGAGAAGCAGAGGTAATTATGTTCGAATATTGGCTAAAGAGAATGGTACAAGGGTAAATTTTAATGGAGTACAGGTTGCAAACTTAAATGCCGGGCAGTATTATCAGACACCTGCCCCTATCAATGAATCTGCCTATATTTCAGCGAACAATGCAATTGCAGTTGCCCAATATTCTCTGACTCAGGCTTGTGCAGGTGGCGGTTTCAGTGATCCTGATATGGTTATCCTTAATCCGATTGAATATAATATCAAGAATATCACTGTGTATTCTTCTAACAGGGAAAATATAAGTGAGAATTATGTTAATATATTAATCAAAACTGCTGCTACCAGAACATTCAGAATCAATGGACAAGCTCCCGGTGGTACTTTTACTGCTTTGAGAAATAATCCCGATTATTCATTTATGCAGCTTAACCTTAACCAATATCGTACCCAGATTTTTAATTTGTCTGCTACAGATGGATTTAATGCTATTGCATATGGCTTTGGTGATGTTGAATCTTATGCTTATTCAGCAGGTACAAATTTGGCATCAAGTCAGTTTGTTCGGGCAATTAATAAAATTACTCTGGAAGAGATTAGTAATGCCTGCACAAAACAAGACCTTGATTTCAAGCTCACGTTAACTGCACCTGCTTCAAGTTTAACTTGGCAGCTCGATATCAATGAACCAACAGTTACACAAACCAATCCGGTAGCAGTTCAAGTTGTACGTAATGGTATTACTTTTTATGAGTATTTATTTCCAAAGAATCTTGGGTATAGTCAGCCCGGGCAAAAGTCGATCAAAATAGTAGCAAAATATGCTACACTTTCAGGATGTAATCTTGAAGAACAGGAGATTAAATACCAGTTTGATGTATTTGACCCGCCAGAAGCATTGTTTTCAAACACAGCTAACTTCTGCTCAAATAGTGAAATAAGCTTTACGGATTTAAGTAGGGATAATGGTAATCCGATAAGCTCTTGGGTATGGGACTTTGGAGACGGTAATACATCTATTGATCAAAATCCAAAGCATATTTTTGCGAGCCCGGGAAGTTATACTGTTACTTTAAAAGTCAAAAATTCGACAATTTGTAATGCAAAAGAGTTTACAAAGAATTTAGTGGTCAGAGGAAGTCCCCTTGCAGATTTTTCAAGCTCAAGTCCGGGTTGCGACAATGCTGCAATTTTATTCACCGACCTCTCCAGGGCTGTTCAAGGGAATATTGTAAAATGGGAATGGGATTTTGGAGATGGAGTAAAAGCAGAAAAAACAATTTCTACTCCGGTCACTCATCAATATACTTCTGGAGGGCAGTTCAAAGTTAGTCTGAAAGTTATCAATGAATTTGGTTGTGAGAATATCCTTAGCCGAGAATTAAGTGTTACTACCCCATTTCTGGAAGCAGGAAGGGATACCCTCGTTTTGCGGGGTGGTTCAGTACGCTTTAATATTCAGGCTACAGGAACAAATTTAAGGTATAAATGGACACCATCTACCGGTCTCGATCGTGATGATGTCAGAAATCCAATTGCAACTCCTGTTAATGATATCAGATACTCTGTAACAATCAGCTCTGATGAAGGGTGTATATTACAAGATAATATTCAGGTGAGCGTACTAGAGATGCCTTTCATTCCCAACGCATTCACACCAAACGGTGATGGCGTTAATGATGTTTGGAAGATTGAATATCTGGATAGTTATCCCGGTGTTAATGTCAATGTTTATAATCGTTTTGGACTTAAAGTGTTTGAATCTATTGGATATTTGAAACCATGGGATGGTAGTTTGAATGGTCAAATGCTCCCCGTTGGAACCTATTATTATGTTATTAATCCAAGGATTGGTTTGCCGGTTTTTAAGGGATGGGTAGCAGTAATACGATGAGCTTAGGGTTTAAGGTCTAAATTCAGGACCAGCCAGTAGCTTATTTAATTAAATATTTCTACTAATGAAGATAAACATTGAAAAGGATTTTTTAAATTGTTCGAATTACACGCTATGAGTTTTTTGCAATTGATTCAGGTTTTTATTTATCTTGATGTTAAGCTTAAAGCTCGCAATGACATATTAGTGAAGGGGATTACTACGTTTTTCTTTTCCATATTGATTGGCCAGTTAAGTTTTGCACAGCAAAAGCCACAATTTACCCAGTATGTCTTGAATAATTTCATTTTAAATCCTGCAATTGCAGGTATTGAAAATTATGTAGACCTAAAGGCTGGTTATCGTGCACAATGGCAAGGTCTTGCGGGTGCTCCGGTCACTTCCTATATCTCAATTCATGCACCAATAGGTAAGAAATTTTTGTATGGGACATCAACTTCTGTGCCTCAGGGCGGTGGAAGTAATCCCAATAGCAGAAGTTATTTACAGAATTATATGGCTTCTGAACCTCATCATGGTGTTGGTTTCACTATGGTATCCGACAAGGCGGGCCCGATTTCCAGGACTGATATGAATTTGAATTATGCGTATCATATTGGGATTACTGAGCAGTTGAATTTCTCGGTCGGACTTGCAGCAGGAATATCGAAGATATTCCTTGATCGTTCTGGTTTAGTTTTCGAAAATCCAAGTGATTTGGCAATAGGAAATGGCAATTATGATAATTTTAAGCCGGATATGAGTGCAGGAATCTGGCTTTACGGACCAAGATTTTTTGCCGGTGCCTCTGCACAGCAACTATTAAGAAGTCCGATAGGGTTTAGTGATGATCCGGTTAGCTATGATCAGGGAAGAAAAGTGCCCCACGTATTTGTTACAGCAGGGTATAAAGTGTACCTAGGAGATGATTTTGCCGCAATTCCATCAGCTATGTTAAAAATGGTAACACCAGTTCCACCTTCAATTGATGTAAATTTAAAATTGGCTTATAAGGATCGCTTTTGGCTTGGAGGCAGTTACCGAAAAGACGATGCCTTGGCCGGAATGGCAGGGTTTAATTTAGGTTCATTTATGAATATAGGTTATTCTTATGATCTTACAACATCCGGATTGAACACTGTAAGTAATGGCTCGCACGAAATTATTCTTGGAATATTTTTGAATAACAGGTATAAGGTTAGCTGCCCTCAGAAAAGTTGGTAACATTTAATTGAAAATGGAGAATTGAGAGTTGAGAATATTCCTGGTCTCAATACTCAGTACTCAATACTCAATACTCACTACTCAATTAAAGCTCTTTCCTCAACCTCGCAACCGGAATATTCATTGCTTCGCGGTATTTTGCAACAGTTCGTCTGGCGATATTATATCCCTTTTCTTTAAGAATTTCAGTTAGTTTTTCATCTGCAAGCGGACGACGTTTATCTTCTTTTCCGATACACTCTTCAAGGATTTTTTTTACTTCTTTATTCGATACTTCTTCACCGCTGTCCATTTGTATAGCTTCAGAAAAGAATGATTTTAGAAGAAAGGTTCCAAATTCGGTCTGCACATATTTTGAATTAGCCACCCGCGAAACTGTTGAAATATCCATGCCAATCCGGTCGGCAATATCTTTCAGGATCATTGGCTTTAAATTCTTGTCATCCCCGCTAAGAAAATATTCATACTGATAATCCATGATGGCCTTCATTGTTTTTAGCAATGTTTGCTGTCTTTGTTTGATTGCATCAATGAACCATTTCGCTGAGTCAAGTTTTTGTTTTACAAATTGAACTGCTTCTTTGAGTTTTTTGTCTTTTTCTGCTGTTTTATCATAATGTTCGAACATATCCTGATAAGAACGACTTACCCTTAATTCTGGCGCATTTTTAGAATTCAATGTTAGAAATAGTATCCCATCACTATTGCTGATGTGAAAATCAGGTATAATCTGGAGCTGTTTAGTAGTAACCGCATTGGAATCGCCAGGTTTTGGATTAAGTTTGAGAATCTCATTCACAACTTCTTTTAGCTCTTCAGAATCCATATTCAAGGAACGTTCCAGCTTGTCATAGTGTTTTTTTGTAAACTCATCCAGGTAATTCTCTACAACCAGTATTGCTTTAAGAATAATCGAGCTATGATCTTTTTTTCTTAGCTGGATAAGCAAACACTCTTGTAAGTCTCTGGCGCCGACTCCTGCAGGGTCAAAGGATTGAATCACTTTCAGCATTTCATCAACTTCTTCATTTTCTGCAAACACATTTTGAGAAAATGCAAGGTCGTCTACCAATGAATTGACAGGTCTGCGTAGATATCCATCATCGTCCAGACTGCCAATTAATTGTTGTCCGATTCTGAAATCTTTGTCCGACAGGGGTAACAGATCCAATTGAGCTTGTAAACTTTCAAAAAATGAATTTTGGACTGCTATTGGGATCTCTTTACGGTCATCATCATCTCCATTTTGCTCATATTTTGCCCCGTAATCATTGATATTGTCATCCTGTAGGTAATCATCAACATTAAATTCATCTAAACTTTCCTGTGAATCTTCCTGATTGTAATTATCATCTTCAGGATCCCGATCAGGATATTCTTCAACAGGGTCATTCATATTGGCAAGACTTAAATCTTCAAGGGCAGGATTATCTTCCAGTTCTTCTTTAATTCGGGTATCAAGTGAAACTGTAGGTACCTGTAATAATTTAATGAACTGAATCTGTTGCGGAGATAGTTTTTGAAGTAATTTTTGCTGAAGGTTTTGTCTTAACATAGGGTACAGAATTCTGCAAATTTACACAAATTATGGTGGATGAAATAGTCATCTATTAAATATGTTTTTGGGACTTTTACCCTTATAAAATTCAATTTTTCTTGTTACCTTCATTGAGTTATGAAAAAAGAACATTAAGTAAAAAAGTATGTCAATTGTAAAAGAATTTAAAGAATTTATTTCAAAAGGTAATGTGGTTGACCTTGCAGTTGGTGTAATTATTGGTGCCGCATTTGTTAAAATTGAAACCTCTTTGGTTGATGATGTATTGATGCCTTTCATAGGTTTTTTGACTGGTGGGGTTGACTTTGCCGACAAAAAGTTGGTTATAATAACGGCAGATTCTGTTAATAAGGTGGAAGAAGTAGCTATTCGTTATGGCAATTTTATCAATACTGTTATTCAGTTTTTGATTGTTTCTATATGTATTTTTGCTGTTATTAAGGCTATTAATACTATTAAACGTAAAGAAGAATCTGC
>JAURKO010000009.1 GCA_030831705.1 Daejeonella sp. | reverse complement strand
TAATAGTTCACTATAATTTTTTGAGAGATTAATTCAATATCTTGGATAAATCAAAAAATAAAATTTAATTATTTTGATAATATTTTTAGTATTTTAAAATATTTACTATAAATTTGACCACATAAAACTAAAATAATGAGCAACGCAGATAAATTAAAAGCTTTACAGCTTACGCTGGATAAACTTGAAAAATCTTACGGTAAAGGAACCGTAATGAAATTAGGCGATAATGCGGTGGAAGCAATAGAAGCAATTTCAACCGGTTCAATCAGTTTGGATATCGCATTGGGAATTGGAGGATTACCCAAAGGCCGAGTGATAGAAATTTATGGTCCTGAATCTTCAGGTAAAACAACTCTGGCTATTCATGCCATTGCAGAGGCTCAAAAAAAAGGTGGTATAGCAGCCTTCATCGATGCTGAACATGCTTTTGATAAATTTTACGCGAGTAAACTGGGAGTTGATATCGAAAATCTTTTGATCTCACAGCCTGACAATGGTGAGCAAGCGCTGGAGATTGCTGACAATCTAATCAGATCCGGGGCAATCGATATTATTGTCATTGACTCCGTTGCAGCTCTTGTTCCAAAGGCAGAAATCGAAGGCGAAATGGGTGATTCTAAGATGGGCTTACATGCTCGTTTAATGTCACAGGCTTTGCGAAAATTAACTGGAACCATTTCCAAAACAGGATGTTGCTGTATTTTCATCAACCAGCTTAGGGATAAGATCGGTGTAATGTTCGGAAGTCCGGAGACAACTACCGGTGGAAATGCCCTGAAGTTCTATGCTTCAGTACGCCTCGACATCCGCAGAATTTCACAAATCAAAGACACTGATGAGGTTTCAGGAAACAGAGTTAAAGTTAAAGTTGTTAAAAACAAACTTGCCCCGCCTTTCCGAATTGCTGAATTTGATGTCATGTTTGGGGAAGGAATTTCCAAAGCAGGTGAGATCATTGATTTGGGTGTTGATTTCGACATCATTAAGAAAGCAGGTTCATGGTTCAGCTATGGCGATACCAAACTAGGTCAGGGTCGTGATGGGGTAAAGCAATTATTGTTAGACAACCCGGATTTAATGGACGAACTCGAAGCCAAAATTAAGGCGACAGTAACAGCAGATCATCTGGAAGAAAAAGTATAAATCATAAAAAAACCCGCTTAAAAAAGCGGGTTTTTTTATGATAAGTATTTTCTGATTATGGAATTATTTCACCTTCAACTGCATATCCAACCAATTATTCACATTTTCTCTTTGCTCAGGATACGTCCAGTGTCCCGTTTCGACTGCGAGAAATAAAGATTTCGGAGCTGTAATCACATTATAAGCGGCATACATTGAGGTTGGGGGACAGGTAACATCATTGAAACCCCAGCTGTACATCCCAGGCACTTTGAGTTGTCTTGCAAAGTTCACTACATCATAATAACCCGTAGTTTTAACTTTATCGGGTGTACTGCCAACATTCACATTATCCTTATTGAATAAATGAGGCCATCCTCCTGCTCTGCCAATCATGAATCCGGTCAGATCACTAAGAGCAGGATAATAAGCCCCTAAAAATTTAACCCTCGGATCAAGAGCAGCTGTAATAATAGACAATGCACCACCCTGACTTCCCCCGGTCACTCCTAAAGTACTTCCGTCAAATTCAGGTAGTGAGGTTAAAAAATCATTCGCTCGGACACATCCCATATACACCCGCTTGTAATAATATCGATCCCGATCTTCCAGGTTGAAAGCCGGATAACCAGATAAAGCACCCACACTAAGGTTTGTATAGACGTTTGGTTCCAATACAACTGGAACTCCATGGATACCAATTTCCAATGTAATTACGCCCTTTTCTGCTGTTGCAACATCCCCGTTATAGGGTCTAATTCCAGCTCCAGGAACCTTAAGCAATGCAGGGTATTTACCTGGCTTTTTAGGTACACATAGAATTCCATATAATCTGCTGCCAACTCTAAAATTTTGCAAATCTATATGGTAAACATTTACCTTTTCTGTTGAGCGTTCAGGCAATAGGGTCATTCTGGCATCCATTGGAATTTTAGCTAAATCAAGTTTAGCGTTGTTCCAGAACTGGATAAAATCATCAGGATTTACAGCGGCAGGTTTGATCTGTTCAGGATCAAAACCTACAGTAGCAAGATTGCTATACTTCTTACCATTGACTTCGGCAGTAACCACGCAACGGTAAAAACCAGGGGCTTTCATTGTTCCAGCCTCAATGGTTGTCATACCACCAGAGAGCTGTAAGGAATCGCGTTTTTCAGGATTCATTTTTTCAGGACCTAGCTCATACACAATCTTTACATTTTTTAAAGGATTACCATACTGAAGTACGGAAACGTTAAACTTTACCCGTTCTCCCACCTTGTAAATCCAGTTTTGATGGTCCGGACCAATTATTACTTTCACATTCTGCTCAACAGGTTGAGCCATAACTGCTCCACTAAGGAGAATAAATAACAGAAAAAAGAAAAATTTCGCGAACTGTTTCATCCGTAATTAATTAAGTGTTGAATAATGAAAAAAATATAGTTAGCTCGATTGTAATTGAGCTAACATTCTGTTTTACAAAAATAATTTAATCAAATTCGACAATATTAGCATGCAATCCAATTTTTTTTGATTCAAAGCATGTTGAAAATTGGAAAGAAAACAAAATCAGGAATAAATAAGCAGGAATAAATAAGCAGGAATAATATATAAGAAATGTTATTTCCCTTTGGTCATAATGTACATATACCAAACACCAACGATAACAATAAATCCAAGAATAAACATACCTATTCTACCTTTACGCTTATCCTGACGCATAACCCAGAAGAGGAATCCGGTTAGTGGTATTAAAAAAAACAAAAAGAAAATTATACTTGATGCGCTCATGTTTCAGATGGTAAATCTCGTGTTAAATTTTTGTAAAACTGCTAAAAATAATCAAAACTGTAACCTGGCCATCGGTGAGATCCCTTGTCCAACAAAATCATTATTCAAATATTTATAATGAGCAGCAATTGCAATCATCGCGGCATTGTCTGTGCAATATTCAAACTTTGGAATAAAAACTTGCCAACCCAATGACTCAACTGTCTCCATCAAGG
>JAURKO010000072.1 GCA_030831705.1 Daejeonella sp. | reverse complement strand
GCACGCAACAGCAACAGCAACAAATGAGGTTCCAGCTTTCGCTCAATGTCATTAAGTTAAGGATTTGGAGGTTCCCACTTTCGTGGGAATGACAAAGGTTATTGGGGATTAGGAGATTCCAGCCTTCGCTGGAATCGTAGTGCGGAACCCTTTCTGCAGCTTCGGGGTGTTCGAACCAATGAAACACAAGCCCAAGTAAAATAAACCTTACCGGAGGAGGTAGCTTAGGGCTATTCTATATTTGTTATTAAACAGGATTACGTGCCCTAACTACCCCGGAGGAAAGGACTGAACTGAGCTATAAGTCGCGGGTATTGCTTTTCAAAATCATTTCCCTATGGCTGGTATTATCACCGACCATTTGATAGATCTTGCTTGGTACGGTGTGACACCGACCAAAGGGAAACCGTATATTATTAAAATAGCTTATTTGATCTCCTGGCAAAGTTCGATCAGCACCCCATGGGCAGATTTTGGATGAATGAAACAGACGAGCTTATTATCTGCGCCCTTTTTCGGAACTTCATTTAATAACTTGAACCCTTCGGCCTTGAGCCGAGCCATTTCTTCCACAATATTTTCAACTGCAAAAGCAATATGGTGAACCCCTTCCCCCCTTTTTTCGATAAAACCTGCAATGGCACTTTCAGTTGAACTGGCTTCGAGTAATTCGATTTTACTATCGCCAATTTTAAAAAATTCAGTAATTACATTTTCAGAGCTGACGTTTTCGGTTTTATAGCTTTTGCAGCCTAATAAAGTTTCATAAAGCGGGCGCGCTTCATTTAAAGACCTGACCGCAATTCCGATATGTTCAATTTTGTCCATGATTCAAATTTATGGCATAAAAATGACGATTTTATCTATACTTACATAGATTGAATTTCTAATTAAGCAGAAAATATTTGCTTATCTTTGCGTTGTATAAAAAAGAATAAAAATGAATTTGCCGATATATTTAGATAACAATGCAACAACTCCGATGGATCCAAGGGTTCTTGAGGCGATGCTACCATACTTCAATGCTAAATTTGGCAATGCCGCAAGCAGGAATCATGCATTTGGATGGGCTGCTGAAGAGGGCGTTGACTATGCACGTGAGCAGGTTGCAAAGCTTATCGGAGCAAATGAAAAAGAGATTATTTTCACTTCAGGTGCAACTGAATCTGATAACCTTGCAATTAAAGGTGTTTTTGAGATGTACAAGGAAAAGGGTAATCATATCATTACCTGTGTTACAGAACATAAGGCAGTTTTAGACGCCTGCAAACACATTGAAAAATTGGGCGGTTCGGTTACCTACCTTCCTGTAAAATCGGATGGGTTAATTGACCTGGCGGAGTTGGAAGCAGCAATGACTGAGAAAACAATACTTGTTTCGATCATGCATGCGAATAATGAAATCGGAGTAATACAGCCTATTAAGGAGATTTCTGCAATCGCTCACAAATATGGAGCATTGTACATGTCTGACTCAACACAGACTGTTGGTAAAATTCCGGTGGATGTCAATGCTGATGGAATAGATCTAATGGCTTTCACTGCACATAAAATGTACGGACCTAAAGGTGTTGGAGCATTATATGTTCGTCGTAAAAACCCAAGAGTTAAAGTAACTGCGCAAATGGATGGCGGTGGTCATGAGCGGGGAATGCGTTCAGGAACTTTAAATGTACCGGGAATCGTCGGATTAGGTAAAGCCTGCGAGCTTTGTCGTCTGGAAATGGGTGAAGATGCAAAACGCTTATCAAAACTTCGCGATAAATTACAGGTTTCACTAACCGAACTTGAAGAAAGCTATGTAAATGGAAATGTAGAACATCGTTTACCTCATGTAGCTAATATATCTTTTAAATATGTTGAGGGTGAAGGTTTGATGATGGCGATGAAAGATCTGGCTGTTTCTTCAGGATCGGCTTGTACTTCAGCTTCTCTCGAGCCTTCCTATGTATTAAAGAGTCTGGGTTTATCAGATGATCTGGCTCATTCTTCGATACGATTCGGACTGGGTCGTTTCACCACAGAAGAAGAGGTAGATTTTGCAATTAAACAAACCAAACACGCAGTTAATCACCTTCGTGACCTATCACCTTTATGGGAAATGTTTAAGGAAGGAATTGACTTGGACAAGATTGAGTGGGCAGAACACTAAAGAGTTGTAGGTTATAAGTTTTAGGTTGTAAGTTTTATTGAACAATACAGAATAACAGACAACAGCCAACAGATAACATGTAACAGTTAACAGATAACAAATAACACTAATTAAAAAATTATGGCATACTCAGAAAAAGTAATTGATCATTATACCCACCCACGTAACGTTGGTACGCTTGATAAAAGTAGTTCTAAGGTAGGAACCGGATTGGTTGGTGCGCCTGAATGCGGAGACGTAATGCGTCTTCAGATTGAGGTTGACGATAAGCATATGATTACCGATGCTAAATTCAAAACCTTCGGTTGCGGATCGGCAATTGCGTCTTCTTCCCTTGCTACCGAATGGTTGAAAGGTAAATCTATTGATGATGCAATGAAGATTGACAACATGGATATTGTTGAAGAACTTGCTCTTCCACCGGTAAAAATTCATTGTTCTGTTTTGGCAGAGGATGCCATTAAAGCAGCTATCAATGATTACCGCGTTAAAAACGGAATGGAAGCATTAGAATCTGCTAAGTCTCATCACTAAAAACAAAAAACCCACTCAAGGGTTATTTAGAATTTTAGAGAAATTAAATGGTAACAGTTACAGATAAAGCAAAGAGCAAAGTTGAAGAACTTATGCAAGAGAATGGCCTCGATGCGGGCTATTTTCTTCGTGTTTCTGTTCAGGGAGGAGGTTGTTCGGGTTTATCTTACAAAATGGACTTCGACAATGAAGAAAAGCCAGGTGATCAATTCTTTGAAGATCAGGGTATTCGTTTAGCATTGGATATGAAATCTTTTCTTTATCTGGCAGGTACTGAACTTGATTTTTCAGATGGATTAAATGGTAAGGGATTCAATTTCCATAATCCAAATGCATCAAGAACCTGCGGTTGTGGGGAGAGCTTTTCAGTTTAATCATAAATTTCAGGATCCGTTAATTCGTAACATATTGTATTTCAATGCAAAAGGCCCTTTTAAGGGCCTTTTGCATTTTTACTACTAATCTGTTATACTTGTTAATTAAAAAATTTCCAAGATGCTTAAAATGAATCCAATCACAGAGTCAACCACAGTTCCTGATCTGCTTCGAAATGTGGTCGGGTATGTTCACAATGAGAACACAACCTTTTTAATGCATAAGGTTAAAGAGGATTGGGTAGAGATTAGTTACAAACAGGTTTTAGATACTGCTGATGCTATTTCTGCCTACTTTCTTGAGATGGGTATCAACAAAGGTGATCGACTTGCTCTGATTATTGAGAATTCGGTAGACTGGGTATTATATGATCAGGGTGTTCAGCAAATTGGTGCAGTGAATGTTTCAGTCTATCCTACCCTTTCTGAAACAGAAATTGAATATATATTGAATGATTCTTCTGCTAAAACTATCCTCGTAGGTAATCCCTTTCTACTTCGTAAACTAATCAAAATTGCCAATAATTGCCCTGAATTACAGCGCATAATTCCGGTATTTGATGATTATGGAAAATATCTTCCCGAAAATGGCTTAAATGCCGGAGTTATCAGTCTGAATGGCCTGATTGAAGAGGGGAAAATTGCCATAGAGATACAAAGAAAAAAGATTGAAGAAGCCAGAGCTTCAATTCTACCAGGGGATCTTACCTCACTGATCTACACTTCAGGTACTACAGGAGTTCCTAAAGGCGTGATGCTTACTCATTCTAACTTCGTACAGAATGTAAAGGTTTGTTTAGAACAGATTCCGGTGATTAATGAGACTGATTTATTTTTATCTTTTCTACCTCTATCCCATGTTTTCGAGCGTACAGCAACGTATCATGTATGTTGTGCTGTAGGAAGTAAAATCGCTTTTGCTCAAAGTCTTGAATTACTGGCAAAAAATATGGCAGAAGTCAAGCCAACGATCATGAGTTGTGTTCCAAGATTATTGGAACGAATTCACGATAAAGCGATGAAGAATGGCACTTCAGCAGGCGGACTCAAATCTAAAATTTTCCTTTGGTCAATTGAGACCGGCAAAACCTATCGTGAAATACAGGAAGCAGGTAAAACACCTGGCCCAATTTTGAGTATGAAGAAGGCCGTCGCTGAAAAACTTGTTTTTAGTAAAATAAAAGAAAAAACTGGTGGCCGCTTAAAGTTCATGCTTTCGGGTGGAGCGGCATTACCCAAAAATGTTGGAGAGTTTTTCGGAAATCTGGGAATAAAGATTTTGGAGGGCTTCGGACTTACAGAAACGTCTCCTGTTATGTCTGTAACGGAATATCACCGTCAGGTATATGGAACTGTTGGCCGAATTATTCCAGGAATTGAAGTGGCGATACAGGATGTGGATAGTAAAAAGATATTGACCATTCAAACACACCATACCTTTAATGAAAATTTTGAATGCCCTGAAGGTGAAATCATAGTTAGAGGGCATTGTGTAATGAAAGGCTACTGGAATAAACCAGTAGAAACCGCAGAAGTAATTGATCAGGATGGCTGGTTTCATACCGGGGATATTGGCCGTTATTACAAGGGTAATTTGCAGATAACAGACAGGATCAAAAACATGCTGGTAAATGCCTATGGTAAAAATATCTATCCGACCCCTGTCGAAAATACTTACCTAAAAAGCTCTAAGATTGAACAAATTTTCCTGATTGGGGATAAACGTGAATACGTTACTGCCATTTTAGTCCCTTCGAAAGAAGTATTACAGGAAACCTTCCAGTTGAATGAAGAATATTTTCAGGAAAAGGATTCCTTTATACGGGATCAAAAAATTCTGGACTGGCTGAATGAGGATATCCGAAAGTATTCATCTGAGTTAGCCAAATTTGAAAGAATGAAGTCGTTCCTTGTGAAACGAAATCCGTTTAGTATTGAAGAGGGCGAAATTACCCCAACCTTGAAAGCTAAACGAAAAGTAATCGAGAAAAAATATGCTGAGGATATCAATGAGTTGTACCTTCAAGATACGGAAGAAAGCTGAAAGCCGAAAGCTAAAAGCTAAAAGCTAAAAGACAATTCAATTTTCATTGGGAAATTGTACCTTTTTTAACTTTTTTTTTCCTCGAGACAAGCTACCTTAACGTGAACTCGACATAATATTTTAAAAATCGCATACCTGCCTGCAGGCAAGGAAACATAGCATTCTATAGCTTCTAACTTACATT
>JAURKO010000071.1 GCA_030831705.1 Daejeonella sp. | reverse complement strand
CAATTAACATTAAGTTAACATATAGATTGTAGCTTTGTTTAATCCTAAAACTAAAACTGATGTCACTGAACAGTATTTTCCAGTACTTTATTCCAAAAGACAAAAAATTTTTCCCCCTTTTCGAAAAAGATAGTGCAAACCTGATTCTCTTAGGCGAGAAACTTGTAGAAGCGGTTAATACTGAAGATCTTACTTTACGCAAGAAGCTGTTTAAAGATATTGAAGATCTGGAACATGCCGGTGATGAGATTACCCATCAGATTCATTTGGAGCTAAGTAAGAACTTTATTACTCCATTTGACCGTGAAGATATTCACAGACTTGCAAGTGCTATAGACGATATTGCCGACTACATACATGGCTCAGCAAGTCGTATGGATCTGTATAATGTTACAATTATTACTCCACCAATTAAAGACCTAGCCAACCTGATCTTACAGGCATGTCAGGATCTTCATAAAGCAATCCATGAATTAAGGGATTTGAAAAATATCCGTTTAATCGCAGACTGTTGCGTACGCATAAATAGTATTGAAAATCAGGCGGATTATATCTTTGATAAAGCAGTGGGTGAACTTTTCGATAATGAAAAAGATGCAGTAAACCTGATCAAATACAAGGAAGTACTCGCTGGCTTAGAGACTGCTACGGATATGTGTGAAGATGCAGCGAACGTACTTGAATCTATTCTGGTGAAAAACGCATAATTACCTCATTAAAGATATTACACCAGCTATATGGGTTTTACACTATTAATTGTAATCATTATTCTAGCATTGGTATTCGATTACATCAATGGTTTTCACGATGCTGCGAATTCAATTGCAACTGTTGTTTCAACAAAAGTTCTTACACCCTTTCAGGCTGTACTGTGGGCTGCATTTTTCAATTTTCTTGCTTACTGGATTTTTCATTTAAATGTGGCAGACACAGTTGCAAAAACCGCAGATACCATGAATATAAATCTTGTAGTCATTCTCGCAGGAGTTTTGGCCGCAATATGCTGGAACTTATTGACGTGGTGGTTTGGTATTCCATCCAGTTCATCACATACATTGATAGGCGGATTTGCCGGTGCAGCAGTGGCACATGGCGGTTTAAATGTTGTTAACCTAAGTGTTATTGGTAAAGTTGCATCCTTCATAGTACTTGCCCCAATTATTGGAATGATTATGGCCTATTTTATTACGGTCATCATTATCAATATTTGCCGATATGCTAATCCCTCCAAAGCCGAATGGTGGTTCAAAAAACTACAGTTATTATCCTCAGCATTATTCAGTCTTGGCCATGGTGGAAATGATGCACAGAAAGTAATGGGTATCATTGCAGCGGCAATCATTGTATATCTGAAAGATGCTAACTTAAGTGTTGATACCATGTCGGCATGGCTGCATGTTGACTACACTGTGCTTAATGGTAAAGTAAAAATCAATCACATTCCAGAATGGATTCCATTAGCATGTTATACAGCAATTGCTGCAGGAACTATGAGCGGCGGGTGGAAAATTGTAAAAACCATGGGCACCAAAATTACTAAAGTTACTCCTTTAGAGGGTGTAGCAGCAGAAACTGCAGGGGCCATTACTTTGTTTCTAACCGAACATTTCAAAATACCTGTATCAACAACCCACACAATTACCGGCGCAATTATAGGCGTTGGATTAAGCAAGCGTGTATCTGCGGTGCGTTGGGGAGTAACAATCAGCCTATTGTGGGCATGGATACTCACTATCCCGGTATCTGCTGTGCTTGCAGCAACCCTTTATTTTATTTTGAGTTTATTTCTCTGATCATTACGATAAGAAGCTTATTTCAGAATAATATCTCGTAGTTCTATTTGGGATAAAACCCTAAGTCTGCCCGCCTCATATAGGCTATCATACTTATCCACTGTGGTTGTTGAGTCATCAAGTGGCATTTGATAATTAATATAATCCTGAAAAATAACACCACCTGCTTCCTGAGATCTGAGTACTTCCCTGAAGCGATTACCTCCAGAACTATAGGCAAAATGATCCATACTGTAATCTTCGGTGTCGAACCAATAATAATACACATCACTATGATCACCGGCTTCCTTTGAATCTTCAAAAGAAATCTCAATTTTATGATATCGTTTATCCCTGATTTGGATTTCGCCTAAATATTTTTTTACTACAGACGGATCATTCAACTTTAAGGGTAGGTATAAAAAATAGACAACAGCATTAAGTGACTGTCTAAACTTATCTGAATCCAGCTGATCAAGATTCAATTCTTTACCATTCAAAGTCCGCTTAAAACCATCATTGCTCAGAACATCATGAATATTTCCTGTAGAATCAGTGAAAAAACGTTCATATTTATACTGGCCACCATCATGCATAATTTTAAACGTTGACGTTCTGAACCTAAACTCCAGAGTCGCGTTTTTTAGTTTATCCATTTTGTAAAATGCAATACTTTTATCCACAATTTCTTGAGGCTTAGACTCATTACAGGAAGAATAGATAAACGCTAAAAAAACCAGGAAGATCAATCTTTTCATTTGTTAAATTTCTAGTAAAGTACAAAGTTAATATCAGATGCTAAACTTATCGTTTTCTGTACACTTTAATTCAATAATTCGATTAAACCCGGACTTCAGTATGATGGTTGGCAATTTTACTTCCATGCCCAGATTTCCAAGAAAGTCCATTCTTTATTAGACGGATCTGCTCTACATCATAGGCCTCAAGCAAAATTTTAGAATCATAGTACTTAGCTGCGTCCAACAATTCATTAAGCGCAAATGGCAGACTTATCGAATCACCCAGGTTTGTATCAACAACAGGGAAGATCCTAACGCTACTAACAATAATCTTAGTAGAGAGAAAGCAAGTTCCGTTTCTGGTAAATATGACGTGCGAAGCGCTTGACAACATGCTTATTGAAATAGCTTAGTAAGACATAAAAAAAACGTTCTAATCTTCCGACGAGAAGAAGACTTTATTGCAGAAAGTATTTGCCTATGCATACAGCAATGGGAGATTAACTATAAAATTAGCTATTCACCAAACATGGTGTACAGAATCAAAATCGGGCATAATTAATTTCAATTAGATCCGTTTATTTAGGTAAATTCAACTATGAAATTAAGACTTCTACTATTTTGTGCTTTTATATTTAGCGCAGCATCTCTATTTGCTCAACTTAAGTTACCACAGGTTTTAAAAGAGGCAGCCAATGCCGTTAAACCGGGAAGTCCAAGTCAGCTAGAAATTAGCGATGCAATAAAAGAAGCCCTTGAAATTGGGGTTTCAGCTGGTACAGATCGCCTATCTGTTGAAAATGGATTTCTAGGGAACGCTGCAATAAAATTGCTTTTCCCTCCTGAAGCAAGGAAAGTTGAAAAAGCACTTCGGGGAATAGGTATGAATAAAGTCTGTGATGATTTTATCCTTACTATCAACCGTTCTGCAGAACTTGCAGTAAAAGAAGCCAAGCCACTTTTTATCTCAGCAATAAAAGAAATGAGCGTTCAGGATGCTTCAAACATTTTGATGAGCGATCAGAAAAATGCTGCTACAAGTTATTTTCAGCGTGTTACAAGTTCTGCATTGGCAGCCAGATTCAAACCGGTTATTCAAGGTTCAATGGATAAAACCCAGGCAACAAAATATTGGTCGGAACTCAGTACGGCCTACAATCAAATTCCACTTGCTGGTAAGGTAAATACTGACCTGGCTGATTATGCAACACAAAAAGCAATGGAAGGATTATTTCTGGAAATAGCTCAGGAGGAATTAAAACTTCGTGAAAATTCGGGACTACGGAATAGTCCACTTCTAAAAAAAGTGTTCGGATATGCGGAAAAGAGCAAAAATGGATTGAGCTTTCGTTGATTCCGGCTTTCGCCGGAACGTTATTACACCAGCAATCTTACAGGCTCTTCAAGCAATGCTTTTAATGTTTGCAAAAATGCTGCACCTGTAGCGCCATCAACAACCCGATGGTCACAACTTAACGTAACTTTCATCACATTACCCGGAACAACTGCTCCATTTTTTACTACAGGAACCTGCTGGATTCCACCTACAGCCAGGATACATGCATCTGGCGGGTTAATGATTGCAGTAAACTCATCTATGCCGAACATTCCAAGGTTAGAAATAGTAAAAGTTGAACCTTCCCAGTCTGATGGTTGTAATTTCTTAGATTTAGCACGCTGTGCAAAGTCCTTCACTTCTGCTGAAATATGTGAAAGTGATTTTCCATCTGCAAAGCGAACAACTGGTACCAATAAACCATCTTCTACTGCAACTGCAACACCAATATTTACATGCTCATTATAACGAATTCTATCTCCTAACCAGGAAGAATTAACATTTGGATGCTGTTTTAAAGCAACAGCAACCGCTTTGAGCACCAAATCATTGAATGAGATCTTTACAGATGTAAATTCATTGATCTTAGCACGGGCTTGCATTGCACTATCCATATCAATTGACATGGTTAAATAGAAATGAGGTGAGGTGAACAAACTTTCAGAAAGACGTTTGGCAATTACCTTACGCATTTGAGATACAGGCTTCTCAGTATATTTCTCTTCCCCGATAAATTTAGGAATAACTGCAGAGACAGGTTCAGCAACTGGACTTGCAGCTGGAGCTACTGGTAACGGACTTGCTTTAGGGCTCTCTGTTTTTATGGCAGGATTAAAGCTTTCTATATCCTTTTTCACAATTCTGCCACCCTCAGCACTACCTTTAACCTGTGAAATATCAATTCCCTTATCTTTTGCTATTTTTCGCGCCAAAGGTGAAGCTTTCAAACGGGAGGTTGAGTCACTCTCGGTATGCTGTACCTCTATATCAGCTTTTGATTCTGGTACTGATTTAACTTTATCAGGTTGGGATTCAATCTTAGATTCAACAAGAGCTGATTTAGAACTTGATTTTAGTAAAACAGATACATCAGTACCTTCTTTACCTACTATTGCAATGATATCATTTACCTTAGCTGCTTGTCCTTTTTCAACGCCAACATATAATAATACTCCGTCTGCATAAGCAGTAACTTCCATTGTTGCTTTATCGGTTTCAACGTCTGCTAAAGCGTCATCACTCTTAACCTGATCACCAACTTTTTTATGCCATTCAGCTATCACACCTTCAGTCATAGTATCGCTTAATAAAGGCATCCGAATTATGGTAACACCCAAAGCTTCTGCATCTACATCACTACCAATGGATGAACCAGACTCCTTTTCAGCAAGAATCGGTAAACTTTCTTTAACAGGTTCTGTTAAAACTTCTTCTTTAGAATCAGAAACTTTAGCAGCTACTGGAACTTCCTTTTGATTTCCAGCATCATTCAAAAGTGCCTGATAATCTTCTCCTGCTGTTCCAAGAATAGCAATTACCGCATCAACTGCTGCCGATTCACCTTCTTTTGCACCTATATATAATAATGTTCCATCCTGAAAAGATTCAAAGTCCATGGTAGCCTTATCTGTCTCAACTTCGGCAATCAATTCCCCTGAACTAACTTTATCACCAACTTTTTTATGCCATTTTGCGATAACTCCCTCCGTCATCGTATCGCTCATTTTAGGCATTTTCACTACTTCAGCCATTTTATTTTCAGATTAGAATATTAGAATTTAAATTTAGTCGCGGATGTATGGGTAATCAGTTTGAACGTAAACATCTGTATATAATTCAGACGCATCTGGCCATGGTGATTCTTCAGAAAATTTGACTGATTCGTCAACAATTGCTTTTATTTTCTCATTAATTGAATCAAACCATGCTTCGTCAGCATATTTCTTTTCTTCTATAGTTGCCCTTACTACCTCTATTGGGTCTTTGGCTTTGTAACCTTCAACTTCTTCCTTAGTGCGATATTTAGCCGGATCAGACATAGAATGACCTTTGTAACGGTAGGTTCTTGCCTCTAAAAAAGTAGGCCCGTCACCACGACGTGCTCTCTGGACGGCTTCATCCAATGCATTATGCACAGCAACTGGATCCATTCCATCAACTGGTGCACATGGCATATCAAAACCTAAACCTATTTTGTAGATATCAACCATATTTGTTGTTCTAGAAACTGAGGTACCCATGGCATAACCATTGTTCTCACAAACAAAAATTACAGGAAGCTTCCAAAGCATTGCCATGTTGAAAGTTTCATTAAGCGCGCCCTGACGAACAGCACCATCTCCCATGTAACAAATACAAACATTATCAGTTCCATTATATTGTTCTGCAAATGCAATTCCGGCACCCAGTGGAATCTGACCTCCAACAATACCATGACCACCGAAAAACTTCTTTTCCTTGCTAAACATGTGCATAGAACCTCCCTTACCTTTGGAACATCCAGTAGCCTTACCGTACAATTCAGCCATCACCTCGTTGGCACTCATACCTTTTGCAAGTGCATGTGCATGATCACGATAAGCTGTGATAAGAGAATCCTCGGGGCGGATAACTGACATTGTACCAGCCATGACAGCTTCCTGGCCAATATACAAGTGGCAGAAGCCTCTGATCTTTTGTTGTCCGTAAAGTTGGCCGGCCTTTTCTTCAAACTTGCGCATCAAGAGCATGGACTCATACCATTCAAGATAAGTGTCTTTCGTAATTTCTATTGAACTCATTCGTGATCGTTTCTTTTAAACAAATTTAATCCTCTACAAGGGACGACAAATCTAACCATATCTTCCCAAAAAAAGAATACCATTTGCCTTGTTTTAATGTTTTAATGACAGAATACCCAGAAAAAATTCCTGAATCGGATCTGATTACTTGTTTTTATTTTAATTATTCATATTTTTGTAGCATTCTTAAAATTTAATCAATAGACAGCCAAACACTCTTATGCTGTTTATTTATAAACGAAAGATCTAAAATGATTCGGAAAAAAGTAATTTTAGCGTTGCTACTCATATTTTCTTGTGTGTCAATACAGGCACAAACTATTGATAAGGATCAAAAACCAATAGAGAAAATTGAGGATCCAGACAATCTTGCCTCCGAGTACTTTTCGCAAATAATGGGCGTGGCTCTCTCAGCTACCTCAAATCTTAAACTTTATCAGTTTGTTTACGACTGGATTGGTACTCCCTATAGATTAGGTGGCGGAACCAAAAAAGGAATTGATTGTTCTGGCTTTGCATTTCAGCTGTACAATAAGGTGTTTAGTACTTTGATAGGCAATAATTCGAGAAACATATTCAGTATGGTTAACCCGATCAGCAAATCAGAGTTAAAAGAAGGTGATCTGGTATTTTTCAAAATAGGAAGTCGCTCCATTACACACATGGGTGTTTATATGGGAAATAATAAATTTGCACATGCTTCAACCAGTAAAGGCGTAATGATCAGCGATCTTGATGAGGCATACTGGAGAAAATATTATTATAAAGGCGGTCGTTTACTCGCCTCTCTGAGAGATTAACAACTCAAAAATTTCATTCTTTCTTAAATGTTTAACACCGTAAATCAGAAAGTACGGTTTTTTTGTTTTGGCCTGGTTCAACTGTCAATTTAATCAACTAACACAATACTATTTCTGGCATTTGATCAATAAAATTTATCGTGTAATTAGCATCTATTCTAAAGATACCTAGCCGAAAACAGTTTTTGTTACGTATCTTCCGTAAATTTCACTACTATGTATACAAGCTATTTTTTAATATTTATTGCGATCGTAATCCTATTTAGCTCGTTTGTAACAGTTAAACAGGGAACAATTGGTGTTATAACCATATTTGGAAAGTATAGAAGATTGCTTAAACCCGGACTAAACTTTAAAATTCCGCTGATTGAGGTGATTCACTCCAGGGTTTCCATTCAGAACCGTTCGGTTGAATTGGAATTTCAGGCAGTTACTATAGATCAGGCTAATGTGTATTTTAAAGCGATGGTACTTTATTCAGTCAACAATCCGGATGAAGAGACTATAAAAAATGTAGCTTTTAAGTTTATTAATGAGCAGAATTTGATGCAAGCTCTTATCCGTACCATTGAAGGAACGATACGCTCGTTTGTTGCAAGTAAAAAGCAATCTGAAGTTCTAAGCCTTCGCAAGGATATTGTAGATCATGTGAAAGAAGAAATAGATGTAGTATTAGAAAGCTGGGGTTATCATTTACAGGATCTTCAGCTCAATGATATCACTTTTGACGAGGTGATCCTAACCTCAATGAGCCGTGTGGTTGCATCTAATAATCTGAAAGCCGCAGCTGAAAATGAAGGACAGGCATTACTAATTACCAAAACCAAAGCTGCTGAAGCAGATGGTAATGCAATAAAGATCGCAGCAAATGCTGAGCGCGAAGCGGCGCAATTACGCGGACAGGGTATCGCACTTTTCAGAGAAGAAGTGGCTAAGGGTATGACCCACGCGGCTAAAGAAATGCAGACCGCAGATCTTGATACATCTGTAATTTTGTTTACCATGTGGACTGAGGCAATCAAACATTTCTCAGAGAACGGCAAAGGGAATGTCATTTTCCTTGATGGTTCTCCAGAAGGTATGAAGCGTACCATGGAACAGATGATGAGTATCAATATCATGGAAACCGAGAATAAGAAGAAATCTCAAGGCTAATACCACAGGTTGGATTCAATTAATCTGGTAGCGCTCCGGAGCCGAAATAATTGATTTTGAAAAGCAATAGCCGTGTGTTATAGCTTAGCTCAGCCCTTCCTCCAGAGTATTTCCGGCAAGAAATCGCGTTACATTTCAAATTACGAATAGCAGGACGTTACTTCCTTATATCTATTAAATCTGATGCAAAAATAAGGGTAGAACACAAGTCTAGAAGGACAGAAGAGAAACAAATCCTGCTTTCTAAAATAGAAAACATTCAATTTAAATATATCCCAGAATCAATTTAAGTTGACCTGCCGTTAAACTAACTTTTTATCCGGGCATAAATACAATCAAGTCTTGCTTATTTGAGCCTAATGTAATCTGCCATAATCTGCAGACCTTCATCGCGAATAAAATCTAAATCGTCCTTAGGGTTGGTTTCTCCTTTTTTCAATGGAGGAAGTCCTTTTGCAATACGTCGCTGATTTTCTCTTTCCAAAACTTTTGCTTCCTGACTGTCACGTTCCTTCTTAAGCAGAATTTCATTTAAGGTTATGGTTGTTTCAGCTTCACGCTTTGCAAAATCAGCAATATCCTGCTGAAGATTCTGATAACCCAATGAATTTTTGATACGTTCCTTATGCATGCTTAGTAATTTGGCCTTTATTACATCCAGATTGGCAACCAATGTGTACTTACTTGGAGCAATTGTATCCCAAGGTAATGCCCGCGGCTCAGAACTCTCACCATATTTATCTTTTGGAAAAACTGTTGGAAATTCTATATCCGGAACGACGCCTTTATGCTGTGTCGTACTGCCATTAACCCTGTAAAACTTGGCCATAGTTAGGTTTATCTGTCCAAATTGTGGTGCATTTGCACTCACTGTAGCTCCAGATTTGTTACCCGCGCTTTGAGCAGCTTTAATCATTAATTTATCAGCTGTGCCAATTACCCTTCCCATGTCTATTCCCTGTTGCACAGTTCCTTTACCGTATGATTGATTTCCAATAATAATTCCACGTCCATAATCCTGAATTGCACCCGCAAAAATCTCAGAAGCTGACGCACTGAAACGATCTTGTAATACTCCTAAAGGCCCGGTCCAGGCAACAGACTGATCTTCATCCTCTTCAATATCAACACTATTTCTTCTGTCCCGTACCTGTACAACAGGACCGGATTTTATGAATAAACCACTCAGACTAATCGCCTCAGGTAAAGAACCTCCTCCATTACTTCTCAAATCAATCACTACAGCATCTACATTTTCTCGCTTTAAGGTATCAAGTAAAAGTTTCACATCTCTTGTGGTACTCTTGTAATTAGGATCCCTGGCCTGCATTGCCTTAAAATCTGCATAAAATGCAGGAATCTGGATGATACCAATTTTATATGATTTACCATCCTGTGTCACGGTCTTTATTATTCTTTTTGCAGACTGATCTTCAAGCACCACCTTGTCACGTACGAGTTCAACTATTTTTGGAGTGGCAGATAATTCCTGACCCGCAGGGATTACTTTTAATCGAACAATTGTTCCTTTAGGGCCTTTTATTTTGGTAACAGTAACATCAAGTCGCCAACCTATTACATCTACAAATTCTCCGTCCTTTCCCTGGGCAACTGCAACAATTCGATCGCTAACTTCAAGTGTTTTTGCTTTGAAAGCTGGTCCACCAGGGATAATTTCTGCAATTTTTACAACCTCATTTTCAAGCTGTAATCTTGCCCCTATACCCTCAAAGGTACGAGCAAGGTCTTCATTGAATTCTTGCGCCCTGTTTGGTACAAAGTAATTGGTATGCGGATCTACCGTTCCAGTGAAGGAATTCATAAAAATCTGAAAAACATCCTGATTATTAAATTTGGTAGATTGAGAAACTAGATTCTCATATCGCTTTTTCAGAGTCTCTTTAATTTTTGATTCCTCTGTACCCGTAACCTTCAGGTTAAGCATCTCATATTTTACCCGCTTAGTCCAAAGGTTATTTGATTCAGCTTCAGATTTAAGCCAGGGAAGTTTCTCGCGGTCGTAGGTATAGCTCTCATTACTTGTGAAATCGAACTTCTTATAAATCTCCTTTAATGCAAAAGCAACTCTGTCATTATATCTTTTCTGATAAACATTAAAGATGTAAAAAGGAACACTCAAATCTCCAGAACGGATATCATCATCCATTGTTAATCGATATTTTTCAAAATCTTCAATATCAGATTGAAGGAAGTAACTTTTCCCATTATCCAATGCCTTTAAGTACTCATCAAACACGATTGACGAAAAAGTATCATCTACCACTACCTTCTGATAATGAAAATTTTCCAGTAACTCTACTAGCGACTTTGCAATAACCGATTGTTGTAGCTCTGGTTTTAGATCACTTTCTGAAACAACTATATTAACCCTTGGGTCGGCCTGACAAGCTAATGCAGATACAATAAATAAGGCCAGACATAATCTCTTTAACATCTCTTTAACTGATTTTAACTTCATTTCAAAATATACAGTATCTAATTGGGTACCAATAATTTAACATAACTAAGAAAAGCTCCTAAAAAAGGATAATCCAAATAGCATATTTATGCATTTTAAACAGGATTTAAATATACTTAAAAAAGGAATTAGGGAATAACAACATGGCTTCATTTATTGAATTGTTCTCAAAAATGTCTCCCTCATGACCTTAAACTCAGAAAAAGCAGAACTTGCAGCATTGGAGTTACCTAATTTATTATGAACATCCGAAAGGCAACTCTTCAGTTCGATTAACTGTTTGCTGTATTTATTTTTTAGAGCTATTTGTTCTGCTTCTTGATAATCTGACAGGGCAAGTTCATAATCACCTATTGACATTTTGACATTCGCCAAGTTTATTAATGATTCTACAATTTCTAAAGGGCTATTAATTTTGCGTGCCAGCATGTTCGATTGGATGTAAAACCATTTAGCCTGTGTAAATTTTTTCTGTTGGTGATAGGTATCTGCCAGCTGATCATAGCAGCGGATTGTACCATTTTTATCCTTCAAACCATAATAATATAAAGGCAAAGCCTTTCTCAGAACCAGAGATTCCGCATCTATAAAACTTTTCTGACTAGTCAGAATTTCTGCCTGATCCATTAATGCTTCAGCTAATAATCTATTATTTTTTGTACTCTGATCGATGACAATAATGGCCTGATTAAATTTTAAAGCTTCACTAAGATTGCCTTTATATGTGTTTATCCTCTGCAGCGTTAAATAATTACTTCTGACTGAACCCATATGATTGATTTCCAAATTCAATAGTATCGCTTTGTTTAACAGGCGGATAGCGTCATCCAATTCTCCGTTCATGGCATGTCTTATTGCATAAGAATTTAATACTCCTGCTTCTGCATTGCGATCTCCCAGATTTCTGGAAAGAAAAATTAGCTGGTCAAACGCACTTAAAGAGTCTGGTGAAGGATAGCCATTAAAAAATCCTGCAGAGACAGGGAAAACTGGAGCGAAGGAATCAATTGCTTTCAACTGATCAAAGAACTTGAGTGCCTTCAGGAAATTCTTGAAAACATTAATATCGCCACCAATTAATGATTTTTTTTTAAATTCAGCTTTCAGGAAATCAGCTTTCAGATTTGAATCAATAACACTCCAGTATGCCGGTTTTTGAATTGTAGATTTATTAAAAGTATGACCTTCGGAACAAACTTCTGCGAAAAAAATTAATAGAAAAACAGGAATATTTAATGAATTTAAATTCATTTTAAAAAAAGATGATTTGAGAATTAACGCAAAAATAATTCGAAAATTACAGGCTTATTGTAAATCATAAGTAAATTGTAATGAAAAGTAAACAATGTTTTTTAGTCTGCCCAAATTACTGTCCGCATAAAAAAAGCAATTAACCTCACACAATAGACGATTAATAATCTGTTTTTTATAGTATGACAAATTAAATGACAAAGAACTGATTATATAAAGCGCAGTTTAACGATTTTTACATCAAGGTTCAACAAAAATCAATGGCAACAATACCTCCTCTGGCAGAAAGAATGCGTCCGAATACACTCGATGACTATGTCGGACAGAAACATCTGGTTGGTAAGGGGGCGATCTTGCGACTTGCAATTGAAACTGAAATGCTTCCTTCACTGATTCTATGGGGGCCGCCGGGAGTTGGGAAAACTACTTTGGCTTTAATTATTTCAAAGCAGCTAAATAGACCGTTTTTTAGTCTGAGTGCAATAAATTCAGGTGTCAAAGATATCAGGGAGGTCATCGAAAAGGCATCGATCTTAAAGGAGGAAAATGAAAATCTACCTGTACTTTTCATTGACGAGATTCACCGTTTCTCAAAATCCCAACAAGATTCTTTACTAGGAGCAGTTGAGCGTGGCTTAGTTACATTAATTGGTGCGACAACTGAAAATCCCTCATTTGAGGTTATTTCAGCTCTTTTATCAAGAAGTCAGGTTTATATACTACAAAACCTCTCGGAAGAAGATCTACTTGAATTACTGAACAAAGCAATTAAAGAAGACAGCTACCTAAAAGATAGGAAGATCAATATCAAAGAACATGAATCCCTATTGCGTCTATCCGGTGGAGATGCAAGAAAGCTGCTGAATGTATTGGAACTGGTGGTTAATGCTGCTGGCAAACAGGATATAAGCATCACCAATGAATTGGTGATGAAACATGTACAGCAAAATATGGCCATTTATGATAAAGCCGGTGAACAGCATTATGACATTATCTCCGCTTTCATAAAATCTATCCGCGGAAGTGATCCGAACGCAGCAGTCTATTGGCTTGCCCGAATGATTGCAGGAGGTGAAGATCCGTCATTTATAGCCCGACGCTTACTGATCCTTGCATCTGAAGATATCGGAAATGCGAATCCAAATGCGTTACTTCTGGCTAATAATTGTTTTCAGGCTGTTAATGTAATCGGCTGGCCCGAGTCAAGAATTATTCTCTCACAAACTGTTACTTATCTAGCAGCATCACCAAAAAGTAATGCAAGCTACGAGGCAATTAGTAAAGCCCAGGAACTTGTAGCAAGTACCGGCGACCAGCCTGTACCGCTGCACCTGCGAAATGCACCAACCAAACTCATGAAAAATATAGGCTATGGCAAGGAATATGAATATTCTCATGCCTATAAAGATAATTTTACAGCACAGGAATACCTGCCCGAAAATTTAAGTGGAACCCTACTGTATAACCCCGGCAATAATGCTGCAGAAGAAAAACTTCGGGAGCGACTTAAAACACTGTGGAAGGGGAAGTATAAATATTAAGTTTTTATTAATTTATTTAACTTCAAATATGACTTTAACTTTTTTAATTCACCAGTCTAAAGCATTCTGGCGATCAACAAATACAGGAAAAAGTGTTGCCATGAGAGTGGTAATGGGGATACTTATTCTATATCTACTTCTGAATGTACTTGTCGTTGCTTTTTTTCTTGATCGGATTCTAAGTAGGACAAACCCAGAGCAAGATATTCTTTACTCATTCAATAGCTATATTCTATACTATTTTTTAATGGATCTTCTCTTTCGTTTTCAAATGCAAGAATTACCAACATTGAGTGTAAGGCCATATCTGCATCTCAGAATTAAAAAAAATCAACTCATAAATTATCTTTCCATAACATCTTTATGGACAACATTTAACCTGACCCCGGTTTTATTGTCATTGCCACTACTCATAAAAATAGTTATACCACAACATGGTCATGCCCAATTCTGGAGTTTGCTTGTTTCAATCATAGGACTCACGCTTTCCAATCATTTTTTTAGTCTCTGGATTAAAAGAAAAGTGAATTTGAACGCCATCTGGATGTTAATCTTCTTTGGCACTTTGATACTATTAGCCTCACTTGATTTTTACTTCAAACTCTTTTCAATCTCAACAGTTTCTTCAGTATTATTCAAGATTGTTTTGGCTGAACCTCTTTACTGCCTATTATTTTCGTTGTTAGCCCTGGTAGCCTATATAATCAATTACCGTTACCTCAAATCAAACCTCTATTTAGAGGAACTTCATACAGCAGATAATTCGCATAAATCAAGTACTGAAATTCCTTACCTGAACAGGTTTGGTAAATCCGGAGATCTGGTAGCCAATGAGTTAAAGCTGATTCTTAGAAATAAACGTCCGCGCTCTGTTGTAACAATGAGTCTGATGTTTATGTTTTACGGACTAATTTTCTATACCAATCCAACCTTTTCGGGATATTCACGTATCATATTCTGCGGGATGTTCATGACCGGTATTTTCATAATCAATTATGGGCAGTTTATGTTTAGCTGGCAAAGTGCCCATTTCGACGGAATTTTAGTAAGTAAAGTCAGTGCAATGGATTTTTTCAGATCGAAATTCTTGCTGTTCACTTTCTTCTCCTCCATCTGTTTTTTATTGACTGTTCCCTATGTATACTTTGGATGGAAGATTTTGATTGTGCATTTCATCATGTTCATATGGAATTTGGGAGTAAATACATTACTGGTACTTTATTTTGCAAACCAAAACTATCGTAGAATTGACCTGAGCAAGAGTTCTACATTTAACTGGGAGGGTGTTGGAGCATCTCAATGGATACTCAGTATTCCGCTTCTGCTTGCTCCGTTCGTAATTTATTTCCCGCTTGATCTATTAGGTTACCCGGAAGTTGGACTGGCTCTGATTGCAGTAATCGGAATGATATTTATCATCAGCAGGGAGTTTTGGATCAATAAACTGGTAAAGAGGTTTCAGGAAAAAAGATATTTAATCGCAGAAGGTTTTAGAAATAAATAATATGATTGGGATAAGTAATTTAAAAAAACAATATAACGGGGTAACGGTTGTCAATATTCCTGAATTAACGATTAAAAGAGGAGAGACAATCGGCCTTGTTGGAAATAATGGGGCAGGTAAAACCACCCTTTTCCGTATGATGCTTGATTTAATCAGGCCTGATTCAGGAGAAGTGCTTTCGGATGAAAAAAATGTTGCAGAAAGTGAATCATGGAAAGACTATACCGCCTCTTATCTTGATGAAGGATTTCTCATTGACTATTTGACACCTGAAGAATATTTTCATTTTATTGGCGGCCTGCACAATAAAAGTAAAGTTCAGGTTGATTCGGAACTCCCTGCATTTGCAGACTTTTTTAATGGTGAGATCTTAAAGAAAGGGAAATATATCCGCGACCTTTCTAAAGGTAACCAGACTAAAGTTGGGGTTGCTGCCTGTATGATTCAGAACCCCCAGATTCTAATGCTTGATGAGCCCTTCGCCAATATTGATCCCAGTACCCAAATCCGTTTGAAGAATATGGTTAAAGATATCAGCAAAGAAAAACACATTACAACAATAATTTCCAGCCATGACCTTAACCACGTAACGGATGTCTGTGAACGCATATTATTAATGGAAAAAGGGAAGATAATCAAAGATATTGCGACCAATTCAAACACACTTCAGGAACTGGAGCAGTATTTTTCAGTATTATCTTAACCTGTTTAAAACGGAATTTATATGAATTTAGATTTAACCGGAAAAAGGGCCTTGGTTTGTGGTAGCACTCAGGGAATTGGTAGATCCAGTGCCATTGAACTTGCCTTGCTGGGCGCTGAAATTACGCTTTTGGCACGCAATGAAGATAAACTCAAGGAAGTGCTTCAGGAATTACCTTCAAATCAGAATCAAAAGCACCACTACCTTATTGCCGATTTCCAGGATCAGCTTCAGTTGAAACTTATCATCAATGAGTATTTAACCAATAATCAAATCGATATCTTAGTCAATAATACCGGAGGCCCTACTGGTGGACAGGCAATTGATGCAGGAACGGATGAGTTTATCAATGCATTTAACATGCATCTGGTCTGTAACCAAATACTAGTACAGGCAGTATCGCCTGGTATGAAAAAAAATAAATTCGGGCGCATTATCAATATTATTTCCACCTCGGTAAAAACACCTTTAAAAGGTCTTGGAGTTTCTAATACTATTCGGGGCGCTGTAGCAAGCTGGGCTAAAACACTGGCTCTTGAACTCGGACCATTTGGCATTACGGTGAATAATGTATTACCAGGTTTTACTATGACGGGCAGACTGCAATCGATCATTTCATCAATTGCAGAACGCGAGAATAAAACAAAGGAAGAGGTAAAAATTGACATGATCAATACCATACCTGCAGGCAGAATAGCCGATTCTAATGAGGTGGCGGCGGCAATTGCGTTTCTGGCAAGTCCGGCTGCATCCTATATTAATGGTATCAATTTACCTGTGGATGGGGGTAAAACTCCTTCATTATAAACAATAAACCATAACCATTATGAGATTCACAATCCAAAGCATGCTAATTCCGCTTACCATCTGGAATTTAAGCACTTCGACCATTAAAAATCCTCAGGATGAAAAGTCAGGGATTATAGCAGAAAACGCAAAACCAGTTTTAATATCAAATCAGTTCAAATTTACTGAAGGACCAGCTGTAAATAAAAACGGGGATGTTTTCTTCACCGATATCGTTGAAGGAAAGATCTGGAAATACAGCACTGAAGGTGAATTAAGTCTTTTCATGGATAAAACGGGGCATTCCGACGGAATGTATTTCGATAAAAAGGGGAATCTGATTACTGCTGCAGATGAAAAAAATGAAATCTGGCAGATAAGTCCCGACAAAAAAGTAAAAGTCTTGCTTGATAATTTTGAAGGCAAACGATTTAATGGTCCTAATGATCTCTGGATAGATGCCAAAGGAGGGATATTTTTTACAGATCCTTATTATCAGCGGCCCTATTGGGAACGAAAAAAACCCGACCTGAGTAACCAGAGTGTTTACTACTTTCCTAAAGGTTCAAAAACAGCCATTCTTCTCGACAGTAATTTTGTAAGACCTAATGGTATAATCGGTTCGGCAGATGGAAAAAACCTGTTTGTTGCTGATATAGGTGATAAAAAAACATACAAATATGATATCGGAAAAAATGGAAAATTATATAACCGACGCTTATTTTTTGATCAGGGATCAGATGGAATGACTTTAGACAATCGGGGAAATCTTTATTTAACCGGCAGGGGTGGTGTAACAGTTATTAATCCGGAGGGTAAAAAAATAGAGCATATTGAAATTCCTGCATCAACCGCGAATGTTTGCTTTGGAGGGAAAAATAGAGATATTTTGTTTATGACTGCCAGTAAGGCAGTTTATACACTCAAAATGAACGTAAGAGGAATTTAAGAAAGTCTGTGTTCGATTTAAGGAACGGGAATAATTGGTTAGATAAGGCTCTTGAACGAAAATATTTGATTGTTGAAACTAAAATCTGTGTCTTATAGGTTGCTTCAGCCCTTTCCTCCGGAGTATTTCCGGCAAGAAATCCCCCTTTGGTCGGTGTTCTCACTGTACCAAGAACCATCTATAAAATGGTTGGTGAAAACACCAACCACAGGGAAGAATCTCATGATAAAATTAAATTTTCAGCAAAAAAATAGGGCAGAACACGGGGCTGCTATAAGCGAAGAGAAACAGACCCTGCTTTGTAAAACAAGAGAAAATTTGGCAATCTAAAATTGAACGGCAAGATTTTATATCAAACTCACCTTTAGAAAACAAAAAAGACCTGTGAATAGATTTCACAGGTCTTTTCTTTAACAATTGAAATTATTCTGCAGAAGCAGCAACAACTTCTCCTTTAATGTAAATCACTTTTATTGGAGTCTTGGCATTCGACTTAATCGTTAACCCTTTACTGAATGGAGCAATTGCAGCTGCATTGTAAGTAACAGTTATTGACCCTGTTTGCCCCTTCAATACCGGTGTGTTGGTATATTTAGGTACAGTACAGCCACATACACTCTCAATATTACTTATGATTAGAGGCTCATCGCCAGTATTGGTAAATTTGAATTCAACACTTACCGGCTTACCTTGAGCGATTTTGCCAAAATCATGCGTTTCTTTTTCGAATTTGAACTCAGCCTTTTCGACAACATTAAATGCTGTAACAGCTGCAAATGAAAATACAATGCTGCAAAGAATGATTAATTTTTTCATAATGATTAAACGTTTTTTTATAATTTTTGTCAATTAAACAGGACTATGACATTCTTTAGAAATCTAAATCCTAAAAATCAAAAATAATAATTTACTTAGTTAGTATTAAAAAAATGAGCAATTGCTATTCAAATGTTACTTTAAATATGATTATAAGATCATAAAAAATAGCATCCTAAAAGCAAACCTATACTGACAATATCAATTTCTGTACCAAAAAAATATTAAACTATTAAAGAGTAATTTCCTTTAATAACTCAATATCTTTTATCCGGCTTTTTATCTTCAGAAACTCTTACTCCAATCGTGCGGCCATATAATTCGGTACCATCAAGAGCAGAAATTGCCTGCTGACCAGCTTCATCATCTGCCATTTCAACAAAACCAAAGCCTTTGCTGCGGCCGCTTTGCTTGTCAATGATCAGTTTTACGGAAGTAAGTTCACCGTATTTTTCAAAAATTTCTCTTAACTCGCTTTCATCTACTTTAAAAGGAAGTCCTCCAACGAAAATATTCATATAATTTATTTGATTAGTTTACAATTATTGATTTATAATCCTCTGATAATAAGGATGTTTATTTACACGTGTTACTTCAGGTTCACCTATAGCAGTCAGCATCCGGCGGGCACCTACCATTGTTCTGGATTGAAAATCATCGTAATTATTGGCTCCTTTGATCATACTGTTAATTCGGACCAAACCAGCAGCCTGAATAAATTCACCATTGCCAATGTAAATAGCTGTATGCGTTACACGTCTGGTTTGCTTATTTGCAGCAAAAAATAATAGATCACCAGCTTTTAGAGTTTTTAATGATTTAGCAATATCTACAGTGTCACCTGCATGGATATCTAATTTCTCACCAACTAGTGCTTGTTGAGAAGCATCCCTTGGAAGCACAATGCCATTCAAAAAATAACTTGTTTTTGTAAAACCACTACAATCCATTCCTTTTACTGAAGTTCCTCCCCAAAGATAGGGAATACCTAAAAAATTCCGGGCAGTTCTTAGAATCTCCTCTGCACCAGGATCAGGAAGATCTTTCCACTGATCAAATAAGCGGGCCTTTTTTACTGAGATATAAGCCATTCGTTTATCGGGAAAGGAAATCTTATAAAACCCGTTCGACTCGCTGATTAACTGCATGATATTACCTGCCACAAGATCAGAAATAGGCAAAGATGTCTCAGATGCCTCCGAATAAGCCTGACCGTATAGATCAGTATAAATTAATTTTTCTGCTGTTTGCCAGTTCTCAAATTCTGTTTTAGTTAAAAGAGTCACACCGGCAGATTCAGTCCATGAAAGATAATTATCAGGTGTGCGTACAAAATAGTGACCCCTTTCCTTTTTTAGAACCTTAAGTGGTGTTCCTAAGCCGGCCTGAGTGGCCATTTCTGCTGCATGATCAGGACCGTACCTTGTATTTATGACTGATAAATTTGCAATACCGTAAATCTTTTCTCCAAGATCTTTTGAAGGAAGAAACTCCTCATTAATTTGAACAGGAAGGTTTTCGGCACTCAATAAAGACTTTAACTCAGTTGCTGATTCAGGCCTGCTAAATTCAAGCTTAAAAGTTAATGGACTTGAATTTTGCTGTTTTAATTGATAAAATTCTACTCTTTTGTCAGGTGCATACTTCTTCTGAACCATCGCCGACAACTCATTTAACCGCCTAATTACTAAAGAATCAGGCTGAGCTGCATCGCAATTGTTACTGAAAAATAAAATAAGTCCAAGAAAAGAAAAAAACTTATTCATACAAACATTATAACTGGAAATATAGAGGAGATAATTAATCTTCTACATTTCTTTTAACTGGTTAAGCTATAAATTTAAGCAAAGATTATGAAAGATGCATAAAAAACAGGTAGGCCAATTTTTAAGATGCCTGATCTCCAGAACGTCATTTCATCTGCAATCTTAAGCTCCATCTGGTTAATAAAATTCAGAGGTTATTAAGGCGATCAATCAGGTTAGGGAATTTATATATAAAACCCAATTCCTTTTCCACCCTTTTACTCTCCACAATTTTCCAACTCAGCTTTTCGGGAATAAAATCAGGTTCAGGTAGCTTATCAATATGGGCTGCTAGCGTATAAAATTCTTCTTTTGTGGGATGTGATGGAGTAGAACCTATATACACGCCACTGGCACTATCAGAATCAATCAGGGAATTAATTAGGGAAACGACCTCCTCCTGGTGAATCATATTTACAGGTGCTAATCCATTGGGAATATTGGTTTTCCCTGAGAAAAATCTTCCGGGAGATCTACCCGGGCCAAATAATCCGGCGAGCCTTAATATTATCACCTGTATTGGTAGCGCTAACAAACTTTTTTCAATTTCTGCAATTATCTTCGCTGATGCAGTTTGAGGTGAGATTTCAGAAATTTCTGTTAATACACCATTACTGTCGGAGTAAACCGATGTTGAACTGATAAAGATTAGTTTAGAGATTCTACTTTTAGGAAGCTTTGTAGTCAGAATCTCACCCATTCTTTTATAATTATCAGGCCCATCTGCAGTTCTTCTCCCTGGTGGAACAGAAACGATCAGAATATCCCCATCTAAAAGCTTAGTCAAATCAGGTTCAGGAAGAGATTGATCAAATTGTACTAAAAATGGGTCAATGCCTGCCCTTTTTAATACCTCCATTTTTTCGGGGCTTGTTGTGCTTCCTTTTACATTAAAACCACGCGAAATTAGGCTGAGAGCCAAAGGAAAGCCCAGCCAACCGCATCCCAATAAATTAATTTCCTTCTTATTATTCATATATGTTGAATGTAAAAGTACATTCTAAAAAACTAAATCCAATTTGGCATATGGCTTGACCTATATCTTGGAAGTCAAAAAAGTAATCGTGAAAAATACAAAGAATAAAATAGCAAGACTTGAGTTGTAAATCGCTGCTTCCGTAATGTTATTTCAAAGTTATGCTACCACAACCAAAACGCAAAAAGGCACAGTAATTGGTCGTCATTGGAGCAGCCTATTGAACCATTCAAAGCCCAGGGTATTAGATTTAACCGTTTGAATACCGATTTGGAGGTGAAACTGAGTCAATTGCTGATAAATAAACCGATGCAGGTAAAGCTCAAAACCGTCGTGTCGAAATCGTTATCGTTGCAAATGAGACCATGAAATAAGAAGCTAAAACAGGTGCTCAATAATTAAAAAAATATAAAAATGCACTATAGGATAAGACCAATGGGGGCATTTTATTTCCATCCATTTGCTAGCTTTGTCTCGGTTATATGAGCAAGGTGATGTTTACCATGCCATATATAGAGACTCAGCACTGTGCTCAAAACATAATTCCTTCCCTGAGCGGGATGAAAATATTCTCTTTGAAAATCCTGATGCTTCAGGGTTTTCAAAAATGATACCCACCTCCTGTGCAAGCTATCAAGAAGATCAAGTGAATCAATCACCGGCCCATATTTTGCTTCTGAAAATTCAGCCCATAAACCTTCTTCATAAGGCTTTATAACTGGAAGATCTTCGGTTAATGCCAACTTAAAACGCATATATGCGTTTAAATGGCTATCCGGTAAATGATGAACCACCTGCCTCAAAGTCCAACCACCTTCACGGTATGGAGTATCGAGCTGTTCATCGCTTAATCCATTTACTGCCGCCCTTATTTTACCGGGTAATGCAGCTAATTCCTCAATTAAAACAGGATAATCTTCTTCCTTAATAGGCTCAATTTTAAATTTCCCTATCGGAAACCTTAGCTTTTCTAAGTCAATGCTCATAATAATTTTTATTAAACCATAAATGTATGCAAGGCCAGGGCATGCATACCCAGCTCCTGATCACCAATTACCTGCCAGTATTGTTTGGCCTCGTTTATTTCTATTCCTTTAGATAAAAGTATCCAGGCAATATTCTGATCAATATAAATCTGAGAAGCTATTTCTCCCGACTCAGTGCTGAATTCCCATCCTGAACCTCTTCTAATAATCGACCATACTCCTCCAGCATCTCCAACTATCTCTAACCGCACTAATGTACCTTCAGGATATTTAAAATTTCTAAAATGATAAGGTAAAGCCTGCATACAAATCAAAAGAAAGGGATTATACAATTCTCTACACGTAATAGATTTGGCTCCAACTGCTTGCCTGATTTGTTGCTGATGATGCCATCTTTCTGTGTATTCACGTGCAATGTCAAAACGGTTTGTGGATATATGTTCACCCGCCCACGAAACCGGGAAAATGGATTTTGCATCCAAATCAAGACTGTGGAGATATTCAAGCATCTGCAACTGATTAAGCTGCAACTGTTCAACAAGGATTTCAGGACTTACTCTTTTATAAGCCTGCACCCAGTCTGCATTGAGCTCATTAATATAGTTTAGAAGACCCTGTTCTGATTGAATTTCGGGAAAGTAAGTCTGATAAGTATCTCTACCAATCGCTAAACGTCTAATCGCACTGTCCAGTAAATGAGCCGCTATATCCTTTACTTTCCATTGCTTACACAGGGTATCATTATTCCATTGCTTACGATCAAGTCCGGCAAGAACCTCAATAAGCGAGGTATTGAGTGCCGGAAAAAGATGCAAAACATCAATCATTACATAATCTTTTTAAGCCATTTTAATAGACCTCTTTTCTCTGAATACGGCGGATATGCAATTTTACTGAAATCCATTTTTGACTGAAACATCACTGCCCGCTCATGCGAAAAAGCTTTGAATCCGAAGAAACCATGACAACTTCCTGCACCACTATTTCCAATTCCCCCAAAAGGTAAATTTGGATTTGAAATATGGATGACCACGTCGTTCACACATGTACCCCCAGCCGAGGTTTGCCTGATGGTATCCCTGATCACTTCTCCCGAACCCGAAAAAACATATAATGCAAGCGGTTTTGGTCTCTGGTTAATGAATTCTATGGCTTTATCAATAGATTCATAGCTGATTACGGGTAGAAGCGGACCGAATATTTCCTCCTGCATAATGGCTGAAGATGCCGAAACATTGCTTAACAATACCGGAGCAAGAGTTTGGTCTTCAATACTATCTGTTCCCCCCATTACAACGATTGCGCCGTCTTTCACTGCTTTATCCCGTAATGCTTCTAATCGCTGATAGTGGCCTGCATTAATGATTTTACCATAACTGCTCTTATCCAGCACATTATTATTGTAAAATAATTGCTCAATCTTTAATTTGGCAAGGCTCAGAAATTCCTGTTCCTTGCTAGAATGAATCAAAACATAATCAGGGGCAATACAGGTCTGTCCGGAATTGATAAACTTCCCCCAAACGATCTTTTCTGCAGACTTCTGAAGATCTGCGTCTTCAGTAATGATTGCAGGCGATTTACCCCCAAGTTCAAGCGTGACAGAACTCAGATGCCGGGCCGCGGCAGCCATAACTACCTTGCCAATCTTCGGACTTCCGGTGAAAAAAATATGATCAAAAGGCAATTCCAACAAGGCTTCTGATACCTCAACACCTCCTTCAAAACAAGCAACTTCCTTTGAATCAAAATTATCATTGATCAATTTTAACAACAAAGATGTAGTAGCAGGACTTAATTCAGAAGGCTTAAGCATAGCGCAGTTACCCGCTGCAATTGCCGAAACCAGTGGCGCGATCAGTAATTGAAAAGGATAATTCCATGGGGAAATAATCAATGACACTCCCTTTGGCTCATAAAATATTCTGTTTTTTGTGAAAAAACTACTCAAGCTGGCAGCGACACTGCGGGGTTTTAACCAATTGGAAAGATTTTTTATCGCAAAATCTATTTCCGCATACACAAAATAAACTTCAGTCAGGGCCGCCTCAAACTCAGATTTCCGAAGATCCTTTTGAAGGGCCTCAAAAATCAATTGTTCATTTTGCTGAATCAGAAGCTTCAGCTTCCTCAACTTTTCCTTTCGTTCATGAGCAAATGAACTACGGAGACTGATGCTGTGAAGCTTTTGCAGTTCAAAAATTTCGGTGATGCTTTTTTGCATGTAGAATTTGTCCTGTAATATTTGGTGGTACTTCTAAAAATTTAATGATGGATGCTTTTGATGAAAATCTGTTGCCTTTTGGTAAGTCTGAGCAACCTTTAACAATTTACCTTCACCAAAAAGTTGTCCGGTAAAGGTAATGCTACCCGGCAGGCCATTTCTAAATCCGTTTGGTAAAACCACGCAAGGATGACCACTTAAATTACTTGCACGCAAATTCATCCCAAATGCTGGCGCAACAAACAGATCCACATCTTTCATCTTCTGGTTCAACTGCTCAATAAGCAATGCCCTTGCCCGGTTTGCCTGAATGTACTCAACAGCAGGAATAAAGTTCGCTGAACGAAATCCGCTTGGCCAGGCATTTTTATTCTGTCTGACCAGCAAGTCATCGCGGTTTGAAAGAGTAAGTTCCTGAAATGCTGCACCCGATTCTGCTGATAAAACAATAAGCATATCACCATAAGGCAATGCAGGAAGCTCAAAAGGGACCAATTCTGCACCCAGTTCCTTCAACTTAACCAGTGTTATGCTGTCATTCGATGAATTTGGATATTTAAGCTTAAACTCAGAACTGATATAACCAATTCGTGTTCCTTTCAGACTTGTCCCAACTGGAGAAGAATAATTAAATGGTGCTTCAATAGCACTGAGATCCTTTCCATCTTCACCCTGAATGGCATTGAATACAATTGCACAATCTTCAACACTGCGGGTAATCGGACCTAATTTGTCCATACTCCAGCTCAATGCCATAGCTCCATGTTTACTAATACGACCAAAACTTGGACGGAGACCTGTTGTACCACATTCTGTAGATGGCGAAACGATAGAACCAAGCGTTTCTGAACCAATTGCAAATGGCATACAACCTGCTGCAACTGCAGACGCCGAACCTGCAGAAGAACCGCTCGACCCACGCTTTATATCCCATGGGTTTTTTGTAGTTCCACCAAACCAAACATCCCCCATCGCCAATTCACCCAGAGTTAATTTAGCGATTAATACTGCTCCGGCATTCTCAAGACGTGTGATAACTGTTGCATCCACATCAATCACCTGATCTTTATATGCTACTGAACCCCAGGTAGTTTTGTAATCTTTGGTAGCTAAAAGATCCTTGGCGCCAAATGGTATTCCATGTAATAATCCTCTGTATTTTCCAGCCGCAATCTCTGCATCAGCCTTTTTGGCCTGCTTCATGGCTCGCTCCTCGGTTATACTAACCGCATAAAGTAAAGACGAATCATACTTCTTAACCCTGTCGATGAAAAACCGGGTCAGTTCTACCGAGCTAATCTGTTTACTTTGAATCAATGCGGCCAGTTGAGTAATGGTAAAAAATGCCATTTTATCCCTGTCAGTGGGAAGTTTTACTTGATCCTGGATAGAAACTTTAAAATAGTTAGCCTGATCCGGAAAACGATAGCCAACCGGAAGAGGATTAAAGTTTAAAACAGGGGCAGTTGAATTAGAGATGTTTAGCTTTCGGAGAGCGACATATCCTTTACGCCTTCTTTCCAAATCCTGAAGCATGGAATCCGCCTCCGCATCAGCGAATTCTAACCCTATAATTTTCTGTGCCTGCTTAACAAGGATTACTGTAATTTTCTCTTCCTCAAGTTTTTGGGTAATAAAACCTCCCAGTGTAAAACTCAGGATGCAGAGAATGATAATGATACTATTTCTACGTAAATGAAGTTTCATATTTGCTGTTAATTTGATTCGAATAAAATTAATGAAAGAAACAGTAAATTAAGCCCTTTGATAATTAATATTATGATCAAGCATATTTCTTTATTCCTAATTCTTATTATTTCAAGTCTCCTTTTGAAGGCACAAACCATCAAAACCGGAGTTTTGGTGGTTGGAAATACTCCAGCAGGGGTCTCTGCAGCTATCCAATCTGCACGGTCCGGTGCCAATACAACATATCTTACTCAATCTTTATCCGTAAATCCAGCTTTTGCAGAAGAGGATCTTCCATATGTACGGAACATTAGGAATCATTACTTACTGAAAGAGCGAAAAAAAAGTAAAGCCACAGATTCAATCATAGCCTTAAAAATTAACCTGGATAAAGCAACCGACCTGATTAAAAATATAGCAGATACAGTTAAAAATTTGACGCTTAACCATAACAATGTTGTGGATGAGATTAAAAAAGATGGCAAAGGCTGGGAGGTCAGGCTTAAAGGTGGCCAGAAGATCAAAACTGATGTTATAGTAGATGCAACTGATAACTTCTTTCTAGCGTCATTACTTAGAATAGATCTAAAAAAAGCAATGACCTTACCTGTTAAAACTGAAAATCCATTTGATAGTAAACTGAGCAGAAGCACAGTTGCAACAGGATATTTGGAAGAGGCAAATAAGGAACGTTCAATTGCTCCAATTCCACCAGGTGCATTAATGCCGGCAGGATTTGAAAATTTTATTGTAATATCTAAACAAATCGGCCAGGTGAAACCCATTAGAATGGAGATGGGACAAGCTGCCGGAACTGTTGCAGCCTATTGTGCATTCTTTAAAACTACCACCAAAACGATCAATGTCAGAATAATTCAAGGTGAACTAATGGCATTTAATGCGGTACTTATTCCTTATTCTGATATTGAACTTAAAGACCCCAATTTTAAGGCATTTCAGCAATTAGGACTTAGCGGACTATTGAAATTGAATACAGTGAAGGAAGAAAATATCAATAAAATTAAATTTGATACAGCCGCAACCATCACTGCTGGAGAAATCAGAACGCCCATGAAAGAATTTTATACCAGAAGCCAAATCTGGTTTGCTGATAATAAAGTGGATACCCTGACCATAGGAGATGTGATTAGCTTATTTATGTTCACAGCAACACGTGGTGAAGAACTGAAAAAAGAGATAGAAGAAGGTTGGAAAGTAAGTTTTAAGTTCAATACTAAATTTGATATGAAGAGAAACATCTCAAGAAAGGAATTTGGAATTCTTGCCGACCGCTATCTTCAACCATTTAATGTAAGAGTAGACCCGGCGGGAAATTTGTTGCGTTAATTTATTTAATTTAATAGACTGATGAAAAAACTGAAATCAATACTGATAATCTTTGGCTTAATGATGTTTAGCAGTTCAACTTTTGCACAGGGACTAAACAATGAAGTAGTTAAAGCAAACATGATTGTTGACTGGGAAAGGGCAAAGCTCTACACAAGAGAGTATCTGGATGCAATGCCTGAAGATGGAATAAATTTCAAACCAATTCCTGATTTACGCAGTTTCGCAGAGCAAATGCTGCATATGTCGCAGGGTACCATTGGGCTAGTTTCCAGTGCTACCGGAGCAAATCCAATTTACCAGGGAAAAGTGCTTGAAAAATCCGATGAATTCAAGAATAAAGCCGCACTGACTAAAATAGTAATGGAATGTTATGATTATGCTATTCTTTCCATACGGAATATGGATGCTTCAAAAATGGATAGCTTGATTAAACGGGGTAATTATGAAACTGATCAGTTTGGCTGGCTAAATAAGGCATTTGAGCATCAAACCCATCATCGCGCCCAAACCACAATCTATCTTCGGTTAAAGGGGATCAAACCTCCAAATGAAAAACTATTTTAATCGGAATCTGCCCTTTTTGGTATAATCAATAATTTTAAGGGGACTGACTTTCCTCATCCGATAACAGTTTATTGCTGTTTCACCGAGCTTTTCAATTAGCTTATTCAATCGATTCTGAATTCCCTTAGATACAAGTTCAAAAAAGCCAGGCTTTTTTAGTATTTTCTTTTTCCAGAGTTAGAGTTCAATATAGGCCTGTTCTTCGTATGGTAGCAAAATAATTTAACGTGAGTTCGATATATGAATAGCTAAAGATTAATAAATAACCACATAGATTGACTTATATTAAGCATTAAAGGGGGCATAGATTGAAGCGAAGCTTCAAGGCTATCTCAGTATAAAATGAAGTCTAGCAGCCATAAAATGCTATGTTTCCCTGCCGGCAGGCAGGTATGTGGTTTATAAAATATTATGTCGATTACACGTTAATTTAGCCCCAACTGAAAAATGGTCCATTTTCACAAGATACCGAATAAAAATTTCAGAATAACCGAGTTTGTTCGTATTCGCATAACTCTTACCTTGCCTATTCAAACCTATTTTATGCGTAAATTTTTTCTGCTACTAGCCGGCATTTTTCTGTTCAATAATTTATTTGCACAGATATCCCCAAAAGAACATTTTGGTTTCACCATCGGGGATGATTATCAATTAGCCAATTTTACTCAAACAGCTGAGTATTTCAAAAAGATCTCCGAACAGTCTGATCGGGTAAAACTTCTGAGTATAGGTTTAACTGAAGAAGGAAGAGCACAACCCATGCTAATCGTTTCTTCTCCCGATAACCTAAAAAATCTGGAACAATACAAAGAAATATCACAAAAGCTGGCCAGGGCAGAAGATTTATCTGAAGCTGAGGCTCGGGTACTCGCAGAAAAAGGGAAAGCCATTGTCTGGATTGATGGTGGATTACATTCAAATGAAACATTGGGTATTCATCAGCTTATTGAAACCTTGTGGAATCTGGTGAGCCGAAAAGATGCAGAAACCATGCGCATACTTGATAATACAATTGTTTTATTGACACATGCCAATCCAGATGGTCATGAGCTGGTCAGCAACTGGTACATGCGAGAAGACAAACCTGAAAACCGTTCACTCGAAAATTTGCCGCGTTTGTATGAGAAATACGCTGGACATGATAATAACCGAGACTTCTTCATGATGAATCTGAAGGAAACCCAAAATATGAGCAGACAATTATTTGTTGAATGGCTGCCTCAAATCATGTATAACCACCACCAAAGAGGCCCCGAAGGTTCTGTAGTTGCGGGCGCGCCCTATCGTGATCCCTTTAATTATGTTTTCGACCCCATCCTGATGTCCAGTTTAGACGCAGTTGGGGCAGCCATGAACTCAAGACTTAATGTTGAAAATAAACCAGGTTATACCCAAAAATATGGTTCCGTATTTTCAACATGGTATAACGGCGGACTACGTACTACTACTTACTTTCACAATATTATCGGACTGCTGACAGAAACCATTGGCGGACCAACACCATCAGAGATATCCCTGGTTCCACAACGGCTGATTCCAAATGGGGGAACAACCTTTCCAGTAACCCCACAAAAATGGCATTTCCGACAGTCTATAGATTATTCGATTTCATTAAATTATGCTGTCCTGAATTATGCCGTACGCAATCGCGATGAACTCTTGTTCAATATCTACCGAATGGGTAAAAATTCTATTGAGCGCGGAAGTAAAGATACCTGGGGACTTTCTCCAAATAAAGTGGAAGCAATCAACCGGGCCTATATCAATGATCAGCCCGGAGCAAAAATTTCAAATCAGCAAATCCTACCAAAAAAGTATTTTGATACCGTTATGAATAACCCTGCCAACCGGGATGCCAGAGGATATATTATTCCGTCAGATCAAGCTGATTTTCAGACTGCTATAAGGTTTGTAAATGCCTTGATCCGTTCAGGTATTCTGGTACATCAGGCAACTGATGAATTCAATGTGGCAGGAAAAAAATACCCAAAAGGTTCCTACATTATAAAAACAAATCAGGCATTCAGACCACATGTACTGGATATGTTTGAACCACAGGATCATCCCAATGATTTTAAATTTGAAGGTGGCCCTCCTGTTGCTCCATACGATGCTGCCGGCTGGACGCTCGCGTATATGATGCATGTGCAATTTGACCGGCTTCAGGATGATTTCACCGGTCCATTTCAGCGAATTAAATACGGAGAACTTCAAAGGCCCGAAACCGAAATACTGACCTCATCAAAAGCTTACCTCATTAATGCAGAGTCTAACAATGCATTTATTGCTGTCAATGAGGTTTTAAAATCAGGTCAACGAGTTTACAGAATAAGTTCCGGAGATGATACAGGAGATTTCTATATCCCCGGAAATCCGAAAACTAAAAGTTTGCTGAATAAAATAAAAAATGAAACAGGACTGGAGATCAGAAAAAGCGCTACAGACCCAGAAAATTTGACCAGACTTTCAGAATTACGCATAGGATTATGGGATACTTATGGCGGTTCAATGTCGTCTGGATGGGTACGCTTGTTAATGGAACAATTTAATTTCAAGGTTTCATTGATTTATGCGAAGGATATTGAAGCTGGAAATTTGAATGAAAAATACGATGTGCTGATATTTGTTCCCGGAGCAATTCCAGCACTATCGGGAAGAGCAGCAAGGGGGAGTTCTTCAAATACCGGCCCCGATCCTGAGACCATTCCATCAGAATTCAGAGGACAATTGGGTAGAATTAATGAAGAAAAATCAATTCCTGAATTAAAAAAATTCATAGAACAGGGAGGAAAAATTGTAAGCATGGGTAGTAGTACGAATCTTGCCTATCACCTGAATCTACCGGT
>JAURKO010000070.1 GCA_030831705.1 Daejeonella sp. | reverse complement strand
TCACAGGCATAAATATCATCATCGGAATAGCGGTAATCAGTACCATTGAAATCACATACGAAAGCTTTTTTGAATCCCCCTTTATCGCTCCTGAAGTGGCAATAGCAGCAGAAACCCCGCAAATAGAGACAGCGCTAGAAATCATCATAGTGAGTTCATCGTCTATTTTCAACTTTCTACACAACCAGAAAGCAAAATACCATACGGATAAAACCACAGCTAAGGCCTGTATGAGTCCTAGGGAACCTGCTTGTAGCACATCAGAAAAAATCACACTTGTTCCCAACAGTACTAATCCGATCTTGACAAACAGCTCCGTTGAGAGTGAAGCACGAAGCCATTCTGGTAATTTAAAGAAGTTACTGATGACGAGACCAAGACCTAAACTGAAGATAACTGCTTCGAGATTAATGGCTTTCAGTTGACTATTCCCTGCGAGAATTAAAGCAATAATAGTAATCAGATAAACCAATGGAAAACCAAACAAGAAATGTTTAATTGGTTTCGATGTTAAAAATGCTCCTATTGCAGCTATAATTGATACATATATCAGCTGTATAAAAATGAGGCTGAGATTACCGACGGAAAGCACCTTACCGTAAAGCTCAGATGAATTGCTCCAACCGAAAGCCGGGACCTCTAAAATTAGTCCTGAAATCGAAAGAATAATAATCAGAGTACCAAGCAATACCACTGACCAGTCTTCATGCATTAAGATTTTTTTTTGTTCTGACATACAATTTATAAAGTGATTATAAAAATAAATATATGGTTAAGTAATTGTCTAACAGCATAATACCTATGCATGCCGTGTACTCCACAACCCGGAGGGCTTGATGAAGAACAAATATAGATTCCTTTCGCAGAAGTACAACATAAAGAAGTTCTAAGGGCCGACCGGGTAATGATCTGACTGATATCAATAATTCCTCCATTTAAAAAAGGGTAAGTAATAAAGATCATTTGGCTGCTTGAATTATTAAAAACAGATGAAACACTCTCCTTTTGTATCAAAACAAGTGAAATATGAGATAAGAAATATCAAACAAAAATATTTCCTAAATCATACAATTCTTGAAACGACCAACAGATAAATTATTTTTTCTGAAAACGAAGTTTCTCTGGCAATGAATCGAGCGCAAAATAATGATGATCAACAATTTTGCCTTTTACATTCACAATTCTGAATCCAGAACTATCGGCTCCGAGCGGCCTCCCAACAGGCCCGGTAGTAATCATTTCAAGATCCCCTGCCTTTCCATAAGAATTACGATGATAATGACCGGCAAAGACTTGTTTTACTCCATATTTTTGAAATAATTCTAGATACTTTTTGCGGCGCTCTGAATTAATATTGAAATATTCATCCGGTTCATTTGAATCTTTTAGAAACAGTGAATGGTGCATAAATACCATGATATTTTTCACTCCTGATTTTTGGGCAAGTTCCAAATTTTTCCTCAGCCAATCTTCCTGTGCCAAAGCCTCATCTGGAGCCAGTGAAGGGTCTTTGATTAATGAAGAATTGATTATTATTCCGAGCATATTGCCTGAGCGAAAAGTATAACGGTCTTCGCCGAAATGTTTTTTATAAAGTTCGAGACTTGCGGGTGTAGGAACATTTTCTACATCATGATTACCTGAAACACTATACAATTTTATTGAAGGATTCAGCTGAGCTGCTATCCGCTTATATTCTGCAATTTGTGAAAGATCACCAGGTTTATTAACAAGATCACCGCAAATCACAACAAATGCGGGTTTTAAACGGTTTGACTCGGCTATAGCCTTTTCCATATTTTTAGTTTCTCTACTGAATTCCTTATTAGCATTAAAAAACCCAAATTGAGTATCTGCCATTTGAAAAAAGGTATACGGTTTAGAGGCACATCCTGAAATAAGCAGTAAGAACAAAATAGCAATTGTCTGTACTTGGTAAAAAGATCTTTTCATATGTTAAATATCTCTATACAATATGAATAAGCAAAACATTTATATGATCATTACGTTAATTTTACTGTGAAATTAAGGACGAATTCCATACAAATATGGATCAATTAGATTGATTCAAAAGAAATCATAAAGAAAAGAGTGATCAAATCAACAAGCAAGTGTTGATTTCTGATAATCTTAATTTCTTAACTTGTACCCGATAACCAATGTTCGATAAAAATGAATGAAGTATATATAGTATCGGCGGTAAGAACTCCTATTGGGAGCTTCGGAGGCTCGCTTTCAAGCCTTTCAGCAAGCGAACTTGGTGCAGCTGCTATAAAGGCCGCTGTTGACCGTGCCGGCATTCAGTCTGAACAGGTCCAGGAAGTATTTATGGGTAATGTTTTATCTGCAAATATCGGACAAGCTCCAGCTACCCAAGCTGCGAAATTTGCAGGCTTACCGGATATTCCAGCAACTACAATCAACAAAGTATGTGCCTCCGGAACAAAGGCAATAATAATTGCTGCACAGAGTATTGCATTGGGAGAGAATGATATTGTAATTGCAGGGGGAATGGAAAGTATGAGCAATGTGCCATATTATTTGGATAAGGCAAGAAATGGCTATCGGCTTGGGAACGGACAAATTATTGACGGATTGGTAAAAGACGGCTTGTGGGATGTTTATAATGATTATCATATGGGATCTGCAGCAGAACTTTGTGCAACTGAATGTAATATTAGTCGTGAAGACCAGGATGCTTTTGCAATAGAATCTTACAAAAGATCACAAGCTGCACAAGCAAACAGCAAGTTTAAAAATGAAATTATACCTCTTGAAATAAAGGACAAAAAAGGAGAAATAACCTTAATTGAACATGATGAAGAAATAAATGCAGTTAAATTTGACAAAATACCTGGTCTGAAACCTGTATTTAAAAAAGATGGTACAGTAACAGCTGCAAATGCTTCCACGTTAAATGATGGTGCGGCTGCATTAGTTTTGATGAGCAAAACAAGAATACAAGAATTAGGACTTAAACCTTTAGCAAAAATCATATCCTATGCAGATGCACAACAAGCTCCAGAATGGTTTACCACAACTCCGGCAAAAGCGATCCCTAAAGCACTGGAACGGGCTAAAATCAAATCCTCTGATGTTGATTTTTACGAAATAAATGAGGCATTTTCAGTGGTTTCATTAGCAAACAACCGAATTCTTGAACTTGATCCAGCTAAGGTAAACGTCAATGGAGGTGCTGTTTCAATGGGACATCCTCTTGGAGCATCCGGTGCTCGTATTGTGGTCACTTTACTGAATGTACTTCAACAAAACGGTGGTAAAATTGGAGTAGCAGGTATTTGTAACGGAGGAGGCGGAGCAAGTGCAATTATTATTGAAAACATGCAATTCTAAGACATGAAAAAGCTTTTTTTAATTTTCGGATTGTTAATCTTTACTTTTGGAAGTGCTGAAGCTCAACATTCTGATAGTAATAAAAACAAGCAAATCATTTCAGACCTTCAGGATAGCCTTCAGGTTCTTAGCTACAAAATGATCAATGACAGCATTGAGCCTGAGCGTTACAATGCGAATTACAAACTAATTAAAACGTTGGTTAATGCTTTAAAAACACCTAATTCGTTTAATTATTCTTTTGATTCACTTAAAACTATTTCAATTCAAACATCCCCAGATAGACGGTTTAGAATCTTCAGCTGGCATGTAATGAATAATGATGGCAGTTACCGTTATTATGGTACCATTCAAATGAATAATCCTGACGGCAGACTACAAATGTTCCCCCTTGTAGATTATACTCCGTTAATAAAAAACGTAGCTGATACAGTTACTACAAATGACAAATGGTATGGTGCTCAATATTACCGTATTATATCTGTTTTAAATAATGTCAAAATCCCCTATTACGTTTTACTTGGCTGGAAGGGAAATACTGTAAATTCAACAAAAAAAGTGATTGAAATACTTTATTTTAAAGATGGAAAGGCATACTTTGGGATGCCGGTATTCGATGGTGATATGGAGCAGCCATTAAAAAAGCGTACTATCTTTGAATATGACCGGCGTGCATCAATGGTATTAAACTTTGAGCCATCTAACAATACGGTGGTATTTGATCATCTTGCACCGCCAGATCCTAAATTAAAAGGCAAATTTGAACTATATGGCCCTGATTTATCTTACGATGGATACAAGCTCGTTAACGGCAGGTGGAAATTTGTGCAAGATCTTGAACTGAAAAATAGCCCTTCAGATCAGGATGATAATTTCAATGACCCGAAGAAGATGAAAGGGAATTGATAGTTGGCAATTGACAGTCACTAGTGTCCGGGGAATTTTTAATTGTAAAATAAAAGATAAAATCTTAGCTCATAATTTTTATCTCTACTTTTCCTTCAGCAGAAAAGTAGCAAAATGCCGCCGCTGCACCTGATGCTATTAAAGTTAATGCTTTGGCTTAGACTGTGCCTACCGCACCAGCTGAGGCGGGAAAAACGTTAACGGAGATTTTGTGCTTAGGCCAAAGCTTATCAACAGTCCTGTTGTTTTCGGTAGAATTTTGCAGATTTTAAGGGAGTGATACCATAAAAGATGATTCTAAACTAAAAGGGGGGCTTGCTTTGTATCAAACCCTTAAAAACATACTTCTTACGATGTAAATGACTATTTTATCCGAAATTTTATTTTAACCGGACAACAGTGATTGACAGTTGACAATTAACACACATAACTGCTAACAGATAACAGGTAACAGCCTTTAAGGCGAAACCGCCTGCATCATCAATCCACAAACATAAGCACCGTAAGTACCTATTACATAACCGAACACCGCAAGTAATACTCCTACCGGAGCCAAAGAAGGATGAAATGCACTAGCTATGACCGGAGCTGATGCTGGTCCGCCAATATTGGCCATACTACCAACAGCAGCAAAAAAGAAAGGAGTTCTGGTTATTTTAGCAATAATGAATAAGATAATAGCATGGATAAGAATCCATATCAAACCAATAAGTAGGATTCCTGGATTTCTGAAAATGGCCATCACATTCATTTGCATACCGATTGTAGCAATCAGAACATAAAGCATGACGCTCCCAATCCTTGAGGCTCCGGCTCCTTCCAGATTTCTCATTTTTGTAAATGAGAGTAACATCCCAAACGTAGTAGCAATAATTACCAGCCAGAAAAATCCTGAAGTAAGACTGAATTTGCTTAGGTAAGGTGCATTGATTGTGACCCATGGTGCAATGGTATCTGCACCAAAATGAGCAATAGCAGTAACTCCAAAAGCAACTCCAAGAATCATAAGAATATCTTCCATTTTTGGAATCCTCATGATACTTAACTGATAGGCTTCAATCTTATCCTTTATTTCAGTAACCGACTGATCATCAGCTTTTAAAAATTTATTAATACTACTATTTTTCCCGGCACCATATAACAAAAGAGCCATCCACGCATAACTAATAAAGACATCTAAAGCCACCATGGCTGAAAACAAATCAGTACTTGGCTTAAATATCTCAAACATTGCAGCCTGATTTGCTCCCCCACCAATCCAGGTTCCTGCAACTGTACTTAATCCTCTCCATACAGCATCTGCTCCTTCTCCACCAACAATTTCTGGAGCAAAGAAGGCTACTATCCATACAGCTAATGGCCCTCCGATTATGATACTAATTGAAGCAGTAATAAACATCAAACCAGCTTTCTTCCTTAATTTCCAGATTTCATTAAGGTCCAAACTTAGAGTAAATAACACAAGACTTGCAGGCAAAAGATACCGAGAAGCCATTCCATATAAACCTGAAGTAGTACCGGAAATAATACCTGCAGAATTTAACAAACCAGGTAGAAAATAGCAAAGCAATATTGGAGGAATTACCGAATAAAGTTTTTTAAAAAATGTCAGACTGCTCTGTGACGACCAAAAAACAAATCCCAAAATACCCATTAGAATTCCTAAAACAACTGCATCGTTCGTAATCAAAGAAGTTTTTTCTACCATTAGGATGACACCAAAATTTTTTACAAATAACATATGTCAGCAATTTTAGTAAATTTTAATTATAATTGAACTTTTTACTCCTATTTAACCAGTTATGAGTAACTATTTAGCCAATTATCAATTCAAAACAACTAATTGTTATTAAACGTATGGAAATACAACAAAAACAGCTTTTCGGCCACCCAAGAGGGTTATATGTACTTTTTCTTACCGAAATGTGGGAAAGATTCAGTTTTTATGGAATGCGGGCACTTCTCGTATTATTTTTGGTTTCATCGGTAAATGGTGAAAATCCCGGGTTTGGGTGGACAAGCAGCGAAGCATTAAAACTGTATGGTATTTACACTTTTTTGGTCTATTTATCCTCTATCCCCGGGGGAATACTGGCAGATAAATTGATTGGACAAAAAAAGGCAGTCATCCTAGGTGGTTTACTGTTAGTAGCAGGCCACAGTATTCTTGCTTTTCAGTCGTTAATAACTTTTTATATTGGATTAGGACTGATCATTGCAGGTGTAGGTTGTCTAAAACCAAATATCTCGACTATGGTTGGTGGTCTGTATCCAAAAGGTGATGATCGCCGTGATAAAGGATTTACTATCTTTTATATTGGAATTAATACCGGTGCCTTTCTGGCAGGTATCATTATTGGCTATGTTGGAGAAACAATGGGATGGCATTATGGTTTCGGACTTGCAGGAATTGGAATGGCCCTGGGACTGATTATTTTTATGTTAGGCCATAATGACCTAAAAGGAGTTGGTGAAGCAACTAAGACCTTATCTGCAGCAGATCAAGCTACTATCTCAAAACCTCTTACAAGTATCGAAAAAGACCGTGTTAAAGTGATGTTGCTTTCCTTTTTGATGATCATTGTTTTTTGGGGTGCTTTTGAACAGGCAGGAGGCTTAATGAATCTATATGCCTCAGAGAAAACTAATCGTATGATTTCATTTCTTGACTGGACAGTCCCTGCAACCTGGTTTCAGTCAGTAAACTCATTTTTTATAATTACCCTGGGTATTCCTATTGCCGCTTTTTGGTTTAACCGTAAAAGAAACGGAAAAGAAGCATCTTCTATTTTTAAAATTGCCATTGGTGTAATCATTATGGGTTGGGGCTTTTTATTCATGTCGGCCGCTTCCATCCAGTATCAAAATGACGGCGCTTCAGCCATGTATTGGCTGGTTCTAGCCTACCTGTTTCATACAATCGGTGAACTTAGCGCTTCTCCTGTTGCATTATCGTTTATTACCAAACTTGCACCAATGAAATATGCATCAATCATGATGGGTGTATTTTTTGCAGCCACCGGACTTGGTAATTACGTTGCAGGATGGGTAGGTGTATGGTCACAAACCGCTGGCGAACTAGAGATATTTACCGGCATTGCAATTTTTTGTACACTAATTGGAAGTATTGTAATAGCCATATTAAAACCCTTAAAAAGACTTGCCCATGGAGCAGAAGACTTCTCAAAGGAAACTATGGCTACAGCTAAGGCTGAATAATTATGAATTTTTTAAAATAATTAAAGAGAGAGAGACCGAATAATCTCTCTCTTCGTTTAAAGCAGTATATTCGTAAATCAAATCTATTTTTGTGTTATCAGACAGTATTGTTATAATTCCTACCTATAACGAAAAGGAAAATATCGAAAATATTATCCGAAAGGTATTTTCCTTGCCTGATTTATTTCACGTTTTGGTTGTAGATGATGGATCACCTGATGGTACGGCTGAAATTGTTAAGAGTTTACAGGCAGAATACGAGGGCATGGTTCATATTGAAGAGCGTTCTGGCAAACTCGGACTTGGAACTGCGTATATCCATGGATTTAAATGGGCTCTTTCTCGTAATTATGAATATATTTTTGAGATGGATGCAGATTTTTCACACAATCCGGAAGACCTGATCCGTTTAAAAACTGCTTGTATCGAGGGCGCTGATATGGCTATTGGCTCAAGGTATATCAAAGGGGTAAACGTTGTAAACTGGCCCATGAGTAGGGTTTTAATGAGCTATTTCGCCTCTGTTTATGTCAGAATGGTAACACGAATCACTATTCAGGATGCAACCGCGGGTTTTAAGTGCTACCGACGCCTAGTGCTTGCAACCATTCCGCTCGAAAAAATCAGATTTATTGGTTACGCTTTTCAAATTGAAATGAAATTTACTGCCATAAAATATGGGTTTAATGTGGTTGAAATTCCAATAATCTTTACCGACCGTACAGAAGGAACTTCCAAAATGAGTACTAAAATTTTCAGGGAAGCATTTTTAGGCGTAATCCAAATCAAATTATACAGCTTTTTCAGGAAGTATAAATAAATTAACATTGAACTGGACTATAAAAATTTAAGCCTTTAAAATTTATATTTACTACATAATAATCATTCGATAAGAACCTCAATAAATTTTCAAAACCTATGAATGAAAATCTTGACCCTGCAGAAGAGAACCTATCACCAATAGAACGGGAGATTGAGAAAGTTCTGCGACCACAGGTTTTTGAAGATTTCACAGGTCAGCATAAGATTCTGGCCAACTTGCGTATTTTCGTTCAGGCGGCCAAACAACGGGGTGAAGCGCTAGATCATGTATTACTTCATGGTCCGCCCGGATTAGGGAAGACTACCCTTTCGCACATCATTGCTAATGAAATGGGCGTTAACATACGCATTACCTCGGGTCCAGTTCTGGACAAACCGGGTGATCTTGCCGGATTATTAACCAATCTTGAAGAAGGAGATATCCTTTTTATTGATGAAATTCATCGTTTAAGTCCGCTCGTAGAAGAATACCTCTACTCAGCCATGGAAGATTTCAAGATCGATATCATGCTCGAAACAGGTCCGAATGCCAGATCTGTACAAATCTCATTAAATCCATTTACTCTGGTCGGTGCTACAACTCGCTCTGGTCTGCTAACTGCCCCATTGCGAGCGAGATTTGGTATCAACAGCCGATTGGAGTATTATGACGCAAAACTGCTAACAACAATTGTCCAGCGATCTGCGCATATCCTTAAAACAGAAATATCTGATGAAGGGTCCTATGAAATTGCTCGCAGAAGTCGTGGTACACCTAGAATTGCAAATGCTCTATTACGTCGTACCAGAGATTTCGCACAGATCAAAGGTACAGGCAATATTGATACTGATATTGCAAAATACGCTTTAAATGCTCTGAATGTTGATGAGCATGGACTTGATGAAATGGATAATAAGATACTTTTGACCATTATAGACAAATTCAAAGGTGGCCCTGTAGGGCTAAAAACCATTGCTACAGCTGTTGGAGAAGAAGAAGGAACCATTGAGGAAGTTTATGAACCGTTTCTTATTCAGGAAGGATATATCATGCGTACTTCCAGAGGCAGGGAATGTACTGAGGCAGCATATAAACATTTAGGTCGGATTAAAACAGGAGGTAGTAACACCTTGTTTTAAACACCCTTTTGATTTATAAGAATTTATTCAATAAGAATCAGGATATGATTAATCTATACATAAACGTATAAAAACGAAACAATTCATTAGCCGTCTGTTCATTTATCCGGATAAGGACAATTAGTCTTGACAACAACACATACATATTTCAATTCATTCTTCTCTGCAATCAAAATTCATATACTGGTCTTCTTACTAGGTTTATTTTCCATATTTGAACTATAAAATGATCAATAAAAGTCAGTATTCACAGTTTATAAAAACAGAAGCTCTAAAACTAGGATTTCAATTTTGCGGTATTTCTAAAGCTGAATTTTTGGAGGAGGAAGCTCCAAGACTTGAAAACTGGCTTAAAAATGGTTTTCACGGCGAAATGAGCTATATGGAGAACCATTTTGATAAGCGCCTTGATCCGAGAAAACTTGTTGATGGTGCCCGTTCAGTTATTTCTCTTTCACTTAATTACTTTACAGATCAGCAGCAGGAAGATTCTAGTGCCCCTAAAATCAGTAAATACGCTTATGGCAAAGATTATCACTTAGTGATAAAAGATAAGCTAAAACTCCTACTGGAAGCGATCAGAGTAAATATTGGTGAAGTAAACGGCCGAGCCTTTGTAGATTCAGCACCAGTTTTAGATAAAGTCTGGGCAAAAAAAGCAGGAATTGGCTGGGTTGGAAAACATAGTAATCTAATTAATAAGAATACTGGTTCATTCTTTTTTCTAGCCGAATTAATTATCGACCTAGATCTGGAATACGATGTGATTCCAACAAAAGATCATTGCGGTACCTGTACACGCTGCATTGATGCATGCCCTACTGATGCTATAGTTGCTCCTTATAGTGTTGATGGAAGCCGCTGTATCTCCTATCTCACCATTGAACTTAAAAATGAATTACCAACTGAATTTAAAGGGAAAATGGATAACTGGATGTTTGGTTGTGACATATGTCAGGATGTTTGTCCCTGGAATAAGTTTTCTGTGCTAAATAATGAGCTTGATTTTAGTCCGCATAAAAACCTCCTCGGACTTAAACATGCAGAATGGCATGAACTTACCGAAGAAACTTTTAGGAAAGTATTCAAAAATTCTGCAGTTAAAAGAACAAAGTTTAACGGATTAAAACGAAATATTGATTTTCTGAAATCCCTTTAGGAAATCGGTTGATGGTGTGACCTAAAATCCCCTGTACTTTTTATCTTTTACCATTAACATCAGATCCGGTTTTTCAATATTGTTATTTTGAAAAAAATGTACTTATTACTCGGAATTAAACACTAGTAAAAAAACTAATTTTCCAATTAACAACGCGATAGTATTCTAGGTTCAACTATTTTCCAAATTTCATCTTCAACTGCTCTAAATGATCGTTTGTGAGGGGTTTAGCTTCCTCTTTAGGATTTTGAGGAGTACTCTGTTCAGTCTTTGGAGTAACAGCTGCAGTCTGACGCTCTATCCTTAACTGATCTTTTTTTGCATTAAAACGATTCCAAATTTTTTCCAGACAACGCTTAGTATACAATGGAAAATCACCGTTCAGCATCCAGTTATAATAACTTGGTTCTGATTGAAATACGTCTTCAACAGGCCTTCCTTTATGCTTCCCGAAATTAATTACCTCCACCCCATCTTCATTATAAACCATTCTTGCAGCGAAATCTACTGGTTTGTTCAGATTTGTGAAGGCATGAAGTGCTTCGATATTATTTTGAACAGGTTGTGAAACTATTCCCTTTTTATCCTCCCAATTCTGATTTTGATACCGTTCGATCTGGGCTTTCAAAACTTCATAGGTTGCTTTTATATCCGCTTCAGCTGAATGTGCATTTTCAATATCCTTACCACAATAAAACTGATATGCCGCTTTTAATGTGCGCTGTTCCATCTGGTGAAAAATATTCTGAACATCCACAAAATGCCTGTTTTCAATATCAAAATCAATACCTGCACGTAAAAACTCCTCCATTAGTACAGGGATATCAAAGCGGTTAGAATTATAACCTGCAAGGTCACAATCGTCCAGAAAACGAGCTAATTCCTCACCTGCCTGCTTAAAAGTGCGCTCGTTGCGGATATCCTCATCATAAATACCGTGAATAAGTGATGATTCAATCGGAATAGGGATTCCGGGATTGATACGGAGCGTTTTTACATCCTCTGTACCATCAGGCATAGCTTTTAGGATAGAGATTTCAACGATACGATCGGAAGCAACATTTACGCCTGTAGTTTCGAGATCAAAAAAAGCAAGCGGACGTTTGAGGTTTAATTTCATGTATTTAACTAAAGATTATAAGGCCTGCCAGTATACCCAGAATCATAATAAGATACATCAGAATCTCTGTGGTCGCAAAGCGCTTGTATTTTTTCCAGAAGGTATAATCACTATTTTTTGCGTTCATAATAAATCCGGATTAAATATCACCTTAAAATTACTGATAAAAACAGATAAACTATGATAGAATTGAGCCTATGGTTTAATACTCCCAGCCCTTGTAAAGTATTTGTAATACCAAGGATCTTTTAAATCACTGATTATGACCCCTTTCGAAGTTGAAGCATGAACAAATTTATTGTTATGCAAATAAAACCCGACGTGACTAAACTTCTGACCATCGAAATCAAAAAAAACTAAATCGCCCTCTTCCAGATCTTGCTCATATTTTCGCTTTATTCTTTCTGCCATAGTACGAGCGGTTCGGGGTAAATCTTTGTTAAAAACCTCTTTCTCAAGTAAAAATATGAACCCAGAACAGTCTACACCCTTTTTGTCCATCCCGCCAATTCTGTAAGGGACTCCTATCCAGTTATCAATAAAACGATATAGTTTCTCATTATCAAGCTCCTTTTCTTTTACATTCAACAAAGACGCGTAACGTTCTTTAATACTACCAGAAGAAATAGCCTTTGATTTGGAGGAATCGGTAATGATCTTTTTGCTTTTGCAGGAAGTGTAAATCAGCGGTAGGAAGATTACTAAATAGAAAAATATAATTGATCTGATCTGTTTCATCTAGATTCAAATGTCAAAATTATTTAGGTCACTGATAAAAGCATTTACAAACACCTGTTGATAAACGCAATATTCAAAATGATTTCTTGAGTAAAATTTAATCTGAGTTAGATAAAAGAGTCGTTA
>JAURKO010000069.1 GCA_030831705.1 Daejeonella sp. | reverse complement strand
TTCTTGGTACGGTGAGAACAACGACCAAAGGGGAATACACAGGTATTGGTTTCAACAAATAAATTATTGTTAATCTAGAGCCTAATCCGATGTGCAATAACCACAATGTTTTAACCTTCCTTGTATTGAACATAGGTCATTATTAATTATTATTCTATTTCCAAAGCTTTTAATTTAAAGCCAATTACCTAAATTTCTTATTACTTTTACCAGACTATCTTAATCTATGTCTGAGCGTAAAAATCCTATCTATACTATTCAATTTGCGCTTTTATGTTTGAGTTCCTTTCTGTTTTCAGCTAGTTTCAATATGTTAATTCCTGAGATGCCAGCCTATCTTACCAGTCTGGGTGGTGCAGAGTATAAGGGATATATTATCGGCTTGTTTACCTTGTCTGCAGGCATTTCAAGACCATTTAGTGGGAAGCTAACTGATAAAATTGGTCGGATACCAGTTATGGCTGTGGGGTCTTTTGTCTGTGTTTTATGTGGTTTATTATATCCATTACTGACCAGTATCGCAGGATTTTTATGGCTTAGATTGTTTCATGGATTTTCAACGGGGTTTAAACCCACCGCAACTGCAGCTTACGTAGCTGATATAGTTCCAGGAAATCGTTGGGGAGAAGCAATGGGGATACATGGGGTTTGTTTTAGTACCGGACTTGCAATAGGTCCGGCTATTGGTAGCCAATTGACCAAAATGTTTTCAATTAATGCTATGTTTTATTGTTCCTCCCTTTTTGCACTGTTGTCTATTGTTATTCTGATGAATATGAAGGAAACTTTAGTGAATAGGAAACCATTTCGGTTTTCAATGATTAAGATAAACCGCAGCGAAGTAATAGAAGTTAGAGTTTTGGTTGCTGCATTCATAACTTTTCTAGCCTATTTGAGTTATGGTATTATTCTTACAGTTATTCCAGATTGGGGAGTACATCTAGGTGTTTCGAACAAAGGTCTTTTTTTCATGGTTTTCACCTTTTCTTCTCTTCTGATACGTCTAATTTCTGGAAGATTGTCTGATAAAATAGGAAGAGTTCGTATCATTAAAGTTTCATTGATTATTCTCATGGTTTCCTTGGGGTTAATCGGGTTCGCTAAGGGATTAACAAGCCTCATGATAGGATCTGCTGTATATGGTATAGCAACCGGAATGTTATCACCTGCACTTACTGCCTGGATCATTGATCTAAGCCATCCTGATCATCGTGGCAAAGCTGTAGCAACAATGTATATTGCGCTTGAAGCTGGAATTGGCCTTGGAGCTTTTTTTGCAGGAACTTTATACATTACAGATGTCAGTATGATCCCAACTATTTTTTATACTGCTGGATTTGCCACCTTTTTGGCCTTTCTTTATTTACATTTATTTAAAAAGAATTTCAGCTAAAATCCACCTATGAACCCCCAGATACTTAAAGATCTTGTAAGTATATCTATGCCTTACGGTAAGTATAAGGGCAGGCTTATTTGCGAATTACCGGAATATTATCTGGTTTGGTTTGAGAATGCCGGATTCCCGGAAGGCAAAATTGGTATTTTGTTAGCTACGATGTATGAAATAAAGCTCAACGGACTAGAATATTTGCTTAAACCCATTAAGAAGTAGTTTCTGGCAGCTTCATTAACGAATTTACATACTAATATTATTAGCATTGTTAAAATCTTCCTATCTTTGAATAAATGGGAGAGCTTTTAAAATGTATGCAATAGTTGATATTGAAACAACCGGTGGTCATGCAGCTGCAAACGGTATTACAGAAGTCGCTATTTTAGTGCACGATGGTAAGAATGTAATTGATCAGTTCAAGACCTTAATCAATCCTTTAAAGCCAATTCCAATTTATATTCAGGCGCTTACCGGAATAGATGATGAAATGGTTAGCACTGCTCCCAAATTTCATGAAGTGGCGCATCGCATTTACGAACTTTTGCATGATAAAGTATTTGTTGCGCACAATGTCAATTTCGATTTTTCCTTTATTCATTTTCATTTAGCAGCCGCAGGTTTTAATTTGCACACTAAAAAACTTTGTACTGTAAGATTAAGTCGTAAAATTATTCCCGGACTAGCATCCTATAGTTTGGGTAGATTATGTAAAGAGGTTGGGATCGAGATTAAGGACAGACATCGGGCATTTGGTGATGCTCAGGCAACTGCAGAACTTTTATCAATGCTGATTGAACAAGATAAAGAGGATCATATTGGTAAAACTTTGAATCAAAGATCAAAGGAACAATCCCTTCCTCCACATCTTCCAAAGATAGACATGGATAAACTACCTTCCGTGCCGGGTATCTATTATTTTCATAATTCTAAGTTAAAGGTTATTTACGTGGGTAAGGCAAAGAATATCCGCAAACGAGTAGCTAGCCACTTTACAAATAATAAGCCAGGAAGACAAAAACAGGATTTTTTGAGGGAAATACATCACATTACATTTCAGGAATGTGGTACTGAACTTATGGCATTAATTCTTGAAGCAGTTGAGATTAAACGATTATGGCCGTCATATAACCGATCATTAAAGAGGTTTGAATATGCATATGGTTTATATTCATATGAAGATCAGGGTGGCTATATTCGTCTGGTTATTGATAGAAAGAAAAAATTTTCGAAGCCCCACTACACTTTCAATGGTATTACAGAGGGGTATACTCTGATCAAAAGCCTTATTTCGGGATTTAATCTTTGTCCGAAGCTTTGCTTTGTCCAGCGAAACACCGATAACTGTGTCATAATCGGAGAACAATCATGCCAGGGAGCATGTGAACAGCTTGAATCCACTGAATCTTATAATTTAAGAGTAAATTCAGCTTTAAACAGTTTGTTTACTGTACTGCCAGGTTTTTTGCTGATTGATGAAGGCCGTACATATGAAGAAAAAAGTTGTTTGTTGATAGAAAATGGTCAGTTTTTTGGTATGGGATATATTAGCTCTGATTTGGCTCATGCTGAGCTCAGTTTATTAAAACAGCAATTAACACCTTATCCTGAGAATGATTATATCCGAAATATGATATTAAATGCAGCACTCAGATTTCCCCATAAAGTAAGAGAAATTAGTATAAATTAAAACACATTATTTTCTGATTTTTGGATAGTATTTTCAAAATCTTGTCCATATCTGTTTAATAGCTTTTATATAGTTTATTTAACTTAATTGTCTTATAGTCAATATCTTGTTATGGATTCATTTTGTCAGCATAATTAATTCTATTAAGCAAAAACAAAGCACAATCAAAATTCGAGTTAAAGCTGCAAATGCTGGTGTTTATCAAATGTATTTGCATAGATAAGATGTTTGAGCAGACACGCGAACTTTAAAAGACTGGTTTGCATCAATTTCAAATATATCTCCGGCACCGAATCTTCTCCATTCCTCATGGCCTGGTAATAGGGCTTCCAGGTCGCCTTCTATAATCTGCATGGTTTCATGACAGGATGTTCCGAATTCATACTCACCACTGTCAATTACACCAATGGTTGATTTTCCATCACGAGAATGATAGCCTAGTGATTTTACACTTCCTTCAAAATATTGATTTACTGTTATCATAAAATGCGTTTTTTAGTTGCGAATGTAAAAAAATATTTTGTCTATTGCTTTTCTTTAAGCAATCAGTAACCATAATTATTATGACTTTGCGAGATATTAAAACCAATTTCTTAATTCATAATATTAGATCATTTAACGGCTTTCTCATAGTTTTTTCGCAATTTAGAGGTTTTAATTAGCAGCATTAATGAGGATACTCTATGCTATTCAGGGCACAGGAAATGGGCATTTAAGCAGGGCAATGGATATAATTCCATGTTTAATGAAGCATGGAGAGGTTGATATTCTTGTCAGTGGTATACAGGGAGATCTTGTCCTACCTTATCAGCTTAGCTACAAAATGAGGGGGCTTAGCTTCATTTTTGGTAAGTCAGGTGGTGTTGACATTTGGAAGACATGTGTAAAATCTAATATCAAAAAGCTTGTTAAAGAGATTAATTCACTTCCGGTGGAAGAATATGATCTTGTAATTAATGATTTTGAACCTGTTTCTGCCTGGGCATGTTATGTAAAGGATGTACCATGTATTGGCTTAAGTCACCAGTCGGCAGTACTCGCTAAGGAAGCACCGAAAACTGATCATAATGATGTTGTTGGTAAACTAATCCTTAAAAATTATGCACCCAATACGGTTCAGTATGGCTTTCATTTTAAATCTTATGCTGAAAATATTTTCACACCTGTGATCAGAAATCAGGTTAGACATGAGGAAATTAATAACCAAGGTCATTATACTGTCTACCTACCTGCTTATGATGATCCTCGATTGATTGCTACGCTTACAAAGTTCAAGGATGTGACCTGGGATGTTTTTTCTAAACATAATCACCGGCCCTTCAAAACTAAGAATGTTTCTGTACAGCCTATACACAATGAAAAATTTATCAAAAGTATGGCAAATTCAGAAGGAATTCTTTGTGGTGCCGGTTTTGAAACTCCTGCCGAAGCATTGTATATGAAAAAGAAGCTGTTGGTTGTACCTATGAAAAATCAATATGAACAGCAATTGAACGCAGCCGCATTGAGTGATATGGGAGTTCCTGTCATTAAAAATTTAGATGACAGGTTTAACATGGTGATTAATTCCTGGATTAATTCAAATAGAACTGTAGAAGTTGAATATCCTGATATGACACAGAAAATTATCGATCAAATCATAGATAAGCACTATCAGTTTGCAACTGTTAAAGATATTCGTAAATCCGGTTAGTATAAATTAAGGAGACCGTAAAGTTTTTATTATCAAGAGGTTTTGTGATTAAATCCAAAGAGGCAATATCTTTCTTGAATCGTTGGATTTAATTTCAGCCTGAAGATTTAACCGAAAAGCGTACTACTAAGGTATCTGTCTCCACGGTCACAGGCAATAAATACGATTAGACCCTCATTTAATTCAGTTGCAAGTCTGAATGCGGCTGTTGCGGCTCCTCCACTGCTCATTCCTGAAAATATTCCTTCAACTTTTGCAAGTTTTCTGGCCATATCTGTGGCCTCAGCTTCTGAAATATCTATGATACGATCGACACGTTCAGGCTCAAAAATTTTAGGAAGGTATTCAACGGGCCAGCGTCTGATACCCGGAATGGATGAGTTTTCGGTTGGCTGACAACCTATAATCTGTATTTTAGGATTTTTTTCTTTTAGGTATCTGGAGCAACCCATAATAGTACCGGTTGTTCCCATAGAACTAACAAAATGAGTAATTTTTTGTTCGGTATCATTCCATAGTTCTGGTCCGGTACTTTTATAATGAGCCAGAGAATTATCGGGATTTGCAAATTGATTCAGCAAAAAGCTTTCACCTTTTGCTGCTTTTTCCTCGGCATAGTCGCGACATAATTCTATTCCTTCCAGCAAGGTAACTTTAGCTCCGAATGCTTCCATTGTTAAAGTACGTTCACGGGTTGAATTGGAGGGCATAACCAGTTCAATATCAAGATCGAACAAACGCGCAATCATTGCCAAAGCTATTCCAGTATTTCCACTGGTTGCTTCAATTAATCGGGATCCTTTTTTGATATCACCTCTCTCCAGCGCACTTCTGATCATATTGAGAGCTGCCCGGTCTTTAACACTCCCTCCGGGATTATTACCTTCAAGTTTCGCAAATATCTGAACTTTGGGATTGGGGTTCAGCTTTTTGATTTCAACCAATGGTGTATTTCCAACCAGATCAATTATTCCTGCCATTTTGTTAATTATTTTTGCTTGGATCGCTAGAAATAACAACTTCGGAAGTGTTGTAAACTGATGAACCGGAAGGTATACTTTTAGTTATCCAGACATTTCCACCAATGATGCTATCATGGCCAATAACGGTTTCACCTCCTAAGATGGTAGCCCCTGAATAAACCACCACTCGGTCTTCGATTGTTGGATGTCTTTTCGTGTTAGCCATGCTTTTATGGACGCTTAAAGCACCAAGTGTGACTCCCTGATACATTTTAACATGATTTCCAATTTTGCAGGTTTCTCCGATAACAATACCTGTTCCATGATCAATGTGAAAGTATTCTCCAATCTGTGCAGCGGGATGAATATCAATTCCAGTCTTTGAATGGGCATATTCTGTAAAAATTCTCGGTAATAAAGGTATTCCCAGATCATATAGTGCATGAGCCAGGCGGTAGAAGGAAATTGCATAAAAGCCCGGATATGCCCGAATTACCTCAAACTCACTTTTAGCTGCAGGATCGCCTTCAAAAATTGCTTTTATGTCTGTATTTAATAATCGGAATAATTCAGGAACCTGTGCAAAAAAGTCCTTTGCTAACTTCAAATTATCACAGTTAATGCAAGCCTTTGTAGCTTCCATCATATGGTATAGTTCCGACTCGAGTCTTTGAAATTCACACTTTAATTCATCTACAGATTTTAATGTGCGCTTAGATTGCTCAGGATAAAGTAATCCGAAAAGTTCTAGTGCCCATCGTGAGATTTCCTTGTTTGAAGGAACAGCATCTGCATCATGTTGTTTTTTGAAAATATGATTTAAAAATTCTTCGTTCATCTTAAATTAATCCTTATCTCTTCAATTCGTAACAATGCAAGTTTAACTAAAAGAATGTTGTCAGTTTGTAAAAAACATAGCACACTCCAATTATTAGTTAATTTAACGTGAATTCGACATAATATTTAAAAAACCGCATAGAAACATAGTATTTTATGGTTTATAAGCCATGTGTTAGATACATATAGCCTTGAAGCTTCGCTTCAATCTATGTGGTTAAATCTTAATTATTAGATGATTTAATATCGAATTTAGTTTATGTATTGAATATATTAAACAATCTTCAAATACTCCTGTCAATTTCAATATCGTATTTATCTAACAGACCCGAAATTTCTGAAATTGAAAATTTTGCTTTTCTAATTCTATTGAGCTCCGGGTCAATGGAATAATGGAATGAAGTACGAAAATCTGCTTTTTCAAGGATTGTGTTTTCAAATAGTGCTCCTGATAAGTCACAGTTTTCAAAAATAGAACTGGTTAAATCACATTCAGAAAAATCTGACTCTTTCAGGGACGAGTTTTTAAAACTTGTTTTTTTAATTTTTGTTCTGTAAAAAGATGAGTGATCAAGCTGACAGTCTTCAAATGAAAATGCCAATCCAAATTCATTGCAGTGTTCAAAATGAAGTCCTAACATTTTGCATTCTCTAAACAAGATATCCCGAATTGCAGTTCTTTCCAGTTTAGCCAGACTCAAATTGCAACTGATAAATTCACATTCACTAAATTTTATATCAGAAAGCCTGACGTTTGAGAAGTCGCATTGCTTAAAAATACAATGTTCATATTCACCATGTTCAATGGGTATCTCATTGAATTTTATTCTTTCAAATGTTTTGTCAATGATAAAATTCATACATGCAGTTTTTTTATCAGCGGGTTAGCTGATGTAAGCTGAAAACCTGCGCCGGACTACCAATTCCAGCTTTATTTAGGATATCAAGTATTTTTTTAAATGGTTCAGAGTTGCCTGCAATATTTGAAAAATATACAATGGATGTTTTCTGGCCCGGAATATTAATTGAATACGTGCTAAATCCACAGGTACTGCCAGAATGAAAAAGTGCCGGATTGCCTTTGTCAAAATAAAACCAACCTGGTCCGTAATAGCTACTGGTTACCTCTTTAATTGAAATATTTAATTGTGATAATAAGGAAGGCATATCGACCAAAGTATTATTCCAAATGCCATGGGTCCATTTTTTATAATCCTTTAATGAGCAATAAACCCCACCATCGCCTTTAATTGCACTGGTAGAACTTTGATCATTTGGATAGATCTTATTGTTTTTATCCATAGCAAAACCCATTGAACGATGAGGTATTTTTACGTCAGCTTCATAAACCAGAGTATTTTTCATTTTAAGAGGCTTAAAAATTCGTTCTTTCATGAATTCTGCAAAGGATTGTCCTGAGACCTTTTCAACGATTAAGGCTAATAATGCATATCCAGAATTGCTGTATCTAAACTGGCTGCCAGGATTGAAATAGGTGTTTTGCTCTGTTTTTAAAATATTTAATACATCTCTATCCAATAGCTGAGCCTTGCTTTTATTATCCATAATTTCCTCATAGTCAAGTATTCCAGATGTATGGGTTATCAGGTGTCTTAATAGAACTTTACGACTTATTTCTGCGGGCAGCTCCGGAAAGAATTTCGAAATAGGATCATCAAATGAAAGTTTTTGATCTTTTACCAATAAGGCTATACACATAGCTGTAAATTGTTTTGAAACTGAAGCAAGTCTGAAATTTGTCTTGGAATCTATAGTCTTATTACCAGATACATCTGCTAATCCAAAGCCCTTATTGTAAACTATATTTCCATTTGTTTCAACATATAATGCTATTCCGGGATCACCTGGATTGATATTTTTATTGATTAAAGAATCCAAACTTTTTTCAAGTTGTGCAAAGGCAGAATAACTAATCACAAGTAAGCAAATTGTTGAAAGGTATTTCATATTAATAATCATTATAGTACCGCAAAATTTATGACTTAAGAGGGTGGCTGTCTGTGAAAATTCATGGATAAATTATCATTCGTTTATCCATTTGAGCAATTTTTCGAGGTCTTGAGGGGTGTCTATAGCCTGACTTTCTTTATCAGTTATTGCCGTATGAATACGGTATCCATTTTCAATCCAGCGTAGTTGTTCTAAGGCTTCAGCAGATTCAAGTGCGGATACCGGTAGATTGTTTAGTTTTTTTAATGTTTCTGTTTTGAATCCATAGATTCCGATGTG
>JAURKO010000068.1 GCA_030831705.1 Daejeonella sp. | reverse complement strand
CTCATTAAAAGGCAGGAATTGTATGTGGATAACTATAGAAAAGCAGCTTAAGAAAAAACTATTTTAAACTAAATTTGGAAATAAGTTAAACCTAGAATACTATCGGATGAGGAAATTAGCAAATTAGCAAATGTGCAGACGTAAATAGCTGCACATTTACTAATTTAGATTTGCTAATTCTCACATTTGTTAATTCTCACATTTGCTCATTTATCCCATGGCTAAAACCCGTTCCGCTTATTTCTGTCAAAGTTGTGGATACGAATCTGCAAAATGGTTAGGAAAATGCCCCTCCTGTAACCAATGGAATACTTTTGTAGAAGAAATAATAGAAAAAGCAGGAGCTTCTGTTCCCGACTGGAAGAGTGGTTCTAGCAGTACCCAGCGTTCCAACAAACCCGCAGCTATTCATGAAATTGTTTATTCTGAAGAGAATCGTCTGATTACTCCCGACAAAGAATTAAACCGGGTATTGGGCGGTGGAATAGTAAGCGGATCTATCATTTTAATTGGAGGTGAACCAGGTATTGGTAAATCTACTCTTATGCTCCAGGTAGCTCTCAACTTACCAGGGTTAAAAGTACTTTATGTATCTGGTGAGGAAAGTGAGCAACAGATCAAGATGCGGGCAGAAAGGCTTTTAAATCCTTCAGGTCTCAAAAATGCTGGTTCAGCTGATACTTATATTCTTACGGAGACTTCTACTCAAAATATATTCAAACAGATCGAAATTTTGCAACCCGATCTGCTTGTTATTGACTCCATACAAACGTTATATTCTGCCCATATTGAATCTACCCCTGGTAGTGTTTCACAGGTAAGGGAATGTACTGCCGAGTTGCTTCGCTTTGCAAAAGAAAGCGGTACTCCGGTATTTTTAATCGGACATATTACCAAAGATGGAATGATTGCCGGTCCGAAGATTCTCGAGCATATGGTTGATACTGTTCTGCAGTTTGAAGGTGATAGGCATCATGTTTACCGGATTTTACGGGCGGTTAAGAACCGTTTTGGCTCTGCTTCAGAGCTGGGTATTTATGAGATGCAGGGTAGCGGACTAAGAGAGGTATCTAATCCTTCGGAAATTCTGCTTTCGCAACGAGATGAACCGCTTAGCGGTATCACCATTTCGGCGATGCTCGAGGGCCTCAGGCCTATGCTAATTGAAACTCAGGCATTGGTTAGCGTCTCTGCTTACGGAACGCCTCAGCGGTCTGCAACTGGCTTTGACACGAAGAGATTAAACATGCTGCTTGCGGTTCTGGAAAAGCGATGCGGTTTTAAGTTGAGTGCCAAAGATGTATTTCTGAACATTGCAGGCGGACTAAGAGTTGAAGATCCTGCCATAGATCTGGCTGTTGTCGTTGCGATAATTTCCTCACATGAGGATATGCCCGTGGATTCTAAAATCTGCTTTGCTGCAGAAGTGGGTTTATCCGGTGAGATCAGGGCTGTGAACAGAATTGAACAGCGGATTGCTGAAGCTGAAAAACTTGGATTTGAACAAATTTTTATTTCTAAATATAATCTGCCGGCTGGCCGTGGTGTAAAAACGGAACCTGAATGGCAGAAATATAAAATAAAGATCAAAACCGTAGCTAAGGTTGAAGAAGTATTTAATGCTTTGTTTGGGTAGGGAGAGTGGGGCCTGAGGCCTGAAGTCTGAGGCCTGAGGCCTGATGTCTGACCTCCTACTTCAACAGTGATTTCCTTCATAAAATGAATAATCACAATTTTTATTATCAATTTTGTATAAACTAATTATCAATTATGAATAAGATGATATTCTCTTTTATTGCCCTTGCTATACTTGCATCATGCAATAGTCCGAAAACTGAAACGCAAACAATCGAAATTGTAAATGGCACTGCTTATTTCGGTGATTCTGTAAAAAATGATCAGGTAATTGAACTGGCATCTATTCAAACTGAAATGAAGGGTGAAAGTAAAAAGGACATGAAAATCAAGGGTGTTGTGAAAGAGGTATGTCAGGAAAAAGGCTGCTGGATGACCATGACCCTTGACAATGGCGATGAGATGAGAGTCACTTTTAAAGATTACAAGATTTTTGTGCCAAAAGATTTAGGAGGCAAGGAAGTCGTACTGGATGGCTTTGCCTATACAGATACTACTTCAGTCGAAAAGCTGAGGCATTACGCTGAAGATGCTGGAAAGAGCGAAGCAGAAATTGCTGCAATTACAAGTCCGAAGCAACAACTGGCTTTTGAAGCAAAGGGCGTTGTAGTGATGAACTAATTTTCCCTTAGGATATATAAAAGGAGCTATCTTTTATGTGGATAGCTCCTTTTTTATTAAACAGTGTTAGTTCGAAATGTAATTATTAACACACCTTAACCACCTCCATATTCAATAATTGACCAAGCTTTTCAATTTTCGAACTGATATGTCCGATTCCAACGGCACAATGGTGAGCAGGACCATAACTATTCCAGTTATTGACAAAGTTTCTCGCTCCTATTGGGAATTTATACCTGCTGTTGGTGTTACCTATCTGAAGAATCGGACCCGGTACTGATTCACCTTCCGCTACCAGTAACATTAGTCCGCCCCCCTTTTTTTCCGCTACCGAAAGCAGTGTCACCGGACCATTTTTAACCATCATCTCCACCGAAACGCCTTTGCCTACTTTTCCATGAAAAACATGCAGCGGTCGCACTCTGGTTTTACCTTCAGCAATGGCAATATGACCCGGACCATCATGCCCCATCAGGATCACATCATCTTTAAAATCCATCGCATAATATTCAGTAAATGAGCCACCTGCACCGAATGAATCCATAATCTTCATTGCCTGAACGTTTTTAATTTCATATTCACCTGCAACAGGTATCCCATTTGCAGTAAGTAGTGAATTGCCTAAAATGATAGAAGATATCGCTTCTTCATTTTCAATATTTCCTGTGCCTTTATAATAATAGGCCATTGAACCAAGCTGGTGTTTTGTAATCAGTTTATCTAGGGCAACAGAAGTGATCGCAGCCTTGCGAAGCTCGTCTTGTGGGCAATCAGATTGTACATCAAAGGTCTCATTGAAAAGTTTCAGGCGTTCGCTCAATTCTTCATTACTCACCGCTCTTCTTAGGCTGGCCAGTTCTTCTACCTCAATAAGTTCAATATGGCCTCCGAAGTGAGCATATTGCTGAGTAAGATCTGTGTAAATATCCAGCATACCGCTGTAGTAATGGCCCATACATCCCAAACGATTGTATGCCATAATATTAGCAACTTTAGCAGCCTGAACCCATTCTGTTACCTCATTCCAGCATAATTCATCATCGTGCAGCATTCCAGTAATCTGATGGAATTTAACCCCTACTCTATTAAATACATTCGCGATTTCAGGTACGGAGCAGGCCGAACAATAGGAGAGCCACTCACCGGTCATTTTGGTTCGGTCGCTCATTGAATTAAAGGAAGCGTAATCAATTGAGGCCTCAGGAGCAAGATTTAGAATAATGACAGGAACCTTGGCCCGCTGCACTACAGGCAAAACGGTTGATGACAGGGCATAAGTAGTGACATATAGAAATATCAGATCTACATCTTCAGTTTTAAATAATTTCCCAGCCTTAAAGGCTTTATCAGGATTATCTACCAATCCGGCGTTAACTATTGTAGGATGGATATCAGACAGTTTTTGTCCGACTGTATTTAAATAGCCTTCTAGGCGATCTTTCAAACCTTCAAACTGCGGCCAATAGGTATCCAGTCCGATGCCAAAAAGTCCAATTTTCAGACTTGATTTGTTGGACAGATCGATGTTCAATTTATTCATGAATGGTTTATTAATCGATATTTAAAGATGCAATAGAAAAATCCAATTTCGGATTTTTATTTACTCAATTCAGGATTGATGGACAATTTTAAAATCCCCTGAATAAAAAAGGCCCACAGATTAATTCTGCAGGCCTTTTTTTCTTTTAGCTTTAGCCTTTTAGCTTTAGGCTTTCAGCTTTAGCCTTTCAGCTTTCATCTTATTTAGAAAGGTACATTGATTTCTCTTTGTACAGATGTCTGAAATAAGGATCTTCGAGATCTTTAATGAAGCGTATAGCTTCACCGGTTGATTTCATTTCAGGACCCAATTCCTTTTTGACTTCAGGGAATTTATCGAAAGAGAAAACCGGTTCTTTGATGGCATACCCGATAAGTTTACGTTCGATCTTAAAATCTTTCAGTTTATTGGTACCAAGCATGATCTTTGTTGCAATATTGATGTACGGAACATCGTAAGCTTTGGCAATAAAAGGAACAGTTCTGGAAGCTCTTGGGTTGGCTTCAATCACATATACCTTTTCATCCTTTATAGCAAACTGAATATTTAATAAGCCCCTTACATTTAATGCTTTTGCTATCCTTTTGGTGTACTCCTCCATTAAATCGGTTACCTTTTTGGAGAGGTTAAATGGAGGCAATACAGCATAAGAATCACCCGAGTGAATTCCTGCAGGTTCAATATGCTCCATCATACCAATGATATGGCAATCATCGCCATCTGAAATCGAATCAGATTCTGCTTCTTCTGCTCTGTCCAGGAAATGATCGATAAGCACGCGATTTCCGGGAAGGTTTCTTAGTAATTTAACAACTGCTTTTTCAAGGTCTTCATCATTGATCACGATGCTCATCCCTTGTCCTCCTAAAACATAACTCGGACGGACCAGTACAGGGTAACCAACTTTATGAGCTACTTCAATAGCTTCTTCAGCACTTTCGGCAACTCCATACAAAGGATAAGGAATATCCATTTCTTTCAAGAGGTCTGAGAACCGCCCACGGTCTTCAGCGATGTCCATGCTGTCAAAAGAGGAACCGATGATTTTGATACCTTTTTCATGCAGCTTTTGAGCCATTTTTAAAGCAGTTTGTCCGCCAAGCTGAACGATCACACCCTCAGGTTTTTCAAGTTCAATAATTTCCCGTACATGTTCCCAGAAAACCGGTTCGAAATACAACTTATTGGCCATGTTGAAATCAGTAGAGACTGTTTCAGGATTACAATTAATCATGATCGCTTCAAATCCGGTTTCTTTTGCTGCCAATAATCCATGAACACAGGAATAATCAAACTCTATACCTTGGCCAATGCGGTTAGGGCCGGATCCAAGGACGATAATTTTTTTCTTATCGCTGACGACAGACTCATTCTCATCCTCAAAAGTTGAGTAATAATAGGGTGTTTGCGCCGGGAATTCTGCCGCACAGGTATCAACCATTTTGTATACGCGGTTAATTCCCAGTTCTTTTCTCCGATCATACACCTCATCTTCCGTCACATTTCCTAGCAGCCATGCAATTTGAGCGTCGGCATAACCTTTTTGTTTTAAGGTCTTAAAGAAATCTGCAGGGATATTATT
>JAURKO010000067.1 GCA_030831705.1 Daejeonella sp. | reverse complement strand
TTTCTACTTTTAAAAAGTTCATTGGTATTGATTTTAAAAAGCAAAGAAATATAAAAATTTAGTAAACAATGAAAACCTCAAGCAAAAACAACAAAGGACCCACGATTTAACGTTAGTCCTTGATTTACATGTAGCGAGACCAGGATTTGAACCCGGGACCTCAGGGTTATGAACCCTGTCAGCCTTTATCATATTATCATTTTAACCAATCTCTCTCCATCAAGCACTGGAATCCCTTTGGTAATATTCAGATTCAGACAAAATTTAATATCTTCCTCAATACCCAGCTTTTTCAGACGTTCACTATGTGAAGTTTTCTTCAAATAAGTATTCAAATCATCTTTGGCTATGATGTATAAATCTTCAGAAGCAATTCCTGCATCATCTAAAGCATAATTCGCTTCTTTGAGATGATGTACAACCCCACCTGCAAAAAGTGTATCCTCAAGATTAACCTTATCCTTCCAGCCAGAACATAATAATAAAACGTCATTGGACTGCGATTTTAACCAGTCGCAAAGAGATTCAAGATTTAAAAAAGAACCTATCACAATTTTATGTGCTCCGCGTGACATATTAATCGCATGTGTTCCGTTAGTAGTAGTTAATACAATAGTTTTACCACCTACCTTTTCCCTTGTATACGAAAATGGAGAATTCCCGAAATCAAAACCATCAACAACCTCACCATTTCGCTCTGCGGCAAGTAGGAAACCAGAAGATCTGTAAGATTCGCATGCCTCAATGGTAGCGACGGGTATGATTGACTCTGCCCCATTTTCAATGCCATAGCAAATGGAAGAAGTAGCCCTGAAAATATCAATTACTACAACAATGCTGTTAGTGAAATCGTGAAGATGAAGCAAAGCAGGTGTTAGACAAACTTCGAGGTTGCGTTTTTGCATTATTATAGGATAGATTTTTATTTAAAAGGCATTTTTACTACCCTTGCCAAAACTATATTATCTCTGATTTTTATAAAAATCTCAGTACCAACCTTCGAAAAGCTTGTTTTGACATAACCCATACCTATCCCCTTTTGAAGACTTGGCGATTGAGTACCGGAAGTTACTTTACCAATTACAGTGCCAGCAATATCGACGATTTCATAGTCGTGACGTGGAATACCTCTGTCTATCATTTCAAATCCAACCAGTTTTCGCTCAACCCCGCTTTGTTTCTGGGCTGCAAGATTCTCTGAATTGATAAAGCTTTTGGTAAATTTAGTTATCCAACCAAGTCCAGCTTCAATTGGCGAGGTTGAATCGTCAATATCGTTTCCATACAAGCAGAAACCCATCTCCAATCTTAGCGTATCCCTTGCCGCGAGTCCGATAGGTTTAATACCTAAAGCCTCTCCAGCTTTGAATACTTCATTCCAGATATGTAGAGAATCTTTCTTGTCGAAGTATAATTCAAATCCCCCTGCTCCAGTATATCCTGTAGCAGAGATTAGTACATTTTCAATTCCTGCAAATACACCTTTTTTAAAGGTATAATAATCCATCTCGGCTAAATCTACATCAGTTAAACTCTGTAAAGCTTCTGCTGCTTTTGGACCCTGAACCGCAAGTAAGGAAGTCTGATCCGAAATATTCTTCATCTCAACTCCTGCATTATTATATTTTGAGATCCATTCCCAGTCTTTTTCAATATTTGAAGCATTAACAACCAGCATAAAAGCTTTTTCATTTATGCGATAGACTAAAAGATCATCTACAATACCCCCATGATCATTAGGAAGACATGAATATTGAACTTTACCGTCAAAAAGAACAGAGGCATCATTTGAGCAAACTCTTTGGATAAGATCTAATGCACCATCTCCTTTTAAGATAAATTCACCCATGTGACTAACATCAAATACACCTACGCCATTTCTGACTGTTTCATGCTCGATGTTAATTCCACTATACTGGACAGGCATATTAAATCCTGCAAAAGGAACCATTTTGGCGCCAAGTTCAATATGGATATCATTTAATGCAACACTTTTCATTATTCTGTAGGTATTATTATTGAGCCAAAAGTAATTAAAAACGGTTAAAAGCTGAGCTATAATTTCAGACTAAACAAATCCGTTTTGAATCTATAAATCAAGGCTAAGCTGGGGTTTACTGATTTGGAAGGTTTTACGATGAAAAGGTGTTAAACCATAGGAAATTACTGCATTTCTATGCTTAACGGTAGGATATCCTTTATTGTTTATCCAGTCATATTGCGGATAATCAGCTGCTAAACTGAGCATATATTCGTCACGATAGGTTTTAGCTAAAATTGATGCTGCGGCAATTGAAAAATACTTACTATCCCCTTTTACAATACATTGATGCTCAATATCCTCAAAAGATTTAAATCGGTTACCATCTATAATAATAAACCCAGGGCGGATTTGAAGTTGCCTGAGTGCAAGGTGCATTGCGAAAATTGAGGCATTCAAAATATTTATTTTATCTATTTCAGTATGATCAACTGATGCTACCGCATATGCCAGCGATTCCCGCTGTATCAAATCACGAAGTTCAAACCGATCCTTCTCCTTGATTTTCTTAGAATCGTTAAGCATTGGGTGCGAAAAACTGCGAGGCAAGATTACTGCAGCAGCAAAAACAGGGCCAGCAAGACATCCTCTTCCCGCTTCATCGCAGCCCGCTTCAATAAGTTCTTGCTGAAAGTACGGAAGAAGCATAGTATAAGTTTACAACGGTCAATAGTATTTAAGCTTAGGAAATTTCATTTTTAACGCACCATCCTTCCCTTCCAATTGTATTTTCCAGAATTACCGGCAATCCCAATATATAACATATAAAATATGTGGGTTATTGTAAGTAATGGCAAGAGCCACAACAATTTAATTCTATTGGCAAACCTGCACAGGACTATTTGAAAAAAAAGTTCGGCAACAAACTTTATACTGATTATGCCTAAGCATAAATACCAATAAAAAGGATTAAAAAAGCCTAAAATAGACGTTAAAACAATTAATAAATTAAACACCCAGACTAAAACCCCGATAAATACAACAGCCTTGTTTTTATATTTTGTGCTTTTTGAGGCCCAGCGCTTTCGCTGTTGAATAAACTCACTTAAGCTTGATTTTGCATGGGTATAAACCATGGCGCCACGTGCTTTACAAAAGCCAATTCCATCAGGATAAACTGAGGCTACTTTATGAAGAAACAGTTCATCATCGCCAGAGGCTAATTGATCAATACCTTGAAATCCTTTTAATTCATAAAAAACTTCTCTGCGGTAAGCAAGATTTGCTCCATTACATGTTGATGGCATTTTGTTTCCTACTCCTGCAGCTCCTAAGCCAACCAGAAATAAAAATTCAAGACTTTGCATTTTTTCGAATGTGCTCTTCTCTTCAAAATAGAGAACCGGGGAGGAGATCAACTTATAATTTCCGGCCTCATAGAACCCAATTATAGTTTTTAGCCAGTCATGCGACATTCTGCAATCGGCATCAGTTGTAATGATGAGCTCTGCTTCAGACAGCTTGATAGCCTCAGTTATTGCTTTCTTTTTGTATGAATTCAAAGGTTTACTTTCATTCAACACCACTAATTTCACACCTTTATCTGCAAACGAAAGAACTATTTCCGATGTACTATCAGTAGAATGGTCATCTACAACTATTAATTCGACTAAATGTGAAGGATAATCTTGTGCAAGAATATCAGAAATGGTTTTGAAAATTTTATCTTCCTCATTTCGGGCGGCAATCAGAATACTGACTGTTGTTTTAAACTGATTACTCTTTAGATTATAAATTTTGAGACTGTTCCATCCCTTACGTAGAAATAGTATCAAACCCAAATAGGCCACAGCGAGGCTAAACGAAATAATACTAATTATCAGGGCTGCCAAAGAAATTGAGTTTTAAAACGAAAACTGAGCCTAAAATAGCAGGAATAATTAAATTAATCAGCCATATACTTGCAACTGCTGCCATAACTACAATTTCCTGATTGGTTACAAATGAAAAAAAATAGGCTGCCGTTGTGGCCCTTATACCTAAATCAAATAAATCAAGTGAAGGTATTGAAGATTGAACAAAAAAAATAACGAACATCATCAGAACAACATCAGGAGGGTCTATTTCTGGAATCAGTAAACGAAAAACTAAAAAATACTGCGTGGTGTAAACCAAGATACGCGAAAAGCAATAGATTAAAACTTGTAGCAGTTCTTTGAACTTGAATCTGGAAAATATAATGAAAAAGTGCCTGTATTGCCTCAGGAACTTTATCCGTGATAATAGGCCGTTTATCCAATGTATATTGAAAAAGAATAGTAGAAAATACCCGCTAAAAACTACTGCAAAAATGATTATACTAAGATTTAAAAATGGATTTAAATGAATAAATCGGTATAAAAACCAACTGAGTGCTAAAAGGCCAAGTACATTGGTAAGAACCATTTGACCTATAGTCCCAACTGTCATAACAACTGCCCCCTTAATCCGTTTATTTGGAGAAAGGGAAAATACCCTCCCTCCGAATTCCCCAATTCGGTTTGGAGTAAAAACTGCCCATGTCAAGCCACAAAAAACAGACTCAACAGCTTTCCATGTAGTTATTACTTCAATTTTTTGAACAAGAAATTTCCATTTAAGAGCCTCCAGGAACCAATTCAGGAACATCATCAAAAAAAGAGTTGAAATTACCAAAACGACACTTTCAGAGTCAAGAGAATTTAAAAGTTGCTTAAAATCTTGAATACTGCTGTTGTTATTTAGCCTATTATAAATATAAAGGGTTGCCAGACCTATAATGGTTAACTTAATACAAATGCTAAGAATTTTCTTGGTACGCTTGTTCAAAGTATTTTATTTCTACAATGTTAAGCAAAAGCTTGAGTGAATTTAAATATTGAAATTGAATTAAGTTAAAAACATTAAAAAGCGTGTAATTTCTTAATATTGTCAAAAATGATCAAAGAAAAATCTACTGAACGGATAATCCTTGGAATCGATCCTGGAACGAGTGTGATGGGATATGGTATTGTTAAAGAGGTCAAAAGTACAGTCGAGCTGATTTGTTTGGGTGTAGTAAAACTACAGCACCTTGATGATCACCCTCTAAAACTTAAACATATTTTTGAAAAAACCGTTTTACTGATTGATCAATATCAGCCTGATTGCCTTGCAATAGAAGCACCCTTTTATGGAAAAAACATACAGGTAATGCTAAAACTTGGCCGAGCACAGGGCGTAGCAATGGCTGCAGCCTTATCACGCAGTCTTCCTATTTTTGAATATTCACCCAGAAAGATCAAGCAGTCGATCACAGGCAATGGGAATTCTTCCAAAGAACAGGTAGCAGCTATGCTGAAAACGCTTTTGAAATTCTCAGAAGCTCCTGAATTTTTAGATGCTACTGATGGTTTGGCAGTTGCAGTTTGCCATTCATTCCAAAAAATAAGCAGCACTGGCAACAAAAAGAACTATTCCGGATGGGATGCTTTTGCAAAGGATAATCAGAAGCGACTAAAATAAAGGAATTTAGAGATGATCCTTAATTTTTTCTGCTGTAGCTTCCAATTCTTCGTTTGTAAAACTGAGTTTTGGCCGACTAAAATTCATATCGTCTATGCTGTTAATCGGAATGAGATGTATGTGTGCATGAGGGATTTCCAGGCCGATAACAGAAATACCGATTCGCTGACATGATATTGCTTTTTTTAGGCCCGATGCCACAATCTGTGCAAACAACATTAGGCCAACATAAGTTTCACTATCCAAATCAAATATATAATCAACCTCCTGTTTAGGAATAACCAAAATATGTCCTTCAGTTAATGGGTTTATGTCCAGAAAGGCAAGAAATTCTGAGGTTTCAGCGACTTTATAACATGGAATCTCACCAGCTATGATTTTAGAGAAAATTGATTCCATAATAATTCGATTTATAATCTGATTAGGCTATTGTTACCTGCTGATTTCAATGATCTCAAACTCAATTTTTCCCGCCGGAACCGCAATCTCTGCCGTATCTCCCACAGATTTACCAAGTAAGCCCTGAGCTATGGGTGACTTTACTGAAATTTTGCCTGTTTTAAGATCCGCTTCCGATTCAGAAACAAGCTGATAAGTCATGGTTGCCCCATTCTTTATGTTTTTGATCTTTACAATTGATAATGCAAGTACTTTTGAAGAATCTAACTTTGATTCATCTATCAAACGTGCATTTGCCAAAACATTTGTAAGTTTTGAAATTTTTGATTCATGATGCCCTTGTGCTTCTTTTGCGGCATCATATTCAGCGTTCTCCGACAAATCACCCTTGTCTCTTGCCTCAGCAATTGCTTTTGAAATCTGTGAACGACCTTCAGTTTTCAATAAATGAAGCTCTTCTTTAAGTTTTTCTAATCCTTCCCGGGTATAATAAGTTACTTCCGTCATATCTCACACATTTTAAATAAACTCTTAAAAACAAACAAGACTATGTCGGCTAAAGCCAATATAGTCTTGCTCATATGAATACGAAGATAATATTTTTGATTTTAGATTTCCAAATTTCTATGATGAAATCCAATGAGATGATAAAATAGATGCTAGAAAAGCTTCATTATTACTCAGCAGCAAACAGCTGTTTTATTTTTTCGGCAAGTACTTCAGAAATCTTTTTGTAGGATTCGTGAGTCCATCCTGCAACGTGCGGACTTAAAATTAAATTCGGACAATCCTTTAACTCATTGAACCATTCCTGCTCCCCTAAGGCAGGAAATTTTTCAACCTGAAGTACATCCAATCCGGCAGAGCTAATTTTACCACTTCGAATTCCATTCAGTACCACTCTTGTATTTACAATTTCACCTCTTGATGCATTTAACAGAATTATAGGCTTTTTGAAATGAAATAAATATTCTTCGTTAAATAATTGTTTCGTTTCGTAGGTTAATGGAATATGAAAACTTAGAATATCTGCCTGTTTAACTACCTGTTCCATACTCACTTCTTCAACGTATTGACTTGAAAATCCGGTTTTATATTTATCATAAGCAATTACCTTTACTTCAAAACCCGAAAGTTTGCGGGCAAGCATCTGACCGGTATTACCATATCCAATAATTGCAACGGTTTTGCCCTTTAGCTCCCATCCCCTGTTTTCTTCCCTATTCCAGATACCGCTTCGCACTTCACTATCTGCTTTTCTTAAATCATTAAGTAAGGAAAGTAACATGCCAATAACGTGTTCAGCCACGGCATCCCGGTTACCTTCAGGCGCATTGATACAGGATATATTTTTAGATTTGGCATATTCATAATCTACATTATCCATTCCTGCCCCTGCCCTTGCTATAAATTTAAGATTTGAGCCTGCATCAATAAGCTCTGAGTCAATCTGAAATCGGGTACGTACCGCAATTCCAGTATAATTTTTCAGAACCTCCAGCATTTCAGTTCTGCTGATCGATGGAAGATCATCACAAAAATACCCCATTTTTTCTACCTCAATTTTAAAAGCAGGATGCAAGTGGTCTGCAATCAGAATTCTGTTCATACTGCGGTTATTCTTGAGGAACCAATCAGGTTCGTCATTTTAACAAAATCTTCTACGCTCAAACGCTCAGCTCGAAGGTCAAACATTGGATCATCAGTCATACTCTCTTTACTAACAAGTGAAGACAAAGCATTTCTCAGTGTTTTACGCCTTTGGTTAAAGCCCGCTTTGACAACCTGCCAGAATAATTTTTCATCGCAATTCAGTTTTTCAATATCATTTCGGGTAAGTCGTATTACTGCAGATGTAACTTTAGGCGGAGGGTTAAATACTCCCGGCTTAACTGAAAATAAGTATTCAACTTTATAAAAAGCCTGTAGAAAAACACTTAATATACCATACTCCTTGCTTCCTGGCGTTTCTGCACAACGCTGCGCAACTTCTTTTTGAAACATTCCAACCAATTCAACTACCTGATTACGATTGTCGAGCACTTTAAACAGTATTTGCGATGAGATATTGTAAGGGAAATTGCCGATAATGCCAAATTTTCCGGAAAAAACAGACGCAAAATCCAGTTGCAAAAAATCACCATTGATCAAGCGCTCCCCCAGATTTGTATATTTCTTTTTCAAAAATTCATAAGATTCGGTATCTATATCAATGAGGTAGGTTTCCAAATCCTTTCTGGCAAGTAGAAAGTCTGAAAGAATTCCCATTCCCGGGCCAACCTCCAAAATTTGTTTATAATGATCTCCGGCATGAAGACTGTTGACAATTTTCTCAGCGATGTTTTTATCTGTTAAGAAATGTTGTCCGAGATGCTTCTTTGCCCTTACTAAACTCATATGCGTTGCATTTGGCGCAAATTACGGAAAAAAGAGGTTCGGGGAATTAGCAAATTTGAAAATCAGCAAATTAGCAAATGAATTTGTAGATGAGTGACCCGATAGCTATCGTGTTGTCAATTTGTCAATTGAGAATTAGTAAATGAGCAAATTTAGAAATTAGCAAATGGGCGAATGCTGAGTTATCAACCCGATAGCTATCGGGTGTATATTATCAATTTTTTCGCACGCTAAATTCTCCACTCTCCACTCTCAATTTCTTACTATCTGGTACTTAAAACCTATAACTTATAACTTATAACTTATAACCTAATTGGAGTTTGATATTAAAGTCTTTATTTTGCGTTAATTATTTATAAACGGGCAAGAAGGAATGAGTGATAAAATTA
>JAURKO010000066.1 GCA_030831705.1 Daejeonella sp. | reverse complement strand
TCACAAAATGCACTGATTAAGAACATTAATGATAAACCTTCCAAAGGTCCTTCTGATCCTGGGGAGTTTGGAGGAACAGGGTTTGCACTTTCATCTAATGGATATGTAGTTACCAACTTTCACGTTGTTAAAGGTGCTGATTCAGTTTATGTTCAAAACTCTGATGGTGAAGCTTTTAAAGTTAAGTTAATCTATATTGATCCTGCTTATGATCTTGCAGTTCTTCAAATATCAGATCCTTCCTTTGAGAATCTTGCAACACTTCCATATACATTTAAAAAATCTGCTTCAGACGTTGGAGAGGATGTGTTTACTATCGGTTTTCCAAGAGATGAACAGGTTTTAGGTAAAGGATATGTAAGTGCAAAAAATGGTTTTGCAGGTGATACTGTAGCCTATCAAGTTTCAATACCTGTTAATCCCGGGAACAGTGGTGGTCCACTACTCGATAACAGGGGAAACGTTATCGGAATAATAAATGGAAAGCAAGCATTATTAGACGGAGCGGCTTTTGCAATAAAATCTTCCTATATTCTCAGGTCAATTGATGCAATTCCACAGGATTCACTTGACGAAAAACTGGTGTTAAATAAAAGAAACTCCTTGGCAGGACTAAGCCGTAAAGATCAATTCAAGAAACTTGAGCCATATATTTATATGGTAAAGGTTTATTAAAGACTTTATTTGATTAATAAAAGGCTGATTGAATTTTGATTTTTTTAGCTTTTTTTATCGATCTACTTCACCAAGTACAATATCAATAGATCCAAGTATAGCGATCAAATCCGCAATTAATATTCCTCTTGATATTTCGGGAAGAACTGATAAATTGTTAAAACTTGGTCCGCGAGCCTTCACCCGTTTAGGGATTTCAGTTTTGCCGTCACAAATAAAATAATAGCCGAGTTCACCTTTTGGATTTTCGGCGCGGATATAGAAATCCTGCTCTTTTGGAATGATTTTTTTCGGAAGTTTGGCTCTGGGGTCAAATTCTGGACTTCTTTTAAATTCTTTTTGAAGTCTTTCAAGACATTGTTCAATAATTCTGATTGATTCCGCAATTTCTTCTGTCCGAATTTTATAACGATCCCAACAATCACCCAACTTTCCCATTTCACCTTTACCAATAGGAATTTCAAATTCAAGTTCAGGATATACAGAATATTCATCAATACGTCGCAAATCCCATTTTAATCCTGATCCTCTGAGCATTGGTCCGGAGCAGCCATAATTAATTGCCACATCCAATGGAAGTACCCCAATTCCTGCTGTTCTTCCAATAAATATCTGATTTTCTGTTAGTAATTGATTTAATTCTGTGAGTTTTGGTTTGAAGTAATTAATAAACTCAGAACATCGTTCTTCAAACCCTACCGGCAAATCATAGAAAAGACCACCAACCCATATATAATTATAGAGCATTCGGGAGCCAGATGCCCATTCTAGCATATTCATAATATGCTCCCGATCACGAAAACACCATAAAAAAGGAGTAAAGGCACCAATATCAATACCATAGGTTCCAATGGCTATCAGATGTGAGCTAATACGGTTCAGTTCACAAACCAATACTCTAATGTATTCCACTCTTTTCGGGATATCTTTATCGATACCCATCATGCGTTCAACACCCATTACAAAGGCATGGTCATTATTCATGGATGCCATGTAGTCCATTCTGTCTACAAATGGAATGATTTGCTGATAGGTAAGACTTTCACAATGTTTCTCAAAGCATCTGTGTAAGTATCCCATATGAGGAATTACTTCCTTCACAATCTCACCATCAGTGATTAGTTCAAGCCTTAAAACACCGTGAGTGGAAGGGTGCTGCGGACCCATATTGATAATCATCTCCTCAGGTTTAAGACCTTCAGTTAATTGAGCATACCTTGACTTATTAATCTGCATGATGTATCTCTGTTATCTGTGGAATAAGCCTAGTTAATTTTTATTCCTTTATATTCTTCCGCTGCAAGGTAGTCTTTACGAAGAGGATATCCCTCCCAATCATCAGGGAGCAGTATTCTTCTTAAATCAGGATGACCTTCGAAATAAATTCCTAATAGATCAAATGCTTCACGTTCATGCCATTCAGCTGTTCGCCAGATTTTTGAAACACTTTGAAAAGAAGGCAATTGGCTGCTAATTTTATCATGAGCCCTTGATGTTTTAAGAACGAGTTGTTGCTTATGGGGTATTGAGGCAAGATGGTAGACAATTTCAAATTTGTTTTTTTCAGGACCATGATCAACTCCGCTAAGGCAGGATAGAAAATCAAACCAGGTATTTTTATTGTCCCTTAATTCTTCACAAACATGCACAATGAAATCAGGATTTATTTGCAAAGCAGGTTGCAAGCCGTTATTTTCAATTTCTACGATTACACCTTCACCAAATTTCTTTGTAAGAAGATTTTTTATTTCATCAAAATTCATGAGTAAAAATCAGGGTGCAAGCCTTACAATTTTCCAGCTGGTTTTATCAGCTTTTTTATAAACAATTCTGTCGTGTAGGCGGCTTCGTCGTCCTTGCCAGAATTCAATGACTTGAGGTTTTATCAAATAACCACCCCAAAATGCTGGTTTGGGAATTATTTTATTCTCATATCTGATTTGGGCCTCTTTCATATCCTTTTCAAGATTTTCACGGTTATCAATTTCCTGGCTTTGTGGAGAAATTAATGCACCAATTTGGCTTAGTTTCGGACGGCTTTGAAAATAACGATCAGAATCTTCTTTACTGAGTTTTTCTACAGTTCCCTCTATTCTTACCTGTCTTTCCAATTCAGCCCAATGAAAAACAACCGCTACCACAGGGTTTTTTGACATTTCCTTGCCCTTCGCACTAAGGTAATTGGTGTAAAACATAAACCCGCGTTCATCATATCCTTTTAATAATACAATTCTTGCACTTGGTTTGCGGTCAATACTGGTTGTAGCAAGAGTCATTGCATTAGGCTCATGAATACCTGAACCCATAGCTTCTTCGAACCATTTTCCAAATTGTTTAATCGGATCTTTATCTACATCCTTTTTGGATAATTTTTCAGAAATATATTCCTGACGAAGATTTTCAATTGTTTCTTTATTTACTGCCATTATGTTTTTATTCCGCTTTTTACAGGATGCTTATCTTTTTTACAAACTTAAGAAATGCAGTTTGTATTCTATCATTAAATGATTATTAGATATATATTGTAAATTTATAGACAGTGATTGATGTTAATTGAATTATCATGTTGAGTCCAGTTTTACCTAATAATGGAAGTCTGATAGTTTCAGAGCCATTTATGTCTGACCCTAATTTTAAAAGGTCAGTTGTTTTACTTACTGAATATGAAGAGGCGGGGGCTGTTGGATTTATTTTAAATCAACCAAGTGATTTTCTTTTAAATGATTTGATCCCCGATATTAAAGGAATCGATTTTCCGGTTTACCTCGGAGGGCCTGTAGCCACAGATACACTGCATTTTATTCATAATTGTTATGATAAATTAACAAGTGGAGTTAAGATCAGAGAAGGAGTTTACTGGGGAGGTAATTTCGAAACTATAAAGATTCTTATCAACAATTATCAACTAAACCCTAAAGAAATCAAATTTTTTGCCGGTTATTCCGGATGGGATGCTGGCCAATTAAATAACGAGCTCGAGCAAAATTCATGGTTGGTAACCAATAAATATAATAATGAAGTGATTTTTGTTGAGAATGAAGAGAATTTATGGAAAGAAGTGGTGATAGGACTCGGACCAAGGTATGCTCACATTGCTAATTTTCCTGAAAACCCGCAGTGGAATTAAGTTATTCTGTTATCAGTTGCCAG
>JAURKO010000008.1 GCA_030831705.1 Daejeonella sp. | reverse complement strand
TGGTTTTTAATGATAATACCCGAAGGCTTATGATATAAACGAACGGCAGTTTCCACCTTGTTCACATTCTGCCCGCCTGCCCCACCTGAACGGAAGGTTTCAAATTCAATATCTGCAGGATTCACGTAGATCTCAATGGTATCATCAACCAAAGGATAAACATAAACCGAAGCAAAAGATGTATGACGTTTTGCATTCGAATCAAAAGGAGAAATCCTTACCAGGCGATGAACACCATTCTCGCCTTTCAAATATCCATAAGCAAAATTACCTTCGAACTGAATGGTAACCGTTTTTATTCCGGCTACATCACCTTCCTGAATATCCTGTTCTGAAACCTTAAATCCATGTTTTTCTCCCCACATCACATACATTCTCAACAGCATGGAAGCCCAGTCGCAACTTTCAGTACCACCTGCTCCCGCAGTAATCTGCATCACCGCATTCAACTGATCCTCTTCAGAACTGAGCATATTTTTAAACTCAAGCTCCTCAACCTTTTTCAGGGTGATTTCATACTGTTCCTTGAGTTCAGCTTCATTGGCATCACCGGATTGAAAGAAATCATGCATCACCGCAGCATCTTCCACAGAAGATTCTGCGGCTTGAAACTCATCCGTCCACTTTTTCTTGGAATTAATAGAATGCAATGATTTTTCGGCTTCTTTGGGATCATCCCAGAAATCGGGCCTTAGGGCTATATCCTGTTCGTTCTTGAGGTCATCTAACTTCTTGTCGATGTCAAAGATGCCTCCTCAGAGACGTTATTCTGTCTCTTAAATCCGTAATATTTTCTTTGGTCATAATACAAAAATAGAAAAATTATATTAAGGCTGACAGGGTTTAAAACCCTGTCAGCCTTCTATTAAAAACCGTCCGCTTTTATCTGCTTTTCAGTTACAGGTCCGTACTTAGCCGCAATACTTTTAATATCTGCTGATTTACCAATCAGTACGAATTGTAAATTGTCCCTTGGGAAATACTTATTGATAATTTCCTTTGATTTTGCGACTGTCAATCCATCTACATTAGCCTGAAAATTATTTATGAATGACTCATCAAATCCATACCAAAACATCTGAGTAAGTAACCCAGCAAGTTGACTTGCAGTTTCATACTTAGGAGGGAACTGGCCTTTGACATAATTCTTGGCTGAAGCCAGGGTTTTCTCGTCTATTCCTTTTTTATGTAGGCTATCAAGTACTTGTAATGCTTTATCCAATGTGGCCTCAGTAGTTTTTGTAGCAGTAAATGTAGAAATTGAGAAAGTTCCTGAATTTTTCAGAGGAGAAAATCCACTTCTAGCTCCGTAAGTGAGTCCCGAATTTACGCGAAGTTCATCATTTAACCAGGAGGTAAAGCGACCTCCAAAAACTGTGTTTACAACATCAATCGCAACAAAATCTGGGTTATCACGACGAATACCTAAACCTCCGATGTAAAGGGTGGTCTCGCGGGCATCTTCTTTATTTATAAGTAATACTCTGGAAGCTTGAATCGGTTTAACCGGCTGAGCAGCAAGACCTTTCTGTACACTGCCAGTCTTTTTCCAGCCTGCAAATAAATTTCTAAGACGGATTTTCATTTCCTGCGCATTAAAGTCACCTACAATTGAAATTGCAGATCCCTGCGGACCATAATTTGATTTGTAGAAACCTTTCAGGTCTTCAATGTTGAATTTTCCAACGGTAGCGGGACTTCCGCTTACTGGGTTGGCATAGACATGATCCCCGAAAATGAATTTATCCCAATAGGCATTAATTACATTTCTCGGACTTAGTTTTGCCTGATCAAGACTTGATAAAACGCGTTTCCTTTCCTTTTCAAACTCTTCCTTATCAAATATAGGATCAACTAAAACCTCTTTTACGATAGGAATTACCTTATCTAAATCTTTTGAAGCAAACTTTGAAGAAAGTCCGGCAGATTCCTTATTTGCATAAGTATTTAAACTCGCACCAATAAAATCGAGTTCCTCTTCTATTTTAATCTTGCTATAGCTCTTTGTTCCGTATTGTAAACCTGCTGCAGTTAAACTGGCTAAACCAGATTGGGCGCCATCATAAATTGCCCCAGCAGGAATTATTACAGATAAGCTGATCACAGGAACTTCATGCTGCTCCATCAAATAAACACTTAAACCATTTGGTAGAACAAACTTCTCATATGCAGGCACTTTAAAAGCTGCTGGTGTGTTCTGGGCTATTGCTGTACTGCATATTATCAATGCAGTAAAAACAAGGCTGGTATATTTTTTTAGGTTGTTCATATCTTTATTCCTCAACTTTAGCTTTTAAAATACCTACCGTACGGTTTGACTTTTTGAAGTACTCATTCGCTACACGCTTTACATCTTCAATACTAACCTTTGAAAATTCTGCAGGCGCGTCAAACATTTTCCGGTAATCGCCAAAAAAAAGCTCATAGGTGCCGATATTATTTGATTTACCATTAATAGTCTCAAGCTGCCCGTAAAATTCCATCAACTTCTGATTTTTAATTTTTTGTAATTCCAGACTAGTAATCCCATCCTTTTGAATTTTCTCAATCTCCGCATAAACCGCAGTTTCGATATCCGATTCCTTTACATCTTTGGCTGCCAATGCATAAATCATGAACATATTTGGATCAAAGCTTTCGCTGAAATCAGAACTAATCATGGAAGCCAATTGCTTTTTGTCGACCAACTCTGAATGCAAACGCGATGAATTACCGCTTGAAAGCACAGAACTAAGGATGCTTAATGGATAAAAATCTTTACTTTTTGCTTCGGGAGTATGGTATCCAATCATTAAATACGGACTCGGAACTTCTTTTTGTGTATATATCCTACGCTCCCCTGTTTGAGGCGGTTCAACCAGATGTACAGGTTTCGGAGGATCACTAGCAGGTATCGGAGCCATATACTTTTCAGCCAATCGCTGCACTTCAGCAAGCTTAACATTTCCAGAAACTACTACCAGACAATTGTTTGGTGCATAATAGGTTTTAAAATATTTCTCAAGATCTTCTTTCGTCCAGTTTTTTATATCAGTTTCATATCCTATAACTGTCCAATGATACGAATGCTCCTGAAAAGCTGTGGCATTTACTGCATCACTTAACATATTCCATGGAGAATTTTCCAAAGAAGTACTACGCTCTGATAAGACAACGCCACGCTCACTTTCAATCATTTTTGGATCTATACTCAAACTGGCAATGCGATCTGATTCGAGGTCAAAAATGGTTTCCATGGCACTTACCGGAAACCAATCTGTATAAACAGTGAGGTTTTGCGTGGTGTAGGCATTATTGGCACCTCCGTTAAATTCCATGGTTTGGTCGAACATCTTGGGGCCAAATTTTTTGGAGCCATTGAACATCATATGCTCAAAGAAGTGTGATAATCCGGTAATTCCCGGATACTCATTTCTTGATCCCACCTTGTAAAAAAGGTACATATTGGCATTTGGAATAGAGCTATCCTCCAGAACGAGAAATTTCATACCGTTATTCAATGTAAATGTCTTTACATCATCGGGCTTGGTCTGGGCGAACAGCGGAGTGCAACAGCCCAGAAGTAGAATGCTAAGTAATCTTTTCATTAATAAAATATTGGTCAGGTTGGAAATTTATTCAAATTAATAGATATAAAATCTAATTTTACTATAACAAGACCAATTTTCTTTATTATATAATCAGATTTCATGCTTCCAAGAACTAATTTCTGCTCAACAAATGCTTTTAAAGCCCTTTCAATACATTTTGAGGAGATAAAAAATGAAAAACTAAAAGATCTTTTTAAAGACCCAAAACGATTTGAAGAATTTTCAATCAGCTTTGGAGATATTTTGCTTGATTATTCAAAAAACCGAATTAATTCCAAAACTCAAAATTTATTAGTGCAACTGGCCGAAGAATGTGGTCTGAAAGATGCCATAGAAAAACAGTTTAGAGGAGAAAAAATTAACGAAACCGAAGACAGGGCTGTACTTCATACTGCATTACGTAATCCTCATAGAGCTGGATTTATACTTGATGGAAAGGATATTTTATCGGATATCCATCGAGTATTGGACAAAATGGAGCATTTTTCAAATCAGGTTATTTCAGGAGAATGGAAAGGATACAGCGGTAAATCAATTACAGATATCGTGAATATTGGCATAGGTGGCTCAGATCTTGGTCCGGTAATGGTCACTGAAGCCTTGAAAGCATACAGCAATCATCTCAAACTCCATTTTGTATCCAATGTTGATGGTTCCCACATCGCCGAAACACTAAAAAACCTTGATCCTGAAACAACCCTTTTCATGATCGCATCCAAAACGTTTACTACGCAGGAAACAATGGCGAATGCTTATTCGGCACGCGACTGGTTTCTAAAGAATATAGAGAATGAGGCCGCGATTGCAAAACATTTTGTAGCTATTTCTACAAATGAAGCAGGTGTAGCAAAATTTGGGATTGATACGGCCAATATGTTTGAGTTCTGGGATTGGGTTGGGGGTCGATATTCAATCTGGAGTGCTATCGGACTAAGTATTGCCTGCGGAATAGGATTTAAAAATTTTAAAGAATTACTTGCAGGAGCGCATGATGCTGATAATCATTTTCGTAATAGTGATTTCAATGAGAATATACCGGTCATAATGGCATTACTTGGCATCTGGTACACTAATTTTTTTGGTGCCGAAAGTCAGGCAATACTCCCATATGATCAGTATATGCACCGCTTCGCTGCCTATTTCCAGCAGGGAGATATGGAGAGCAATGGCAAATCCAATGACAGGGATGGCAATCCTGTAAATTATCAAACCGGACCAGTAATCTGGGGGGAGCCTGGTACTAATGGGCAGCATGCATTCTACCAGCTAATACATCAGGGGACAAAACTCATCCCATGTGACTTTATAGCCCCGGCACAAAGCCATAATCCAATTGCTAATCATCATCAATTATTACTCTCTAATTTCTTTGCTCAAACTGAGGCATTGATGAATGGTAAGAACAGGGCAGAAGTTGAAGAAGAACTAAAAGCTGCTGGAAAAAATGTGCAGGAAATTCAAAATTTGGCACCATTTAAAGTGTTTGAAGGTAACAAACCAACAAACTCCATTCTTATTAAAAAAATCACTCCCTTTATTTTAGGTTCACTCATCGCGATATACGAGCATAAAATATTTGCTCAGGGTATTATTTGGAACATTTTTAGCTATGATCAGTGGGGTGTTGAACTAGGAAAGCAACTGGCTGGGCGTATTTTGCCTGAGCTGGAGGATGATCAGCCTGTGACAGGGCACGATGCTTCCACTAATGGGCTAATTAATCAGTATAAAGTGTGGAGGAGTTAAGCTGAAAGGGGAGTTAAGCTGAAAGGGAAAAGCTTCCCACCAACCGTCATATCGAACATGCTATCCGTCCGGCTAGGCGTGCCTTCATTGGAATAACGGTACCTAAACCTACTACAACTCCCCCAGTTTTATCTGGAATAGCTTATCCCATTTTTTACCGGTAACAAATAAACGCTTTCCTTTCCTGTCCCAGGCAATGCCATTCAATACAAAACCGTCAAAGTCTTTCATCGGCCTGATTAAATCAGAATATAATTCGCCGAGGTCTGCCTCAGCTATAACTTGTCCGTTAGCCGGATCAATAACTACAATACGATTGGAATTATAAACATTAGCATAAATACGACCTTCAATAAATTCGAGTTCATTCAGTTGACTTACTGGTCCGTTCTGATCATATACCTCAATAGAACTTTCCTGCATATAGGTATCCTTGTTCAGGATAAAAATAGCGTTGCTGCCATCGCTGCTATAGATTACTTTCCCATCATTACACAAACCCCAGCCCTCCCGCTGGTATTGATTTGGAAATTCACGGAGTAATTTCAGGGATTTGAGATCATATTCCAGACTGATATTATTCTGGTAGGTTAGCATCAGAATTTTATCACCTACAATTGTAATTCCTTCTGCAAAAATCTCATCCCGAACATTTGTGATTTGCAGTACTTTACCTGTAGCTGGGTCTGTTTTTCGGATACTCGATTCGCCGGCTAAGCCATCACTCTCATATAAATATCCATTATAGTACTCCAGACCCTGGGTGTAGGAACTAGTATCGTGCTTAAATACCTGCTGAACCACATAGCCCAATTTCTTAGGAACTAAAGTAGATTTCACAACAATATTGGTACTAATCTCTTCGGGCTCCGCTTGCCCCCGGTAAATCTTCGCGGTAATTGCTTTTATTCCTAATTGAAGATCTCCTGTGGGTACAGCGACAGATTTTTCATCTGAAGCCTTTTTTAGCTTAAGCCCATCAGCAAAGTAAACAACAGAATCAGCCTTCTCATTCAGCTTAAGTTCAAGATTAACGGAATCTCCAAGGTTTACCGAGGTTCCAGCCTCAGGCATCACCCAGGCAGAAGATTCAGCAGCCTGCCTGTTATCATTTGCGCATTGTGAGAAAAACAAAATACTGGATACTGTGAAGCAAATAAATTTAAATCGCATTGTACTATTTTTTATAAAAGTATCCTTAACCTCAGGGCCAGAATGCATCTTCTGTATGCCTGATTACCGGATCTCCAAATTTATTAAACAAGATCGAAATAATATCAAAACGAACTTCATTCTGATGATTCATCAGATGAATATATTCACCTGCTGCCAAAGCCAGAAGTTTCTGTTTGGCTTTACTCACAAAATCTTCGGGCTCAGCGAACCGATTATTCTTTCTGGCTTTAACCTCAACAAAAATAATTACAGGATTTTTGTAGGCAATAAGATCGATTTCTGCTTTCCTGAAGATCCAGTTTTCATCTAATATCTCATAACCCTTATCCTCAAGATACTTTCTTGCAAGCAATTCACCCTGATCCCCAAACACATTATGCCGGGCCATTACTTCAGTATAACAGAACCCAGGAACAGTGAAATACCTTTCTCTACCTCTTTCACCTGCATGTACCGACGCATCAGAATTGCCTGATTGTCAGCATCCTGTTCAGCTTGTATTTCATCCCGTATTTTCCGGAGTATCCTATCAACCTTGCGCTTTTTTAGATGAAAAATACCGCCAAGTATAGTGGACCTGAGATTTTCAGCTTCATTTTTTACATAAATCTTCCTTTTTGCATACCAGTTCTCACTGAGAATATAGGGAGACGAAACCATGGCTATAGCTAAATCAGCAATCTGATGATCTGAGTTCTTTATAAAATCCTGCTCAGAAGGAAGATCCCCATTCTCAAGCTGTTTTTTATATTCCTCGATAATTTGAATACATAAAGGATGCTCAAAAGTGACATCGGCGAGATTAGAAATAATATAGGGTGCAATGTAGGTATCAGTAATATCATCCCAATGAACCAGTTCATGTCCATAGTTAAGAAGCAGCCGAACGATCTCTTTCTCCTGCGCCTCATCTGTATCAGAAATTCCTGTTTGCTCAAGAATATCAAGATCCTGAGCAGGCTCAGGCTGAACCTGCTGAGGATTGAAATTAGTATCCTTTTTTAGTTTACCCAGACGAATTTTATTCAGCTCGGATATAAGTACCCTTTCTTCGATCTGTAGCAAAGAGCTGCACTCCCGCACAAAAACAGAAGCCTTGATACCATCAGGGATTTTGGCAATACTCTCCACAACCTCTCTGATTATCCCAGCTCTTTTAATCGGATCATTGCCCGCATCCCTCAAAAGAATAGTGGTCTTAAAAAGTATAAAATCCTTTTTACTTCCTTCGATATGACTTTTAAATGCAGCACTTCCGAACTTCTGCACATAAGAATCGGGGTCATCACCATCCGGAAAAAGAACAATTTTTACATTCAAACCCTCTTCCAGAATCATATCCAGACCCCTTAATGATGCCTTGATTCCCGCATCATCACCATCATAAAGTATCGTAATGTTTTTTGTAAACCTGCCGATCATTCTGATCTGCTCAATCGTTAATGAGGTACCGGAAGAAGCAACCACATTCTCTATCCCTGCCTGATGTACTGAAAGCACATCTGAATAACCTTCAACGAGATAGCAGTTATCCTCATCCCGCATAGATTTCTTTGCAAAGAACAAGCCATAAAGCACATTGGATTTATGATAAATATCGCTTTCTGGTGAATTAACATATTTCGGAACAGCCTTGTCCGTTTTTAAGGTCCTGCCTCCGAAACCTATAACCCTACCAGTAAAACTATGAATAGGGAACATGACCCTGCCGCGAAAACGATCATAGAATTTATCATTTTCCTTTCGGATGGTAAGTCCGGTTTCTTCAAGAAACTGAATGTTATAACCCTCAGTAAGACCATTTTGAGTCAAAGCATCCCATACATCGGGTGAATATCCCAACTCAAACTTCTTGATAATATCATCCCTAAAACCACGCTCTTTAAAATAACTTAATCCGATACTTTTACCTTCGTCAGTCTCAAGCATTTGCTGCTGAAAAAACCTAGCTGCCCAGGCAGAAACGATATAGAGGCTTTCACGTTTGTCATTAACTGCTTGTTCCTCTGGAGTATTCTCTACTTCTGCAATTTCAATGCTGTATTTATTGGCCAGATAACGAAGCGCCTCAGGGTAAGTAGCTTTCTCATGTTCCATAATGAAACGGACAGAATCGCCTCCTTGACCACAACCAAAACATTTGAAAATTCCCTTTCCAACGGAGACGTGAAAAGAAGGTGTCTTCTCATTATGAAAAGGACAAAGGCCAATCATACTGGTACCCCGACGTTTCAAGGACACAAAATCGCCAACAACCTCTTCAATACGAGAGGTTTCAATAATCTTATCAACGGTGTCCTTTGGAATCAATTTTTTATTGCTGGAATTTAAAAATAGTGAAAGTATTTATTAAGCCGACTGAAAGATAAATTTAAAGATTTATTAGCTCTTGCTGCCTCTAAAATAAAAATCGTATTAAATTACTTCTAACATAAACTAGCATCTGTATTTGAGAGCTTTATAGCTTATTCGCTTTACCTTCGAGTTCGGCATACCATTCGGCCCCATACTTACGGATAAGTGGTTCCTTCAAAAATTCATAAACAGAAACTTTCAGCTCCTTCCCAAAAGCACATGCAGCACTGCAAATGCTCCAACGGTCATAATGAAGTACATCAAACTCGGGGTATTTAGTGATACGAATGGGGTATAAATGGCAAGAAATTGGCTTTTTCCAGGCTATTTTACCATCTTCCCAAGCCTTTTCAATGGCACATTTACTTATTCCATTCTCCATGATCACGTAAGCACATTCCTTGTTGGTATCCACACAAGGTGTTGTGTAATCACCTTCAAAATCCTTAACATAGGTGCCGAACTCTTCAATAACAGCAATTCCCTTTTCTGTCATATAAGGCCTTACCAATGGATAAATTTCGTCTAAAACTGCCAATTCATCCCGCTCAAGGGGAGCTCCCGAATCACCTTCAATACAACAGATACCCTTGCATTTATTGAGATTACAAACAAAATTTTCATTGATCACATCTTCATGAACCAATGTGCTTTGTACTTCGATCATACTTACTATTTTACTAAACCCAGAGGATACTTTAATCCATCCACGGTTATAAGCTCGAGCGTAACCGAGCCTACGAGGATTTCAACATGTGCCTTTACAGGAATACGGTTTGCATCATCTGTTATCCAAAGGTATAATTTACTATCCTTTCTGAAAATTCTTCCGGGCTGTATCGACGGACTAAATTTAATACAATTGAAAGTGCCCAATACAGTTTTTACACGCTCTCTTCCAACAAATTCTACTTCCAGTTTACTAATTCCATCTCCCAGAAAATAATTCATACTGAATTTATCGCCCTGTTTTAATTTTGAAATATCCAGACTCCTGGCGAAAAAATAAGCAGAAACAACATCAAAGGTTTGTCCGTTGCCCTTAAAAGTGCCTCTATTCGAAACTACCCTTTTCTCATCTTGGTAAAATCTAGCTTTATCATTTCGACGGTAATTAGCTTCACGGATATTCTCTGTATATAAATAGGGGCATAATGTTTCCTTGTCAATGTAGGAGTCGTAACGATTTCTGACTTTGTAAAAAATATTAAAAGATCCTGCTGTGCGGCCTTCTGCAAAAAGATGAAAAACGGGGCGATTCTCAAACTTAGCATCAGTATCAAGTACTTTTATTGATGCTTCTGCTGCAGTAATAAAGCCGTAACGAAGTCTGTAACTAAGATTCTCACCAGCTTTAAATACAGGTTCCTTAACATTTTGTAAGCCCTGTGCAAATGCTGTTGAAGCAGATATCAGCAGAATAAATAAAAAATGTATTTTAATCATTTGATGTTTAGTGCAAAAAGTAACAACCGAATCAAGTCTGGGATGACACCCCGAATCGGGGTCCGAAACTGTCATAATAGAATTGTCACTTGCGTTTGAAAATAGGCACTGTAGAACAAGGTTCACCATACATGATACTTTTAGCAACATGACTGAGTTTTACAGTAAGCTCTATATAGGCTGAAGCGGGGATGGGAATTTCACCACAACCTTTAATTACAACACGCTGATCCCGATACTTTTCAAGATCCAATTGACTTAATTTACGATCGAATAAAACCGTTTCAAGTACTTCAAGGGTTCCAAATACTACAGTTTCTGCGAAGGGGGCCATCTTATTAGCAAGCAACATATATGCCCAAGTTGGAACGATTGCATCAGCTGAACAACCAATGGCAATATGTTTACCGGAATAGGATTCCCAATTATGTTCTTTTACGAATTCTCTGAAATCTTTCTCCCGGAGCATTAAACCATGGAACAGATTATCTTTAATATCATAAAAAAAACGTTCTCCTGTCGGATGAAGTTCTGCCAGATCAAAACTTATGAGTCCGCTTTCAGCAACTCTATTAATTATATTTTCCTGAACGTCCATCGTCTATTCAAATTATTAAACAGCTAAATTCCTGATATTCCAAATCGGCTGCAAAAAAAATCCGGAAGTGAACAAACTCTTCCGGATATAAAGTTAATGAAATTAGATGTTAAAAGAATTTAACACGATTGTCTTCAATCTTGGAATTGTCACGTAACACCTTGAAAGCCTCCCCTGAAGAACGCTGTACAAGGGACTGAGATACCTGAACCTTTTGTTTAAAGGCATTTGTAAGGGGTGCAGGTTTACTAAAGCCATTCACTATAAAAACAAACACACCCTGATCACCTTCAATTGGTTTTGATAATTTACCTGGCTGTGACCCAAAAATGGTTCCAACCAATACATTTTCCTGTGAAAGTCCTGGAATTACTGGGTTAGCAAACACAATATTCTGAACTGGTGTTACCGCTCTGCCAACTTTCTGAGCAACCTGATCTATTGACTTGGCTCCTGCTAATGCCTTTTCCATTTTTTCTATAAGCATACGCGCTTTTACCTGCTTCAAAACCATTGGCTCTATATCCTTCTTAACCTGATCAAGAGGAAGTGTTCCTTTCTTAAATACGTCAATTAGTTTGGCTACCACAAACTTATTACCCATTTCAAACACCTGATTTGAAACATCTCCCTTATCAGCACCAAAAGCCCATCTTACCAATTCACGTGGACTATCTAATCCCGGGATACTAGACTGAGTGGCTGTTACATTATCAGCAAGCAATTTAACATAAGCTGCTTTTTTTGATTCTGAATCAAAAGTTTCTGCATTTTTTGCAAGGGTCAGAAAGGCTGTTGCTTTTGTATAAGCTCCCTGTTGGGTTTTGTTACTTGCTGCAAAGGATTTGTCTACAATGGCAACTTTAGCTACCCTAGATGAACCTATTTGATTGTTAATTTTAATGACATGAACTCCAAACTGGGTTGTAATTACTTTCAGATCTCCGGTTTTACCATTAAATACAGCTTCTTCAAATGCAGGCACCATCGCTCCTCTGCCAAAAGTACCGAGCTCACCACCTGAATCTTTTGAAGCGTCAGTGCCATATTTAGCAGCAAGCTCTGTAAAACTAGCTCCTTTGGCAATTAAGCCCCTGATAGAATCTGCTTTTGCTTTTGCTTTATCAATTCCACCTTCAGTTGCGGGGTTAAGCAGAATATGACTCGCTTTTACGGAATCAGGTCCAACTTTGATATCCAGAACTTTTGCCATTTTGTAAACACCCTGAGAGTACAAAGGTCCGATGAATGCTCCATTGGATGAGCTAAACACTGCTGAATCAAGTGCAGGATCTAATTGCCCTTTGCGAACGTAAGAGATTGGTGTTTTGGTTTCAGCGTTAATACCGACAAATAATGAATCATTTGTAGACGCTCTGAAATCAGCTGCAGTTTTTGCAACCATTGTCTTAATATCTGCAGAATCAGCTTTTGAAGGGTTAGCATCAAAAACAATGTATTCAAATGAACGTTTCTCTAATGGATTATTAAATCTATATTCATTTTCATTGTAATAATCAGAATAATCCTGATCAGTAAGCTTAACCTGATTGTCGGCTACAGAACTATATTCCAGATTTACAAAATTAAAATTGGCTAATTTATTTCTCTGATCATAATCTTCTCTTGCCTCAAGCGAGGTAATATAAAGACTATTTTTAACGAGATTATTATATTTCTGAGCCAGTTTATTCTCACGGATACCGAGTAAAAACGCTGTCCATTGCATACTAACAGGACTAGATGCTGGCTGAGATTTAACATTCTCAAGAAATGCATTTAATTGCATTCTATTTAGCTGTCCGGTTTTAGGATCTCCAAAATTCTGTATAATCTGAGGATCAGGATTCTTTCCGGATACCAAATCATTCAACTCGTTCTTACTTACCTGCAGGCCCAGACGACTCATTTCCTTACTCATTAAAATCTGTGAAACCGATTGATTCCAAGTATTTTCAATAATGTAAGATGTCATTTGAGGATCCAGATTACTCTGACCCATCTGCTGCTTGAAATTGTTTGTGTTCTGTTCTACCTTTTCGTTGAATTCCAGGATAGATATGGCCTTTCCGTCAACTTCCCCGACTTCAGTCTGATTCCCCTGCATAAACGACCCACCCATCTGTACTGCGTCGCTTACTAAAAATGCAACAATTGCAAAACCAATAGCCCCAACGATAATTATTCCTGCACGATTCCGCAAAAAACTCATTATTCCCATGTCCGTATTTTTTTTCTAATATAATTTAAAAAGAGGGCGCAAGATACAAATTTTGGAAAATAAACAAGAGCTTAATTTGAGGAAGAAATTAGGGTGTAATTTACCACAGCGTTAATTACATTGTGTGAGTTGAGCTTTGATAAAAAAACTCCCAAAATGTTGTGAGAAATGTGGGCTATAAAAGACTATTTACTTGACAGTGCCCGAAGAAATTAAAATTGTGGCAACAATAATCTTATTCTTAACTTAACTTTCATTCGATATAACATTTTGCTTGGCTAAGTTTCAACTGAAGTTTTTCTCTCCTTTTAGAAAGCAGGGTCTGTGTCTCTTCGCTTATACCAGCCCCGTGTTCTGCCCTATTTTTTCGCGGGAGATTTAATTTTATTATAAGATTCGGTATTGCAAAAAAGATAGAGCTGCCACTCGGGTTTATTTAATAGGGGCTATGGTTTAATTACCGGACTGTCCCTTGCTGGCGGATGCGTGTCGCGTGTGCTTGTGAAATATTCTAGAACACGCGGCACGCGCACACCCAATGTCATTATTTAGTGCCCTGAATAATTGATGCATAGTATTTTATATCTAATCAAAATTGTTATTGAATCGTTTTTTAAGTCATACCCTACCAAAATTAAAATCTTAAAATTTAATACCGCTCATAGCCGCGGAGGCCTAGTTACTTTTTCCTTGATGAAAAAGTAACCAAAAAATCAATACAAAACGAAGCTTCCACTACTACAGGCCATACACCCGGCCCGCCGTTTTGTCCTCCCCCCGCTTTGGAAAATACTACTTCATTTAGAATTAATTTCTCCTTATCAAGATTCAAAGATTACTAAGATTAACGTTAGAGGTTTAGGAATGTTCATCCATCAACGGCTGCGTACAGGGCTATGAAAGTCAGTGCTATGGCAAAGCTAAATTTACCGCCCTGTCCAATGCCGCAAAAAAGTATATGAATGTCATTACAAGGAGATATGCCTATGATCCTGCTAATTACCCCATTTTTTTTAGACGCCACGCTAGCAGCCCCCATTAATACGCTTTCCTCCGCCTTGGCTGGTGCGGCAACGATTATCTAGGCCTAAGCAGAACCCTTCAAAGCATCAGGCGCAGCGGCGGCAGTTATTCGTTTTTATTTATTGTTTTTTAAGGTACTCATGGTCTCGTCGTTCCTCCTCGGCATGGTCCTTTTCTGCCCGTCCGAACGGGTTCATCCGGGCGGGCCCGTCCGAACGGGTTCATCCGGGCGGGCTGCAGGAAAAGGACTAGGCCCTGCGGCCATGAGCGGGTAATATTTCCCATAATTTGGACGTGCTAGTTGAAAATAAAGATGAAATTAGTATCCTAATTAGATTTGAAATGAAAATAGCTTAAAAAATGACATTGATTGTGCCTGTGCTGCGCATTCTAGAATATTTTAAAAGCACACGCGACACGCATGCGCTAGCAACGGACAGTCCGGTAATAGAACCACAGGCTATGTTAACCAAACCCGAGTGGCAGCTCCATCTTTTTTACGATACAGAACCTTATGATAAAATTAAATTTTCCGCAAAAAAATAGGGCAGAATACGGGGCTGTCATAAGCGAAGAGAAACAGACCCTGCTTTCTAAAAGAAGAGAAAAACTTCGGACTAACCGTAGCCCAGCAAGATGTTATATCGAATTCAGGTTAAGTCCTAAAATCGAATAACAAACTGTTTCTCTTAAATTATTTTGTATTTCAGGAGTTTTTAAACGCCATTTTTTAAAATAAACATTGAAAGTTCATCTATTGGATGTTTTAGAATTTTGCCAACTTTAATTCCCTTTTCCTGACAAAGCTGTTTTAATATCTCAGAGAAATGATAGGCAATTGATCCAACAAAGTGACAAGTTTTATCCTGGTAATCAGAATAGGATTTGATGTTAGTTTCAATGAATTCGGTGAAGCCTTTTTTTAGAATATCAATAATAAAAGGATGGTCTATGTTTTCGCTCAGAAATGGAGCGAAAGATGCCAAATAGAAATTTGGGCTTGGTTCCTGATAAACATATTTGATGATTAACTCCTTATCTATTTTGTATGTAGCATCAAATTTATCTGAAAGCTCCTGGGGCATTTTCCCATATAGATAGCTGGTAATTAATTGCCTGCCCAACCAAGTTCCGGAGCCCTCATCCCCCAGAATATACCCAAGACCATGCTTGCTTTCATGGATTTTTGATCCATCGAAATAAGTAATATTAGAACCGGTACCAATGATGCAGCAAATTCCCTTTGATTTGCCGACAGTAGCATAAATTGATGCAACAATATCTATATCAACGCTAATAAAGGCGTTTTTAAACACTTTTGTCAGGGCATTCGATATATGCTCCCGGCGATCAGGACTTGAGCATCCTGCACCGAAGAAATAGATTTCTTTTACTTTATCTGTATAGGGGAGTATTTCCGGGGTATTTTGGAATATTTTTATAATATCTTTCTCCGACAAAAAGAAGGGATTGATGCCATTTGTTCTGAAGGCAATACTTTCAGTATTTGAGAGTGTTAATACCCAGTCGGCCTTGCTTGAGCCGCTGTCTGCAACTAGTAACATATTTAAATTTTCTGTAAAATTTGACTGGTGAGTGGCTTGCCAATAAACCCGGATGACGAGTGATTCTCTTTTGCCTTTTTGATATATTTTGGATTAAGGGAAGAGGTCAGGATATCATTTTTTTTAATTTTAAAGGTATTCAGGTATGGGAGGTCTGTTGCTGTAAGAAATTCAAATTTATTCATTACTGTCATTTTTAAATCCAAGCAAATGAACTGATCTGATTTCCTACGTACAAGATATAAATCCTTGATATACTTACAGGCTCCTATTAGAAATTTGATTACAGTATCAAAATCCGCAAAATGGTAGTTATTTAATATCTTTCGATTAATCAATGCGTCTGGGCAGTTGCCATCTAGAATTAATTCACTTTTGTATTTGAACCTAATCATCAAATCAAAAATACTAATTCTTTAATCTTAACCAAGCTGATTAGATTTACTGAGTTTTACTGAAGATTTAGTTTTCCTGATAGCTGCATAAGCGCCACCTCAGCTAGTTTAGCTTCAAATTGCGCGTTTGTATAGCGTGCATTTGCATCAATATAATTTCGTTGAGCTTCTCTGAATTCAAGGGGAGCAACGCTACCTAATCTGAATTTTTCAAGAGTAATATTGATATTCTGTCTTGCTACTTCCAGATTCTGTCGTTCTAGCTTTACTAATTGAAGATTTGTCTGATAGGTTTGAAACAAGGAACTTAATTGCGAGGTGATCGATTGATTCAGTCTTTCATATTGCAGTTGATTATTCTCTATCTGAAGAGATGCATTTTTTTCTGCTCTTTTCTGTAGATAACCATTGAATATATTAACTGAAGCTGTAAGGCCATAGTTCAAACCTCTTCCAGTTGAATTTCTGGCAAAACCAAGTTCAGAGTATGATCTATTAAAGTTGTAGCCCGTGCTCATATTGATGTTTGGATACCGGTTCGCCTTCACTTCTCTGAGGTTTATTTCAGAAATTCGTTTATTTATCAATGCAGATTGTATTGATGGATTCAATTGAGATGCTGAATTAAGCAGTTCTGGGAGCAACAGGTTAGTACCTATAATAATAGTATCTGTAACTGAAAATTCAGTATTTATATCCCTGGCAAGAAGTTCATTAAGTCTGATTTTTGTATTACGGTATTGGTCAATTTGCCTTAAAAGGTTTGTGGTGTCTGTATTCAGGTCTACAGAAGCTGCAAGCACTTCCAGTTTTGCTGCTTTCCCAATGGTATATCTGCTTTCAGAATTTCTAAGTCTTATTCTGGAAATTTCCAGCGCGCCAGTCAGGGCTTCAATTTGCTGTTGTTGCTGTACCAAGTCATAATAGTTGTTAATGACATCGGCAAGTGTTGTTTGTATAGCTAATTTAAAGTTTGCTTCACCCAGGTTTTCAAGTTCTTTAAGTCTGTCGTATCTTGCGAACATTTGAAAGCCATCAAAAACCTGCCAGTTCACTACTGGTCCGTACACCATATTAGAGTTTCTAGCCCCGCTTCTTTCCTGTACTACCCCATTCGACAAGGTTTGTTTTGTATTTAGAAGTGTATTATTTGTACTTAAATTTCCTGTTACAACCGGAAGCATGCCGGCATTCGCTCTGTTTACATTAATCTTAGCCTGTTCAACTTCATTTTTATTCAACTTAATATCATAGTTGTTTTCTAATGCTGTTTGTACGGCTTCTTCCAGACTAAGTCTGTTTTGGGCATAAACATTCGAAATCTGCAGTAGGCAAACAAAAATTAGTAGTAGACCGTTTTTAACTATTGTTCTGTTCATATATGTTAATATCCTAATGCTAAAGCCAGTTAACATGGCAAAATATTAGTGTATTTATTAGCTGTTAATCAATTCTGCTTTAATGACTGGCTTTGGCTCTGCCATTCCGGTAATTTCCGGGAGTGGTTTATGCTTTTTAGACCACATCGAATAAACTGCAGGAATTACATAGAGTGTTAGAATTAAAGAAAATAAGGTTCCTCCAATAATTACAATTCCCATACTCATTCTGCTTTTTGCTGCTGCACCCAAGGCCATGGCTATTGGTAAGGCACCTAGGGCAATAGCCAGACTCGTCATTAGAATAGGTCTTAGCCTGGCAACTGATGCTTCGATAATAGCTTCTCCCAATGGCATTCCCTGTTCCTTTAACTGGTTTGCAAATTCAACAATCAATATCCCGTTCTTCGTTACGAGTCCGATGAGCATGATTGTCCCAATTTGACTGAAGATATTCCAGGTCTGGCCAAAAAGCCATAGTGACAGGAATGCCCCGGCTACCGCCATTGGAACAGTCAGAATAATGATAAAAGGATCAATGAAACTTTCGAACTGAGCGGCAAGTATCAGATAAACCAGTAATAAAGCCAGTGCGAATGCAAATAGAGTATTGGATGAGCTTTCTCTGTAATCACGTGATTCTCCTCCAAGATCAGTAGTGAAGGTATCATCCAAAATTTTCGCAGCAGCTTTATCCATCACGTCAATTCCATCTCCGATACTTTTCCCCGGGGCTAATCCTGCAGAAACAGTTGCAGACATGAATCGATTGTTATGATACAATTGCGGCGGAGTGCTTGTTTCCTGTACACTTACCAGATTGTCAAGTTGAATAAGCTCACCTTTATTATTTCTTACAAAAATTGAGGTTAGATCCAGCGGGTCATTTCGGTCTGGGCGGTCATATTGCCCAATAACCTGGTATTGTCTGCCATTCATCTGAAAATAAGCAAATCGTTGTCCGCTGAGCGCAAACTGTAGCGTTTGAGCAACATCTAGGATTGAAACTCCCAGATTTCTGGATTTCTCACGGTCAATGGTAATATTAATTTCAGGTTTATTGAATTTTAGGTTAGCATCAGTCGCGGTAAATGTAGGATCCTGGCTGATTTCATCCATAAACAGGGGTAATTTTTCACGTAGTTTTTCAAAATTTGGTGCCTGTATGATGTAATTCACAGGTAATCCTCCCCGCCTTGACACTGAAATGGTGGGCTGCTGGATCACAAAAACACGTCCCTGTGTGTAAGGTTTTGTAATTTTTGTCAGTTTTTCAGTGACCTGTGCCTGTGTGGTTTTACGCTCTGTAGGTTCACTCAAACGAATCCTCAAAAACCCGGTGTTTGCTGCTCCTGAACCGCTAAATCCAGGAGAAGTTACGGTCAGGTTAAATTCTTTTTCAGGGATGGAATCTTCTACCAGTTTGGAAAGCTCCAGTATAAAATTATCTGTATAATCATATGAAGAGCCTTCCGGAGCGGTGACCTGCATACTTACAGCTGCGCGGTCATCATAAGGCGCTGTTTCTTTTTGAAGAACTGTCCAGAAGAATGCGATCATGCCAATGCATATTATAATCACTGGGAAAGCCAGCCATCGTGTCTTCATGAAATTTTTAAGGGAATCCCCATATCCTGTGGTCATTCCTTCAAAATAAGGTTCAGACCAGTTGTAGAATTTAGTTTTCTTTTTATTTGCCTTCATCATGTAGGCATTCAACATCGGAGTTAGAGATAGGGATACAAATGCAGATATTAATACTGCCGCACCAATTACTACTCCAAATTCCCGGAATAGTCGCCCCACAAATCCTTCAAGGAAAATTACCGGAAGAAATACTGCTGACAGGGTAACAGATATGGAAATTACTGCAAAAAATATCTCGTTAGAACCTTTGATTGCGGCTTCAATCGGACTGTAGCCTTCTTCCAGTTTTTTAAATATATTTTCTGTTACAACAATTCCATCGTCTACTACCAAACCGGTAGCCAGAACAATAGCGAGCAGAGTAAGTACATTGATGGAAAATCCAAAAAGGTACATAATGAAAAACGTGGATATCAATGATACAGGAATATCAATTAACGGTCTGAAAGCAATACTCCAGTCCCTGAAGAACAGAAATATGATCAAAATTACCAGAATCAGAGAAATTAATATTGTTTCTGCAACTTCGGTTACCGAGCGTTTGATGAATATTGTTGAATCCATCCCAATATCAGTCTTATAATCTTCGGGAAGATCTTTTTTTATTTGCTCATACCGTTTATAGAATTCATTGGAGATATCAAGATAATTTGAACCTGGCTGTGGAATAAGGCCTAATCCAATCATTGGTGTGCCCGATGAACGTAGCATAGTTTCCTCATTTTCTGGCCCCAACACGGCAGTGCCGATATCCCTCATGCGGACAATGTTATCTCCTGAGTTTTGTATGATCAGGTTATTAAACTCTTCTTCATTGGTCAGGTTTCCGAGTGTTTTTACAGATAATTCGGTGGCATTACCGGTAATTTTACCTGAAGGCAATTCCACATTTTCACGGTCCAATGCATTTTTAACATCCAGTGCGGTAAGACGGTATGCGGCAAGTTTGGCAGGGTCAAGCCAAATGCGCATAGCAAATCGCTTCTGACCCCAAATTTGAATACCACTTACTCCAGGAATTGTCTGAAGACGTTGCGAGATAACATTCTCGGCATAATCACTTAGTTCCAGTTGATTGCGCTGATCACTTTGCAGCGTCATGGATATAATTGCATCCGAATTTGCATCAGCTTTTGACACGACCGGAAGTCCGTCAATATCTTTAGGCAGCGATCTTACTGCCTGTGAAACTTTGTCTCTGACATCATTAGCAGCTTCTTCGAGTTCTTTGTCAAGATTAAATTCAATATTGATGTTACTTGTACCCTGATTACTTGAAGAGGACATATTCTTGATGCCTTCTATACTGTTCAGAGCTTTTTCAAGAGGTTCAGTAATTTGTGATTCAATGATATCAGAGTTAGCTCCAGGATAGCTCGTGCGCACTGAGACTATTGGCGGGTCAATGGATGGAAACTCCCTGACGCCTAAAAAATGAAAACCAATTACGCCGAAAAGAACCAAAAGCAGGTTCATCACGATTGCAAGGACTGGTCTTTTTATGCTGGTGGTGGATAAACTCATGAGATTATTTTCTGATTTTAAATTAACGGTAACAGTTACGGTTAGCCATATTTTAGTTTACGACCTTAACCTTTACAGGGACATCATTTTTTAATGACATGATACCGCTTGTTAAAACGGTATCTCCAATCCCCAATCCTGATAAAATCAAAACCGATTTTTCAGTTCTAGTACCTATTTCAACCAATACTTCTTTAGCTTTACCGTTCGAGCTGATATAGACTTTCTTGCCCTGAAGAACCGGAATTATTGATTCAGTTGGCACTAAAATAGCGTCACTTATATTAGTCAAAGGCAGGTCAATCTTAGCAAAAGACCCTGGAAGTAGTTCTCCATTATTGTTTGAAGCTCTCGCTTTAAGTTGTAGCGTTCTGGTAGACATGTCTATTCCCGGTTCGATGGCGTAAACGGAGCCTGAGTAAGGTTTATCAGAGCCCGCAACTGTAAAAGAGATTTGGGTATTCAACTTAATTGTACCTGCATACTTCTCGGGAATTGAAAATAAAATTTTTACAGGGTTGGTACTAACCAGTCTGGCAATATTACTTGAAGGTGTAATATACTCCCCTGCAGAGATTGTTCTTAATCCGATTTTGCCACTGAATGGCGCACGAATCAGTGTTTTAGCTAACTGTGCACGGATGAGTTGTGTTTGAGATTGTAATGAGCGTAATTCTGACAAAGCAACATCATACTCTTCTTTACTAATGGCCTCTTTTTCAAGTAATTTACCTGCGCGAAATTCTGTTTCCTGCGCTAATTTTTGCCTCGTTAAAGCCTGAGAAAGTTGAGCCTGCAGTTCAAGATCATTTATTTTCAATAGTACTTTTCCTTTGGAAACATTGGTTCCTTCATTGAATTGAATCTCAGTTACTAAGCCAGAAACTTCACTTCTTATATCAACTTGCTCGTTTGCCTCTATGGTTCCAGCAATGGCAAGTGAGTTGGAAAAATTCTCAGCTTTAGCAACTATACCATTCACCGTTAATACCGACGGCGGTCCTCCTGGTCCGCGACCCGCACCTGCACCTCCTTTTTGAGACTTGTTCTTGTTCATTCGATAAGCCACAAAAACTGCGATCAAGATGACAAGGATTGTGTAAACGATGTATTTTGTTTTCATTTAATTATAGTTCTTTATTAAGGAATGGGTGTTGCTTCGTAATTCAAGCGAAGTGTCTACTAAATTTTCTTGTATTTTATTAAGTATCTCGTTGAAGAGCTGCTTATTTGATTGACATATGTCATTAAATGCTCTTTCATTGAGTTTCTTTATAGCCTCTTTGATTACAGGAATATTGATTTTTGCCAATGCGGTTAATTTAATCAGTTGTTCCCTGCGGTCATTTGGATTTTTTTCACGGATCACAAAACCTTTTTCTTCCAGATAATCCAAAATCGTTGCCATATAGGATTTATCGATGTTTAAAATTTCTGCCAGTGCTTTCTGGGTTAGATTCTCATCATGGGAATCTAGAAGAATCAAAACATAGTGATATCTGTCTATTGATATCTGAGCGACCATTTTTGAAAGGGTGCTAAGGTATTTTTTAGAAACGGCGATAAAAGGATTTGCTAATGGTTCGAGCATAATAATAACACAAAGCTATTTTTATCCTTTGTAATTAGTTGGATGTAGCAACTATTTTACTGAAGATTAAATCCAAGATCGATTAAAATTGAAATCAAAACTTATTTTTGTGCCAAACCGATTATTTAATGATTATGAAATTTCTGATCTCCCTAACTTTTGTTGTGTTTATGTCTAGCGCTATAATTGCCCAAAATAAAATCAATTTTGAGGTTTCTTTTACAGAGCCTCAGGCTCATTATGCTGAGGTACAAATGAATCTTTCTGGTCTAAAAGCTCCATTTGTTGATTTGAAAATGCCTGTCTGGACACCAGGATCATACCTGATCAGAGAATTTTCAAAAAATGTAGAGGGTTTTAAGGCCTTTGATTCAAATGGGAAGGAAATTCCTTTTGAGAAGATTAATAAAAATACCTGGAGAATTAATTCGGCCAATTCTGATAAAATTAAGGTGAATTACAGAGTTTATTCTTTTGAAATTTCTGTCAGAACAAGTTTTGTTGATGAGTCTCATGCTTTTTTATCTCCGGCAGGAATGTTTATGTACCCTGATGGTCAGCTAAAAACATCCTCAGAGATTAAAATTAACCCATATAAAACATGGTCTAAAATTTCCACTGGTCTTGAAATGGTAGCTTCAAAACCTAACACTTTTTTTGCTCCTGATTTTGACATTCTTTTTGATTCGCCTTTTGAAGTTGGTAATCAGGATATATTTGAATTTGTGGCTGAGGGAGTAAAACATGAAGTTGCAATGTATGGCGGAGGTAATTATGATAAAGAAATTCTTAAGCGGGATATTTCTAAAATCGTTACAGAGCAAACAAAGACTTTTGGAATTAACCCGAACAAACGGTTTGTTTTTATTGTTCATAATTTTAACTCGGGTGGAGGCGGACTCGAGCATTTAAATTCAACAGTTTTAGGGGCTAGCCGTAATTCATACAATACAGAGGCCGGACTTCTTAGGTTTTTGAATCTTGTGTCGCATGAGTATTTCCATGTCTGGAATGTCAAGCGTTTACGTCCAATAGCCTTAGGACCATTTAATTATGAACAGGAGAATTATACCAGAAACCTTTGGATATCCGAGGGTTTTACTGCTTATTATCAGGATATCTATACCAAAAGAGCTGGTTTGCAAAGTCCGGATCGTTATCTAATGTCACTGGCTGCTTCAATAAGCTCGGTAGAGAATCAGCCCGGAAATCGTGTTGAGGCTGTTAGCGATGCGAGTTTTGATGCATGGATTAAGCAATATCGGCCCAATGAAAATTCTCCTAATTCTACAATTTCATACTACAGCAAAGGCTCATTAATTGCTTTAATAATGGATCTTGAAACTATTCACTCTTCGCAGTCTAAGGTTGGATTGGATGAGGTTATGAAGGCAATGTATGATCAGTACTATTCAAAATTGAATCGCGGATTTACTGATGCGGAGTTTAAGTCAACTTTAGAAAAGATTGCCGGAAAATCTTTTGATGATGTGTACATAGATCATGTCAATGGGGTAAAAACAATAGATTATAACAAATATTTCGGATATGCAGGGCTTACCCTGATTGATGATGCCGCAAAGGGTAATGAAGCTTATTTAGGGGCAGGAACTGCCTTAAAAGATGGGAAAATTATGGTCACAAGTGTTGCGCGTCAGAGTCCGGCCTGGAATAGCGGGTTAAATGTAAACGATGAAATTCTGTCAATCGATGGAATCCGGATTAATAATGTGTCAGATTCCAGAATATCGGAAGTCGAAAGATTTCTGAGCAATAAAAAGCCTGGAGATAAATTACTGATTTCTATAAATCGTGACGGATTAATCAGACAAATTGAACTAAGCCTGTCCAGAAATCCAAACCACAGATTTAGAATCGCTTCTTTACCAAATCCTAGTGATGCACAGATCGCAGTGAGGAAGAGGTGGTTAAGGCTCTAATTGAAATCCATAGTTAAACTTTAGAGTTAAATCATAAGGTCAATTGCCCTTTTACCAGATTGAACGTCCCAATGAAAAACAGCACTGGGTTAAATAAACCTTGCCGGAGGAGGTAGCTTCCTGCTTCGTGTAATTTGAAATGTAAGGTGATTTCTTGCAGGAACTAACCTAGAGGAAAGGACTGGATCAACCCATAAAACACAAATATTGGTTTCAAAACTAAGATATTGTGGCTCAAGGTCCTTATCTGACCTATTAGTTACTATTTTTCGTATCGAACTCCGGCTTACACCTAAACACTAAATCTAAAAGTCGCCACTTTTTACATTAATCTGATTTAATTCATCGCCCTGCTTAAGGATATTTTTACCTATTTTACTAACTTACAGAGTTTAAATATTAGAAACCATGGCAGAAATTACACGGGTATTTGATCTTTTGAAATATTGTCTTGAAAATCACCCTCAAGAAGATATGGTGGCAGCAAAGCAGAATGGGACTTGGAATAAATATTCAACAGAAAAATTTGTCGCTCAGGTAAATTCGGTTAGTTTGGGTTTGATTGCTTCCGGAATAAAAAAGGATGATAAGGTAGCAATTATGTCTCCAAACCGTCCTGAGTGGAATATTTGCGATTTTGGGATTATGCAAATCGGAGCTACTCAGGTTCCGATGTACCCTACACTTGCAGAAAATGACATTAAGTTTATTCTGAGAGATGCAGATGTAAAAATTGTATTCGTTTCTGAGCTTGCATTGTATGAAAAGCTAAGCAATGTTAGAAAAACCGACGGACTTGATTTTAAGATTTTTAGTTTTGATAGTATTGAAGGTGTTCCTCACTTGCAGGAATTAATCGAGATTGGAGAACGTGCAGAGCCTGTAGATCTTCAGATTTATCGCGACAGGATCTTGCCAGAAGATTTACTAACCTTAATTTATACATCCGGTACAACCGGTACACCCAAGGGTGTGATGCTTACTCACAGTAATCTGGTTAGTAATGTAATTGCCTCCTCTGTACTTTACCCACAAGGTTTTAAAAAAGCGTTGAGTTTTCTGCCGCTCTCTCACATTTTTGAAAGGATGGTGCTTTACATGTATTTCTATCTGGGTGTTTCTGTTTATTATGCCCAAAGCATGGAAACCATTGCCGCTGATCTTGTAGAGGTTAAACCACATGGTTTTACTACAGTTCCTCGTTTACTTGAGAAAATATATGATAAGATTGTTGCTAAGGGTTCGGAGCTAAGCGGGGTAAAAAAAGCTTTGTTTTTTTGGGCCTTAGATCTCGGACTCAGGTATGAAATGAATGGAGCAAACGGTGTATGGTATGAGCTTCAGCTAAAATTGGCCAATAAGTTGATATTCAATAAATGGAGGGATGCCTTAGGGGGTAATATTTTAGCCTTGATATCCGGAGGTGCGGCATTGCAATCACGTTTGGCAAGGGTTTTTTGGGCTGCAGGAATGCCGGTTCTTGAGGGTTACGGACTTACAGAAACATCGCCGGTTATTGCAGTTAACGGATTAGATCCTGGGGCTGCCAAATTCACAACAGTTGGCAAAGCTATTAAGGATGTGCAAATTAAAATCGCTGATGATGGTGAAATCTTGTGTAAGGGGCCAAATGTGATGCAAGGGTATTATAACCGTCCGGATTTAAGTGATGAAGTATTGGATAAGGATGGATTTTTCCATACCGGGGATATTGGAGAATTGCTGGAAGGTCAATACCTTAGAATAACAGATCGTAAGAAAGAGATTTTTAAAACTGCCGGGGGGAAATATATAGCTCCTCAAGTACTTGAAAATAAATTCAAGGAATCTCCTTACATCGAACAAATGATAGTTATTGGAGAAAATGAACGTTTCCCTGCAGCTTTAATTTTGCCCAACTTTGCTGCAATTTCTGGCTGGTGCAGCCGCTCACAAATAGCTTTCACCAATAATGCAGATATGATCAAGGATCAACGTATAATTGATAAAATTCAGTCGGTTGTTGATAATTTCAACAAAGATTTTGGAAATTGGGAGCAAATTAAAAAGTTTGAACTATTAACCGACGACTGGACTATAGATGGTGGTGAGCTTACTCCAAAATTAAGTTTAAGAAGAAAAGTTATTTTACAGAAATATAAGGATCAGGTTGAGAAAATATACAAAAATGCATAGTGGCAGAGCGTTGAAATTTATAGGTACTAAGGCTGTTTTAATCGGTGCGAGTCTTATTTTGTCTGGATGTCTTGGCGGAAGCTTGTCTAAAAACAATTCGGCCGAGTATAAAAATGGAATGGTAGTTTCTGCACATCCATCTTCGTCAAAAGTTGGTTTAGATATCCTTAAAAAAGGCGGCAACGCAGTTGATGCGGCAGTTGCAGTACAGTTTGCACTGGCAGTAGTTTATCCCGGAGCAGGGAATTTAGGTGGAGGAGGGTTTATGGTCTACCGCTCGGCAAGTGGTGAACTTGCGACGCTTGATTTTCGTGAAAAGGCGCCTTTGCTTGCGAGCCGTAATATGTATCTGGATTCTGCCGGAAATGCTATTATCGAAAAAAGCTTGTACGGTCATCTTGCCGCCGGTGTGCCCGGAAGTGTAGATGGTATGGTTAAGGCTCATGCAAAATTCGGTAAATTAAGCTGGAAAGAAGTTGTGCAGCCCGCTTTGGATCTTGCAAGAAATGGTTTCCCGATTACTGATAGTCAGGTAGAGGAATTTACTGAATTACAGGTAGAAATCAAGAAATATAATCCCGGCAAATCCTATTTTTTAAAAGATAAATGGTCAAAAGGAGATTTTTGGGTACAAGAGGATCTCGCTAAAACGCTGGAACTGATTCGGGATAAAGGTCGTGAAGGGTTTTATTCCGGACAAGTAGCTGATTACATCGAAGCTGAGATGAAAAGCGGTGCTGGTTTAATTAGTAAAGAGGATTTAAAAAACTATCAGTCGCAATGGCGTGAACCCCTTGTAGGAAATTATAAAGAGTATAAGGTTATTACCATGCCTCCAACTTCGAGTGGTGGAATTGCCTTATTACAGTTATTGAATTCAGTTGAAGGATTTCCATTAAGAAGATGGGGGCATAATTCAGACTCAACAGTTCAGGTAATGGTTGAGGCTGAACGAAGGGTCTATGCTGACAGAGCGAGTCATTTGGGCGATCCTGATTTTTATAAGGTACCCCAGAAATATCTGGTAAATCCAGTTTATTCCAAATATAGAATGCAAGATTTTAAATGGGATAAAGCTACATTGAGCACAGATATTAAGGCAGGAGTGGTGCCTAAAGAAAGTGAGGAAACTACCCATTTTTCGATTGTTGACCGTGAAGGTAATGCGGTTTCTGTAACAACAACTCTAAATGGCGGTTATGGTTCAATGGTTTTTGTAAAAGGTGCTGGATTTCTTCTTAATAATGAGATGGATGATTTTTCAGTAAAACCGGGCTCTCCCAATATGTACGGACTACTAGGCGGAGAAGCCAATTCAATCGTTCCTGGAAAACGAATGCTTAGTTCGATGACTCCAACTATTCTGGAAAAAGGTGGCGAACTCTTTATGGTTGTGGGCACTCCCGGTGGCTCAACCATAATTACCTCTGTTTTTCAAACCATTTTAAATGTGCTTGAGTTCGATATGGGTATGCAGGCTGCTGTGAATGCTAAGAAATTTCATCATCAATGGTTTCCGGATGTGGTTACAGTGGAGAAAGGTGGAATAGATTCTCTTTCCAGACTAAAATTGGAGAAAAAGGGTTATTCATTCAAAGAAAGAAGGGCAATAGGCCGTGTTGATGCTATCCTTAAAACCAAATGGGGATATTATGAGGGTGGAGCAGATCCTCGCGGAGATGATACAAAAATGGGCTGGTAAAAATTTAAAAAAGAATTTTCAATGCCGTCCTGGTTTAGCTTTTCTGTTTCCCTTTACCTGCTGAAATAAGGACTGATATAAAAAAGTGAATTAAAATCAAACTCAGTAGAAAAAATTTTAAGGATGCAAATATAAAAGCGGTCTTTGCATAGGTGTCATCCGGACCAGTATTAATTAGTTGAAGTAAAGAAATGTTTTCAATAAAATCGCATACAACAGCAATAAATACCATGTTACTTAAAATTCTGACTTTGTTTAATGGGTGATGATTGTCTAGTCTGCCACAAGCCCATGAACTGCCATAGAAAAAAGCAGCTCCGTATAAAAGTGGAAAAATGAAATCTAAATAAATACTTAGGGTCATTAATTCTTTATGATTCAAAGCATTCAAATTGTTAAGAAATACTTCAGCGTTTGCGGCCGTTCCTATAAATTCAAATGTGAGAATACTTCCAGGGTCAAGGGGAGCAGTCATTGTCCGCATCACGATAATCCATCCCGATGTAATTAATAGTAAAATGGTAAACCTGAGACCTTTATTTTTCATCTTTTTCAGCACTGACATTGTTAAAAGGATATCTGCGAATTGAACTCTGGCTCATTCCGTCTTTTTCATATATAGCTATACATTTTTTTTGGTAGGGTTCAGCAATATTAATTTCTCCGAAATTTAATTCTTTCGGAACCTCAGCATTATTTAAGAAGAAATAAATTTTGGTTGTTCCGTATTTTGTATGTGGCATGTAATTGCCATAGCGTTCCATTTCCTCCCAGTTTTCCGTCTTCATGCTCACCGCGTAAATTCTAATAACCGGACCGGTATTTTGTTCATTCCTAATGAAAGCTACCTCCCTGAAATCACTTTTAAGATCTTTTATTCCGG
>JAURKO010000065.1 GCA_030831705.1 Daejeonella sp. | reverse complement strand
TGTTGGTTAGTGAGTTATGAGGTCAGAGGTAGGAGGTCTGAGGCAATGTATTTGGTATGAGGTTTAAGTTTTTAGGTGTTGGAGTTAACATTGGGTGAAAAGGAGATAATAAAATAATGTATTGTCAATGTCTTTATTCCTTGATCTTTGTTCTTTATTCATACAAGCAAATCTCAAATATATCAGGATTAGGTCTTGGTTCTTGAGTCTTGGTTCTTGAGTCTTGGTTCTTGATTCTTGATTCTTGGTTCTTGATTCTTGGTTCTTGAGTCTTGGTTCTTGAGTCTTGGTTCTTGATTCTTGGTTCATAATTAATACTAAATGTTAACGTGAATAGATAATTGTTTTTACAGATCGCATCTCAATTAATAGGCATATCATGAAAAAATCATTCAAAACAGACTGCAAGTTTTTAATAATCCTTATCGGATTGTTTATTGCACCATTTTTCACACCTCAGGCAAAAGCACAGCTCTATAATTTTACTGAAGAGCAAATGATTAGTTTTACTGCAAAAAATCCGTACGCTCGTTTTCCGGGTGGCCGCCCGATGATACCGGCGGCAATTCTTGATACTATCCGTAAAATGGATATCCAGGTGGTTGAAGCTATCGGATCTATACCCAAAGAGTATGCTAACCAATACGAAGATGGATGGAAATCTATTATACCAGGTAAGAAACTGGTTGGTCGGGCGTTTACTGTACAATTCATGCCTTCCCGCCCTGATTTGGTTGCCGGAATGCAATCAGAAGCTGATAAAAATAATTTTACAGGGTTAAATAACAGAACTACTATTGACATGTTGCAAAAGGATGATCTGGTCATTGTTGATTTATATGGCAAAGTTCAGGGTGGGACTTATGTAGGAGATAAGCTATCCTATTATATATGGAAGACAACCGGAACAGGTTTAATAGTTGATGGCGGAATATACCTGACAGAGAATATATCCCAAAGTGGAATGCAGGCTTTTTATCGCGGAACCTATCCGGGTCCTTTAAGTAATGCAACAGTTTCAGGCATTAATGTTCCGATCAGAATTGGTAAAGCTGTTATTATGCCCGGAGATTTGATCATTGGTGATCAGGATGGCATTCTGGCAATACCTCCGCAGTTTGTACCTAAGTTAATATATACTGTAACCCGGGATCGCAGACGTGATGTCTGGATGAAAAAAGCATTTGATCTTCAAAAGTATAAATCCAGTGATATTTATGGCCGCCCAAGAGATCCAGCTTTGCTTAAGCAATATGAGTCTTATCTGGATTCGGGTGATCCGGCTTTACTACCTAAATAATTTGAACTCGACAAAATATTTAAAAACCACATAGATACATAGCAATTAATAGCTTCTAATTTATAATTCAGACACATATAGCCTTAAAACTTCGCTTCAATTTATCTGATTTACAATCTATGTTTCTTTTAGGCATAATAAATGCAATCTATGTGGTTAAATATTAATCTTTAAATTATTTAATATCGAACTCATGTTAAATATTATTCAGGAGTTATAATTCAACAATATGAAAATTTTCAATTGTATATTCCTTATATTATTTGTGGTCTCTGCAGGTCTTCAGTATAATGACCCCGATCCCGCCTTATGGATTTTTATTTATCTTTTCGCGGCATTATCTTGTTATTTTTCAATAAGAAATTTAAACTACCCCCGGATAAACTTAACAGCAATAGCCCTTTTATTTATTTATGCAGTCTTTTTGTTTTTTGATAAGGATGGAGTTCTTACCTGGTTAACCGAGCATCAAGCCGAAAATATTGCTGGGAGCATGAAAGCCTCCACACCATGGATTGAGGAAACAAGAGAGTTTTTCGGATTGGCTATAATATTAACTGTATTGTCAATTAATTTTTTTAATTCAAAAACAAAGAGAAGCATTCTTAAATAGCTTGTTTTTCTTGTCTTTTTGGAAAGAACCATTTTTGAAAAATACCATCACATATTTTTGACTTTAGCTAGTATAAATTTTTGAAGTTTGAGGATAAACAGGTCTTTATTCCATCTTAAATATACAATATCCAAGAATAATGATTTTAAATACCAGGTAATAAGTATTTATAATATTTTATTTTTTGCAAACAAATATTTGATTGTCAGTTGTTTGTAAATAGTTTATTAAAAAAAATGAAAATTCCTGTTCACTTTACTAAATTTTTGCAATAATAAAAAAAAGCATTACTTTAGTCTTGCCAAATGATGTGGAATCCAACCATAAGGTTTTCTATTCATTGGTTAAACAATTAATTAATTATATCTAACACTAAAAGTATTATGATGAAAAAAGTTTACAAACTAGTCGTATTGCTGCTATTATGCCAGACCTATGTGTTTGCGCAAAATATCAGCGTTACCGGAAAGGTTACCGACTCTGACAACTTGCCTCTTCCTGCTGTAAGCATTAAGGTAAGCGGATCAACTCAGGGAACAAGCACGGATGCTAATGGTAATTTTACAATTTCAGTGCCATCCAATGCATCTTTGGTATTCACTTACATTGGATTCGCAAGTCAAACAATTGCAGTTAATGGAAGAACAACATTAAATGTGCGTCTTGAATCAGACTCCAAAATGCTTGAAGGAGTAATTGTTACTGCTTTGGGTATCACTAAAGACCAAAAAGTCTTGAGTTATGCTACTCAGCAAGTAAAAACTGAAAGTTTTGAGAAAGCCAGAGAATTAAACATTGGTAAATCTTTGATCGGTCGTGTTGCTGGTCTTGATGTTGCTGGTACTTCTTCTGGTCTTGGTGGTTCAACTCGTGTTGTACTTAGAGGTGATCGTTCAATCACAGGTAATAATGGTGCCTTGATTGTTGTTGACGGTGTACCTATGGATAACTCTAACTACAGTCCAGGTACCGGTAACGGTGGTCGTGACGGTGGTGACGGTTTATCAAGTATCAACCCGGATAACATTGAGTCAATGACAGTTTTGAGAGGTGCTGCTGCAACTGCTCTTTACGGTTCACGTGCTGCTAACGGTGCATTATTGATCAATACCAAAAAAGGTAGTTCAAGTCAGGGAACTGGCGTGTCATTCAATAGTTCATCTCAGTTAGAAACTGCAATGCAATTGATTGATTTCCAGAATGAGTACGGACAAGGTAGTGGTGGTATTTACAACAGAGCTCAGGAAGGAAACTGGGGTCCAAGAATGACAGGTCAATCAGTTGCTTTATGGGGTAACGATCCTGCAGATGCCGGAAAAACTTATAGCTTTAATGCTCAGCCAAATAACTACAGAGATTTTTATGATGTAGGTAATCAATTGTCCAATACACTTGCATTTACTGGCGGTAACGAAAAAGCTCAAACTTATCTGGCCTATACTAGAGTTGATGCAACCGGTATCGTTGATAACAACAAAATGGTAAGAGATATCCTTAACTTACGTCTTAGTGGTAAAGTAAGTCCAAAGTTATCTTATGATGGTAAGGCTACTTACTTGAAGCAGAATCTTGACAACAGACAATATACTGGAGAGAATTATGCTAACAGTCAGCGTCATATTGTTCGTATTCCTCGTAACATTTCCTTAGATCAGGCTAAAAAGTTTGACTATGTTGATCCTGCTACAGGTAGATTACGTCAGAATTTCTGGAATCCTGGTTCAAATGGTGGTGAAAATCCATACTGGACTAAGTACCGCACTATATCTGATGATATCAGAGACCGCGTTACCGCTTTTGGTTCATTAACTTATCAGGTAACTCCTCAGTTAAGTTTAATGGGTCGTGCAGGTATAGATAAAACTATTGATCAGTTCGAAGGAAAATTCTATAACGATACTTACACTATTGCTGACTTTGGTAACTATCAAACAGAATTCAGAGATGTAGTTGAGACTAACTTTGACGTTATTGGTATTTACAAAGAAACTTTACTTAAAGATTTAACTATTGATGCAACCTTTGGTGGAAGTCTTCAAAAAGTTGATAGAACTTTCCAGTCAACTAATGCGGGTGGTTTGAACAGGGATAATTTATTTATTCCATCGAATGCTCGTGCTCCTTCAGATGGACGTAACTTAGTTACAACAGCAAAGAATGGTATATTTGCAACAGCAGATTTCACCTATAAAAATGCTATTACTGTTTCAGGATCTGTTCGTAATGACTGGAGTTCAACACTTCCACGTGATAACTGGTCTTACCTATTTGGTTCAATGGGTTTCTCTGCAGTTCTTTCAAATATCTTTACCTTACCTCAGGCAGTATCTTTTGCTAAATTTAGAGGATCTTATGCTACAACTGGTAATGATGCTTCACCATATTTAACATCTCAGCTATTTAACTTTGCTCCAGGTGGTTCAAATGGTTTCATCACAAGAGATGGTACCAAACCATTTCCTACACTGCAGCCGGAATTAACAACTGCATTAGAATTCGGTTTAGAAGCTAAATTCTTCAATGATCGTTTAGGATTTGACGTAGGATATTACACTTCTGATTCAAAGAACCAGTTGTTTAGAGTTTCAATTCCACCTGCATCAGGCTGGACATCTGAATTCGTTAATGCTGGTATAGTAAATAACAAAGGTGTTGAAGTAACTTTGAATGCTACACCGGTTATAAAAGGTGATTTCAGATGGAATGTTGATTTGAATTTCTCAAGAAACGTTAACAAACTGGTAGAATTAACTCCAGATTTGAAAGTTCTGAACTTAACTAACGATTTCATGGTATTCCAACGTGCAGTAGAAGGTGAGCCTCTAGGTCAAATGTATGCCAGAGGATTTCAGCGTAACGCAAGTGGTGCTATCCTAGTTGGTCCAACTGGTCTTCCATTGGTTACTACTACAACTTCAGTTGACATTGGTAACTCACGTCCTGATTGGAATGGTGGTTTTAACAACACATTCAGCTACAAAAGCTTTAGCTTAAGTGCTTTAATCACTGCAAGAGTAGGTGGAAATGTAACTTCATTCACAAATTCAATTATTGCATTTGATGGTGTTACAACTAATACATTAGCAGGTAGAGATGCATATGTTGTTCCTGGTGTAAACGCAGCTGGTACTCCAAATACTGTGGCTACAACTGCAGAAGCATACTGGAAGTTTGTAGGTGGTCGTAACTCACCACTTGGTGAAGTTTGGTCTTATTCTGCTACAAATATTCGTTTAAGAGAAGCTGCTTTAACTTACAGATTGCCAAAGAATTTATTAAAGAAAGCACCTTTCCAGGCAGCTTCTGTTTCTTTGACAGGACGTAACTTGTTCTTCATCAGAAATGATGCACCGGGTTTTGACCCTGAATCTACTGCTGGAGCAACTAACACATCTGTTGGTCAGGAAGGATTTTCTTTACCATCAACCCGTCAGATTGGTTTGAACTTAAACTTATCGTTTTAATTAATAAAAATTATCAATTATGAAAAAATTCAGATTATATATCATTGCATCAGGTTTATTCCTGGTTACAGCTATTGGTATTTCATCTTGTACCGACAAGTTTGAAGAATACAATACTGATAAGACCAGATTAACAGAACTTGATGCTTCAGGTGTTGGTAATGCATTTGCTGCAGCCCAGCACAGAGGACTTATGTTCTCCTGGCAGCTATTCCAAAGTTTGTTTTCAGATTTGCAGGCACAGTTTTTCGCTAATACAGCGCAGGCTTTTGGTTCAGACCGTAACTTTATGAACGGTAACTGGCTGAATGGTGCTTTCAACGGTTTTTATTCTACTGCTGTTCCGCCTCTATACGGTGTATTGAGCGAAACTAAACCTGGAGGTAAAGCTGCAAACCCAGCAATATTTGCTATTGCAAACATCTGGAAAGTGAAAGTATATCAGCCAATAACTGATAACTGGGGACCAATTCCATACTCTGCAGTAGGAAACGGATTAAAAACAGTTGAGTATGATGCTCAGGATGTTATTTACAAAGATTTCTTGACTACATTGGCTAAATCAGTTGCTGATCTTCAGGCTTTCAAAGGAACAAATGTATTGGGTAATAATGACCTGATTTACGGTGGAAATGTAGATAATTGGATTCGTTTTGCTAATACTTTACGTTTACGTATTGCAATTCGTATTTCAGCTGTTGAGCCTGCATTGGCAAAATCAACTGCTGAAGCTGCAGTAGTAGGAGGTGTTATGGAAACTAACGCTCATGATGCTTTTATCAGAACAACTGCGAACAACTTCAATACACTTAACCAGGCAACAGCTTGGAATGAGTTCCGTATGAGTGCTTCAATGGAGTCAATCATGGTAGGTTTCGCTGATCCACGTACTTCAAAATACTGGGCTCCAGTACCGGGAACTACTGCAACTTTCAAAGGATTGCGTAACGGATACCAGCCAGTTGACTTAGGTAAACCGGCTAATAGCGTTTTGGCTTTATCTAATGTTAATGATAGATTCTTACCTGCGAATCAAAATACTAATCCATTTGATGTTATGATGTCTGCTGAGGCTTGGTTCTTGAGAGCAGAAGGTGTATTGAAAGGATGGAATATGGGTGCAGGTACTGCACAACAGTTCTATGAGAATGGAATTGACAGATCTATGAGACAGTGGGGTATTACAGATGCAGCTGCAATTGCAGCTTACACTGCAAGTACAAAAACTCCTGCTGCTGTAACAGGTGTTGTTGATTCAGCTCCATTAAGTGATATCACTGTAGTTTGGTCGGCAGATCCTACTAAGCAATTAGAGCAGATCATCACTCAGAAGTGGGTTGCATTATATCCAAATGGAGTAGAAGCTTGGGCTGAATATCGTCGTACAGGTTTCCCTAAATTGTATGCTAGAATATTCTCTGAGAGTTTATTTGTACCTACAACAGGAGTTATTCGTCGTACACCATTCACTATTGGAGAATTCCAGGTAAATGCAGCAGGTGTTGCAGGTGGAATTACCAAACTTGGTGGTGCTGATAACGAAGCTACCCGTCTTTGGTGGAATAAGTAATCAGATTTAATTTCTTTCCAAAAGGCCTTCCCAAATTTATTTGGGAAGGCCTTTTTTTTTAAATAGTTTCTCGGATATTAATGAAATTGAAATTATTCTGGATAGAAGTAGAAATATTAAATAAATGATCTTTTTTGATTCATTAAAGTATCATTATGAATATTATTGATTCCATCAGGATATTCTTTAAGGAGGTAAATTTATTTTTTTTTATATTTAGTGATTGAATGTTAATCTACAGTAATTTTAGAGTAATTAAGTTCATTATCCTTTTTTGAGCACAATTATAAGACCCTGAAATTTGATATTTTTTAAATGATTGCTGTATTGATTATGAGTGAAAAATTCAATATTCTATACTTGATTAAACACGTTAAAATGATTAAAAAATTTTACGCTATTGCTCTTCTGAGCATGGTACTGAGTGGCTGTAATAGCAAAAACGATAAATTATTTACTTTATTGGATGAGGATGATACAGGGATAGATTTTAGAAATATGCTTCGCGAAAGTGATGATATGAATGTAATGAATTATTCATATTTCTATAACGGTGCCGGTGTTGCTGTAGGAGATATTAATAATGACGGTTTACAGGATTTGCTTTTTACCGGTAACATGGTAAAAAATCGTTTATTTCTCAATAAAGGCAATTTTGAATTTGAAGATATAACCGAGAAGAGTGGAATTGCTAGTTTGCAAGGTTGGTGTACTGGTGCAACCATGGTTGATATTAATGGTGATGGAAATCTCGATATTTACGTTTGCCGTTCTGCAGATTTTAATCCTGCAAAAAGAAAAAATCTAATGTTTATTAATAATGGTAATCTGACTTTTACAGATAAAGCTGAAGAATATGGCCTTGATGATCATGGATATTCTACCCAGGCTTCTTTTTTTGACTATGATAAAGATGGCGATCTGGACATGTTTTTAATAAATCATTCTTTACAGAAATATACAACAGGTGTCCAGGAAAATGTGCAATTAAGAAAGGAACAAAATCCTGATTTCGCAAATAAGTTGTTTAGGAATGACAATGGTAAATTCAAGGACATTAGTGCCGAAGCTGGAATTACTTCTAACGTTTTGACTTTCGGATTGGGTCTGGCGATTTCAGATCTAAATAATGATGGCTGGCCTGATATCTATGTCTCTAATGACTTCAATGAACCTGATTACATGTTTGTTAACAACGGTAATGGAACTTTTACTGATAAGTTAACAGAAAGTATGGCTCAGATTTCCATGTATTCTATGGGATCGGATGCTGCTGATTATAATAATGATGGTTTGACTGATATCGTTACCCTGGATATGCTTCCTGAAAGTAATGAAACTCAAAAAATGCATACCGGAGCTGAAAATTTTGATAAAATGCAATTTTTGTTCAACAAGGGCTTTTATTATCAGTTTAGTCGCAACATGCTTCAAAAAAATAACGGTGACGGCACATTTTCTGAAATTGGTCAATTAGCTGGGGTTTCAAATACCGACTGGAGCTGGGCAGCCTTGTTTTCTGATTTGGATAGAGATGGTAAAAAGGATCTTTTTATAACTAATGGTTATGTAAAGGATTATACTGATATGGATTTTCTGAAGTTCACCATGGATGAAACAATTCGCGCCAGACAACAGGGAAATAATGTAGTCGCCAAAGATTTTATTGAAAAAATGCCCACTATCGAACAGCCCAACTATGTATTTCAAAATGTTGGGGATAATCGCTTTGAGAAAAAAAGTACTGATTGGGGTATTGATCAAAAGGGTATTTCAGCAGGTGCAGTTTATGCCGACCTTGATAATGATGGCGATATGGATCTTGTAGTGAGTAATACCAATGATTTTGCAAGTGTTTACAAAAACAATTCAGAGTCGTTAAACAAAAATTCTTATCTCAGAGTTAAATTAAAGGGAGATAAACAAAATTCATTAGGAATTGGTGCCAAGGTAATTTTATATGCAAAAGGAACTAAGTACTTTCAGGAACAAATTCCTGTAAGAGGATTTCAATCGTCTGTTGATCCGGTTTTAAATTTCGGATTGGGAGAAAATCAGATTATTGATTCATTATTCGTTGTTTGGCCAAATGATAAAAGTCAGAAGATTTCTAATGTTAAGGTAAATCAGACGCTTAATATTGATGTTAAAAATGCTGATCTCAATTGGAAATTTAATCCAACTCCTTCTGGTATTAAATATTTAACTAATTCACCGACAATTAATTATGAACATGTAGAGAATCAGTTCAATGATTTTACTGTTCAAACTTTACTCCCCAATTATCTCTCAAGACCAGGTCCGGTAATGGCAAAAGCTGACTTTAATGGAGATGGATATGAAGATCTCTTTATTGGAGGTGCTTCAGGGCAGGCAGGCGCTCTGTTTACGCAAACCAGCACAGGTACTTTTGTTAAAAAGAGTTCCGCTTCTTTGGATGCAGATGCAAATTACGAAGATACAGCAGCAGAATTTCTTGATGTAGATGGCGACGGTGATCGTGACCTGTATGTTGGAAGTGGTGGTTATGAATTCGGACCTGATAGTCCATGGCTTCAAGATCGGATTTATGTCAATGACGGCAAGGGTAATTTTTCAAAGAAAATTACAGCACTTCCTAAAATGTTAAGTAGTACTGGCACTATCAGATCATCGGATATAGATGCTGATGGCGATTTGGATCTTTTTGTGGGTAGCAGGGTTGTACCCGGAATGTATCCTAGTACGCCTGAAAGTAAAATTCTGATTAACTACGGGAAAGGTAATTTTTCTGATGCTACTGAGAAAATAGCGCAGGATTTAAAGTATGCAGGAATGGTAACTGATGCAGTTTGGCTCGATGTAAATCAGGATAAAATGAATGATTTGATTGTTGTTGGAGAGTGGATGCCAATTCGTATATTCCTTAATGAGAAAGGTAAGTTGACCGATAAGTCATCTGATTATATCAAATTTGGTTCTTCAGGATGGTGGAATGCCATTCATGCAGATGATATGGATGGTGATGGTGATCAGGATTTAATTATTGGAAATCTTGGTAAGAATGCACAGTTTAAGGCTACAGAGAAGGAACCACTTAGTGTTTATTATAAAGATTTTGATGAGAACGGTTCCGTAGATCCTATTTTCTGTTATTATATTGATGGTGTTTCTTATCCAGCCGCATCAAGAGACGACCTGATGGATCAACTGCCAAGTTTGAAGAATAAATTTCTTGAATATTACAAATATGCCAACGCAACCATAAATGATTTGTTTACCTCAGATCAGTTAAAAGATGCTAAAATACTTAAAGCTGAACTACTCGAAACTGTTTATTTAGAAAATACTGGTAAAGGTTTTGATTTAAAAAGGCTACCTATTGAAGCACAATATGCTCCGGTTTATGCCATTGCTACTTCTGATATTGACAGGGATGGTAAGATGGATTTAGTATTGGCAGGTAATAATTCATGGACCCGAATCAAGTTCGGACAGTTTACTGGCTCTAATGGAATAATGCTTTCAGGGAATGCTAAGGGTGATTTTTCATATGTTCCTCAATGGAAAAGCGGACTAAATATCAGGGGGGACGTTCGCAGCCTCGAATCTTTTTCCAGAGGAAAAAATTCGGGTCATCAGTTTATATTCGGAATAAATAATGGAGCGGTTAAGGCAGTGAAGAATTAATTCAATTATGATACCCGGTTTGTTTAGTTTGCAGATATTATCATTGTTCTGCATCAATCTGCCGGAATTTAATAGGTATGAACTGAGATAGATATTTTAACTATGAATAAAAAGGCGTTTATAATTTTATTAGGTAGTGTAGGTACTTTGCTTTTTATTTCTTTCAAAGGTAATTTTCCTTTGCAGGAATCCTGGAAAGCACCTGATTCAGCAGATACAATTAAGAGTCCGTTTCCATTTACACCTCAGGTAATTAGGGAGGGTGAAAAATTGTATAATACCTTATGTGTTTCTTGTCATGGAACTAATGGATTGGGAGATGGGCAACCGGGCAGGTTTAAAATTCAGCCCGCTAATTTTCATAGCAAGGTGGTATCAGACCAAAAAGATGGAGCGATTTTTTGGAAGCTAAGTAATGGAAAGGGTAATATGCCTGGTTATGGACTTGCATTAAGTGAAGAAAAAAGATGGCAATTAATAGCATATGTACGGCAATTTGTAAAGCAAGATTTAAATGCTACTGTATCCAAGCCAGTATTGCCTCTTAAAAACTATAGTATTGAAAAGAATTTATCCGGACGTTTTTTCCCATTACCAGTAAAGGTTAGTAATGTGTATAGTTCGGAGGATCAGTTGTTCATGGTTGATACGGTTGCAAAGAATCTTATAAGGCCGTATAGCATTGTTTTTATGCCTGATAATTCAGTGCTAATTGCAGAGCGAAGTGGTAAATTATTGAGATTTAAAGATGGTAAAGTCCAGGCGAATCCTATAGGAGGGAATGTTCCAACAAGTTTGCGTGACGTTAAATTGCATCCCAACTTCGAAAAGAACAGGGTGATTTACTTTTCATATTTTATAGAGCCAACGTCACCCGGTACCGGTTATACTGCATTGATGAGAGGAAAATTAATCGGTGATAATTTTGTGGAGGAAAAGATGATTTACAAAGCCGGACCATTTAAACGAAATGGTGACTGGTTTGGCAGCAAGATCGGATTCGATGATAAAGGATTCCTATATTTTACCGTTGGAATACACAGTGACAGGATGAACTCGCAAAACCTTTCTGCTCCGGATGGAAAGACCATGAGGCTGAATGATGATGGAAGTGTACCAAAAGACAATCCTTTTTTAAATACTTCCGGGACATTACCTGAAATCTATTCATATGGTCATCGGATGCATCAGGGCTTTCGCCGGGATCCTAAAACCGGAAGGATATTTTTTGTTGAATTTGGTGAACTTGCCGGTGATGAGTTGAATATTTTAAAACCTGGGGCTAATTATGGCTGGCCTTTGGCAACATACAGTCTTGAATATAATGGGTCATTAATTTCTGAAAGTCCTTTTAAAGAAGGTACAGAACCTCCAATACATCATTATGCAATAGCACCATCAGAGCTAGATTTTGTTTACGGGACAACTTATCCAAAATGGGATGGAAATATTTTCATTGGTGGTCTTGCTACTAAGAAACTTTACCGTGTTGTTATGAAAAACGATAAGTTTGTTCATGATGAGGCTTTGCTACACAATCTTGGAAGGATACGAGATGTTAAATATGGACCTGATCAAATGCTTTATGTTATGACTGAAGATACAGGTGTTTTGGTTAGGTTAGTACCTATCAATAAAATCTGATTTTAATTAAACTATTTATTTAGGTTTTGATAATCTAATCATTCAATATAATTAAATGAAACGTAGAAATTTAATCAAGGGATTAGCCCTGCTTCCTATCGCTGGTGGAGCACTTAGCAAAGAATCTGTTTTTGCTTCAAACTCAGGTTCAAGTGCTGTTTTTTCAAAATCTTCTTCACTGATTGACGCAGGAGAGGTAATTACCGAAACTTCCTTTATGGACGAATCGAATATTTTTCGCTCCATAGGTGTCGAACCTATTATTAATTGCCGTGGTGCCTACACCATTATTGGTGGTTCGATCGAATTGCCCCCGGTAAGAGAAGCAATGGAAGCCGCGTCTCAAAACTTCGTACAGTACGATGAATTAGCTGAAGGTATCGGTCAAAGGTTGGCAGATATTACAAAATCTGAATGGGGAATGGTTTCAGCGGGATGTGCAGCAGGTATGAAACATGTGACTGCTGCCTGTGTAACCGGTGGAAGTCCAGAAAAATTAATCAGAATACCAAATTTAAGTGGATTTGAAAAGAATGAAGTAATTATTCCTCTGTATTCCCGCAATACTTATGATCATTCTATTCGTAATATCGGGGTATCCATTGTCCATGTGACAACCCCTGAAGAGCTTGAGAGAGCGATTAATCCAAAAACAGCAATGATTTATGTGAATGCTGTAGATGGATCTTTTACCGGACAGCCTTTCTCACTTGAAGTGATTGCCGGTATTGCAAAGCCTAAAAATGTACCTGTTTTAATAGATGCAGCTGCCGAAAATTTGACAATTCCTTCAGTACATCTTCAACGTGGAGCTGATGTGGTTGCGTACAGTGGTGGAAAAGCAATGCGCGGTCCTCAGTGTGCTGGTTTGCTGTTAGGAAACAAAGATATTTTAATGGCGGCATGGCAGGCAAGTTCGCCACACCATGGTCCGGGACGAGATAATAAGGTTGGTCGTGAAGAAATGATTGGGATGATGGCTGCAGTTGAAACCTGGGTCAAACGCGATCATGATGCAGAATATAAGAACTGGCTTAAACGATTGGATACAATTGCAAAAAAAGCACAAAGTATTCAGGGAGTAAAATCTTACGTGACAGATCCAGCAGAGCTCTCGAACAAGCATCCAACCTTATGGATCTCTTGGGATCCTGCCAAACTTAATATTACCGGATATGAACTTGTTGAAGAAATCAGCAGTACAAAACCAAGGGTTGCTATTGGTTCACGCGAAGAAAGTGATGGAACTACAACAATTGATATAGTTTCAAGCCATATGAAGGAAGGAGAGGATGTTATTGTGGCAAACAGAATATTTGAAATACTTTCTAGAAAGCGTAGTCCTAAATCTGATTTAATGACTGCTCCAGCAGCAAATATTACCGGAAAATGGGATGTTGATGTTAGATATTTCAACAGCACTGTCAAGCACACGTTTACAATACAGCAGGATGGAAACTGGATCAATGGAACTCATAAAGGAGATTTTGATGTTCGGGATATTAACGGAACAATTGAAGGCAATCAGATTAAATTAAGTAGCATTTTGAGAATGTCTGGTGATCAAATTACTTTCTATTTTTCTGGGGAGCTGAGTGCAAACGCTATGACAGGCGATATACACATGGGTGAATACAGAACAGCTAAATTTACGGCTAAAAAATCAACCGATAAGCCAGTACGTAAAAAAGTACAGGTTCCAAAAGGTCCACCTCTAGCAACCTGATATTGATTTTTAGATTGCTTTTGGATTTTATAATTTTTATTATGTTACATTATTAGTCCAATCCTTAAGCTTAAAAAAGCCTAAGTTTATAAAGAATAAATGTTTAAAATGAAAAAATTAGTGCTCGCTGTTTTTATCGGTATTTTGTTTAGTTCTTGTGCCAAGAAGAGTGATTACGAAACTATTTTCTCAAATCCTGAACAATATTCCAAAACAGTTGGACTACTGACACAAGTGATTACGCATGATATATTTTCGCCGCCGGTAGCTAGCAGAATCTATGCATACAGCAGCATAGCAGCTTATGAAGTCATTGCTAGTCAGTCTAAAGAATACAAGCCTTTAAGTGGTAAGATTGCAGGTCTCAGTGTTTCTGCTGCTCAAAAGCCCGTGAACAAGGAGTTTTCAGCAATTCTGGCTTACATGTATGTTGGAAAGGAATTAACATTTTCAAAGGATTCTACCCAAAAGATCATTGATGGTCAGATTGAATTAGCCAGGGATAGTGGTATGCCTGATGAATTATTAGATAATTCGCAGGAATATGCACTTAAAGTAAGCAAGGAAATACTGGATTGGTCTAAAAAAGACAATTATAAGCAAACCCGTTCGGCAGTTAAATATACTGTAACAAATGAAGAGGGTAGGTGGGTTCCAACTCCGCCAGCTTATATGCCTGCAATTGAGCCTAGCTGGATGAAAATCCGTCCTGTATTAATTGATTCTGCAAGTCAATTTTTACCTAAACCACCATCAAAATTCAGTAAAGACAAGAATAGTGATTTTTATAAGCTTGCAAATGAAGTATATGAAACCGGTAATAAATTAAATGATGAGCAAAAAGCTATCGCCGACTTTTGGGATTGTAATGGATTCAAAGTCAATGTCTCTGGTCATGTGATGTTTGCTACTAAGGCAATGACACCTGGTGGGCATTGGATGGGCATTACCGGTATTGTTTGTAAAACCCAAAAGGCTGATTTTAATAAAACTGTATTTGCATATGCAGGCGTTTCTATTGCGGTAATGGATGCTTTCATCGCCTGCTGGAATACTAAATTCACTTATGATTTATTAAGGCCTGAAACCTATATTAATAATTACATGGATAATGCATGGAAGCCTTATCTTCAAACACCGCCTTTCCCAGAATATACTAGTGGACATTCGATTATTTCAAGTGCATCTGCTATGGTTTTAACAAAAATGTTTGGCGATAAAACACCCTTTGTAGATAATACGGAAAGAGCATGGGGCTGGCCTGATAGAAAATATGATAATGTTAAGCAGGCAGCAAATGAAGCAGCTTTAAGCCGTCTCTATGGAGGAATTCATTATCGTGAAGGTATGGAAGCAGGTATAACAGAGGGAGAGAAGATTGGTGAACTTGTGTTCAGTAAATTAAACTGAACCTTTAAAATATCAGTCGCCAAGAAATTATGTTTCCTTTTGGTCGTTGTTCTTGCCTTACCAAACACCATCATATCAAATAGTCGGAGATAACACCAACAACAGGCGAAAAATCGTTGTCATTCCAGCTGGAAAGCTGGAACCTCCTCAGGCAAGGTTTATTTTACCTGGTGCTGTATTTCATTGGGAGGTACAGTCCGGCAAAAGGACTACTGCCACTGTAAAATAAACCCGGGTGACAGACCTGGCTTTTTGCCCAGTCAAAATATCATCTCA
>JAURKO010000007.1 GCA_030831705.1 Daejeonella sp. | reverse complement strand
AGACGCACCACTTTGAGGGGGTGGCGCCCTAACGGGTGTGGCAGTTCGAATCTGCTCCTGGGCACAAATAAGGATGTTATCGGTTAGCTGTTACCCGGCTAGCGACTAGGATTTAAAATTGAAATTTCTAAATCCCTCAAAAGATCACTCTCCGTGAAGGGCGGATCGGTATGACGGTTGTTTTTGGTGGATTCATTATCAGCCTAAGAATCCAAAATTGTCATTGTTATCATCAAATTTCAATCTGACATACTGGCAACAGGTAACTGATAACCGGTAACAACCAAACCATGAAGCGAAAACGAATTTTCCTAATGAAGAAGAGCTAAATTCGTGAATTTATAGTTCCAATTCCAATCCATCATATGCCAGATAAACCCCTTCCGGCAATTCTTTAGATACTTCCAGGTGCGTGCCCATTTTGTGACTGATATGCGTGATATAGGTTTTTTTTGCCCCAATCTCTGCTGCCAGTTCTAGGGCTTCATTCAGAGTAAAATGTGAGATGTGTTTCGTTTTCTGCAGCGCATTAATTACCAAAAATTCTGAGCCTCGTATTTTTTGCTTTTCCTCTTCAGATATTGAATTAGCATCGGTGATATAAGTAAAAACTCCTATCCTGAAACCAAAGACGGGTAATTTGAAATGCATAACCGATATCGGTACCACAGCAATTCCTGAAACATCAAAGGTTTCATTTTCTTCAATAATGTTCAACTTTAATCGGGGAATACCTGGATAGTTGTTGCCTGAGAATATGTAATGAAACTCATTTCTAAGCGCCTCGTGAACCCGAATATGGGCATAAATATCAATTTCAGACTGTTGTTTGTGGTTAAAAGCACGCACATCATCAAGTCCGGCTACATGATCTTTGTGCTCATGGGTAAACAAAATCGCATCCAGCTGCTTCACCCCTGCCCTAAGCATCTGATAACGGAAATCAGGCCCCGAATCAATCACAATTGCCTTTCCCTGATCCTGGATCAGAACAGAGACCCTTAAACGCTTGTCATGCTTATTATCGGATGCACAAACCAAGCAATCACATGCAATGACCGGTACACCCTGGGAGGTTCCTGTTCCTAAAAATGTAATCTTCAAAACGCTATTTTTGTTTGTTTCAATACGTAAAGGAATGCCTTTTGCTTTTCATCAAGAAGGCTTTCATCGGTTTCTGATCGCTGAAGCAGTTCAGCCAATGAATTAATTTTGCTCTCCAGATTAGAAAATTTATTAACAATCACAATCCGGTCATTTTCCAAAACACAGGATCCTGTCTTAAAATTACCCTTTTCATAACGCAACTTAAATCCGAGCGTTTTAATCAGAGCTTCAAGCTTATCAAGAGTATGCTGGGTATAACTTAGGGTCATTACATTCCAAAAATAACAAAAAAGGCTTCAAACATTTATAGTTTGAAGCCTTAAACAAAATTTTATAATTCTTATCTTAAATCCACCACTTCTACACCCGGATAAAGCTTGGCATCAAATGCAAAAGTTGACTCAGGTACTTTAATATTTGGCGTAAAGGTTTTGATACTATACGTGTAACGATTTCCATTTTTATCGAAGATAATGGCATTCACAATTTGTTTATTCAATTTATCAATCTGCAGTTTTACTTTGAAAAAGCTGCGTTTGGTATCCGTCGGACTTAAATCAATGTTATGTACCATTTTTCCGTTCACCTTGGTATCATTCGTATAAAGCGATTTGAAACCCTTTTCATAAATGGTGAATAATTTAGCAGGATTCAATGCATCCGCAGAATTGTCAACCTCACTCACCTGAACTTCTTTATCTGCTTTAAGGTAAGTCCACTGACTTTTACCATCACTAATCAACTCCTGACCTTTCAATATCACTTTATATTTATTAAGCTTTGATTTTACAATTAAGGTTCCCGCCTGTACTTCTTTAATTTTAGCTTCCGGATTTTCAAGGGTATATGAAAATTCAGTCTTAATCACGTCATAACTGCGGTACTTTTTGGAAACTTCTGCCAAAATTGCCTTTGCCTTCGCCTCACTCTGTGCCATCACACTCATCATGGAACCTAAAACAAGAAATGCAGCTATAAATAACTTCTTCATTTGATTTTTAATTTAATTAATCATTATTATCTAACGTGTTCAAGAACTGTTCCAAAGAATATTCGTCAGGTATTAATACTTCTCTAGCCTTGCTTCCTTCGAATGGACCTACGATGTGAGCAGCCTCCAATTGATCAATTATACGACCTGCCCGGTTATACCCTAATTTAAGCTTTCGCTGGATTAATGAAGTAGAACCTTGTTGATGCAACACAATAAGTCTAGCAGCTTCTTCAAACATCGGATCACGGTCGGAAGCGTCAAAGTCTTTTGCCGAAGAGTCGGCGTTATCATCAAGATATTCAGGCAGCATCCATGCAGAAGGATATCCGCGTTGTGAACCGATAAATTCAGACACTTTTTCAACCTCCGGAGTATCCACAAAAGCGCATTGTATCCTAATCAGGTCACTTCCTGTGGATAAAAGCATGTCTCCGCGGCCAATCAACTGATCAGCCCCTCCACTATCCAAGATTGTTCTTGAATCAATTTTAGATAGCACCCTGAAAGCCAGTCGCGCCGGGAAATTCGCTTTAATCGTTCCAGTAATAATATTAACTGAAGGACGCTGGGTGGCAATGACGAGGTGTATACCAACCGCACGGGCTAATTGAGCAATTCTCGCAATCGGTGTCTCAACCTCCTTACCGGCAGTCATCATCAGATCCGCAAACTCATCAATGATAAGCACTATAAATGGCAAAAAACGATGACCTTCATTTGGATTTAGTTTCCTACTAATGAATTTTTGATTATACTCTTTCAAATTGCGGACATGTCCGTTTTTCAAGAGATCATAACGCAAATCCATTTCTATGCATAGTGAATTTAATGTGGTGATTACCTTTTTGGTGTCGGTGATAATGGCATCTGCTTCTCCAGGTAATTTGGCAAGAAAGTGTCTCTCAATCTTTCTGAAAAGTGTTAATTCTACCTTTTTAGGATCTACCAAAACAAACTTCAATTGTGAAGGATGCATCTTGTATAATAAGGAAATCAGAATTGCATTGATACCAACCGATTTACCTTGACCGGTAGCACCGGCGACCAGCAAATGTGGCATTTTTGATAGGTCGGCGATATATACCTCATTCGAAATCGTTTTTCCAAGTGCAATCGGCAAATCCATGGTGGTATTCTGAAATTTCTCTGTTGCCAGCACAGAACGCATGGATACCATTTCAGGGTTCTGGTTTGGAACCTCAATTCCTATGGTCCCCTTTCCAGGCATTGGAGCAATGATACGTATACCCAAAGCTGCGAGGCTCAGGGCAATATCATCTTCCAGATTTTTGATTTTCGAGATTCTGACTCCTGGTGCTGGAATAATTTCGTATAAAGTAACCGTCGGACCGATAGTTGCTTTGATTTTATCAATTTCAATATTATAATGGTTGAGTGTTTCAACTATTTTATTCTTATTGGCTTCAAGCTCTTCAGAATTAACAGCAATCTTATTTGAACCGTAGTTTTCGAGCAAATCCAACGGCGGGTATTTATAACTTGACAAATCAAGCGTTGGATCATACATACCAAATTGCTCAACCAGCTCGGTTGATTTTTTCTCTTCCTCAGTTTTTTCTATTGTTAGTGGCGGCGATTCTTTCAAATCATTGGAAACTGCCATGGCTGTTTCAAATGGTATATTTTTGGAAGGGCTAAGCACAACAGGAACGTGATCTTCATTTTCAATCTCTTCCGACATTTCTATTGGTGGAAGATTCTGACTTAGCTTTTGTGTATTTGTATCTGCTAACTCCTGACCGGGGCGATTGGGTAAATTAAATTCTACCGGCGGATATAAAACCTCATCTTCGAGTTCTACTTCATTACCGGATTCAGGAACAATATATTCGGGTTTCGGACTACGTTCAGGCAGTTTAAAGTCGATGTTATAAGCTATAATCAGGACGCTTAGACCAGCAAATGCCAGCAATCCGGCAGTACCTGCATCCCCTATCTGAGCTTGCAGCAGCCGATTGGTCCAGAATCCAAACTCTCCCTCCAGGAAATGAGGGTAATCATTTATGAAAGCATGGAAAAATGCGAAAGTTAAGGATGTAAAAATTAGTAGAAAGAAAGAATATGCTAGAGTTTTTTTAATAGATAAAACTTTGATTTTAAATAACATACGGTATCCAATGATAAAAAAGACACCGATGAAAAGAAAAGAAGCAACACCAAACCATTCATAAATAAACTGATGGGATAAAAGTGCCCCTAATTTACCAAGCCAGTTTTGAACCGCCGGCTGGTTCAAACCCATTTCAGTTAATTCCTCCTGAGTCTTCATCAAATTACTCCAGCCACCATTGGCATCGATCACATAACTCTGATCATCCTGCCAGGTGAATAAATAGGAAGTAAAGCCCACCATGAAATAAATTGAAACAATCAGAAAAAATAGACCGATTATCTTAATTGATCTGCCGTCATTCAACTTGAACTTGGGAAGATCCTCAGTCGCTTCTTTTGGTGCACGTGGTTTAGTGGCGGATTCACGCTGAGGCTCATCGCGAAAAGAATTTCCACTCCTGAATTGATTTCCTTTTAATAAGGGCATTCGATTTTTTGCTAATTATTGACAAATATAATGTTATAAAGAATATTTGATATAGCCTAAATCTGCTGTATTTTTTTATTTAATTTTATTATTATTGATAAACAGATGATTAGTTCATTTAACACCCAAAAAAATGGATCAGGATTTATTGGAGGAATACATATTAACTGGTAATGCAATTGAATTACATGCATTACTTAATTCTAATCCGAAACTTGCCACACAAAAAACAAGTCAGCTGATTTCTCCTTTACTACTCTGTTGTTATTATAAAAAACCTGAATTAGCGGATATTATTATTAAGCATATTCCCGAAATCAGCATTTTTGAAGCTTCGGCTATCGGTAAGAATGATTATGTTACTAATGCCCTATCAGAAAACGCCGGACTTATTCATGAATTTTCTGAGGATGGATTTACCCCGCTTAGTTTGGCTTCCTATTTTGGAAACGAAGATGTCATCCGAACATTACTATTAAATGGTGCTGATCCAAATATACCTTCAAGAAATGGCTTTAATGTATATCCAATTCACTCTGCCGTGGCATCAAATTATACGATGATTGCCAAAATGCTGCTTGAGGCAGGCGCAGATATCAATGTTGTACAAAAATCGGGAGCCACTCCGCTGCATTCTGCCGCCAGTAACGGAAATATCGAACTTTTGATTGTTTTATTAGAGGCCGGAGCAATTGTTGATGCTAAGATGGAAGATGGAAAAACTGCTGCCGAAAAGGCATTTGAAAAGGGTTTTATAGAGATTGCAAAAATTCTTTCCTGACAGGCTTTGATTATTTTTACGCCAAACAATCAAACGTAAGTGCTTGTCGTAAGTGCTTTAAATAAAACTCAAATATTTATTAAAAAGTCCTTACTCATTAGTTCCAATAAGTCAATTCTCTATTTATGCTGACTGTCTTAGTACTTTCAGGATGCAAAAAAGATGAAATGGAAGAACCAGTTAGTCTGATTAAAAAGGTTAATGTAACCTTATTGGAGCGCATGAAGTGCCCGCAGTAGTTACCACCAATGGCACCGGAAGCTACCTCCTTTGGCAAGGTTTATTGTACTCGGAGCTGTTTTTCATCGGGACTGGCTTCCGTAAATAGAACCATAGCCCATGTTAAACAAACCCGGGTGGCAGATCTATCTTTTTTGCGATAAAAATCTCATGATAAAATTAAATTTCCGGCAAAAAAAATAGGGCAGAACACGGGGCTGTCATAAGCGAAGAGAAACAGACCTTGATTTCTATAATAAGAGAAAAACTTCAGTCTAAACTTTGCCAAGTAAGATTTTATATCGAACTCACGTTAATTTAATATTCTAAAAAAGAAGAGTTACGAGAATGGCAATAGTGTAATGTTGATGAAGCGACGCACTAGCTTCAACATGTGAATGATCTTAGGTAATCCTAAAAATCCCAAACACTACTTGTCCTGATTTTCTTGACGTAATGCCTTACATCCAAAACAATGGCGGCAAAAACATAAAATACCAGTGGAAAACCAACAGCCAGAAAAGATGAGTAAATGAAAAAAAGTCTGATTTTGGAAATAGAAATATTTAATCGTTCTCCAATGTAGGTACAAACCCCAAAAGAACGCTTTTCAAAAAATATAAGAAATTGCTGAAACATTTTACTTGCTCATTAATTTAACTCCAATACCGCAAGATAAACATTTCTTTTGATCACAATATGATTTTTTTAATTGAATAAGAGCCTGACTTATAGCAGCATTGATAGAATTCACCCCGATTTCATGAAACCTTTTAATGGTTGAATTATGTTCAGTTTTGAGACTTTCAAGTAGCATGAATGCCCTTTCCTGATGAATTTCGCTGCCTGTTTTGAGTCCGAAAGTGAATAAAAAAACTGCAACCGTATTAATAAGAATATTATTTATTGCTTCCTTCCCCAGGGTTAATTTAAAAAATGCACTTTCCTGATCAAAGCGATAATGTGTATTCCAGTACTCATTCATCTTTAAATTGTTAAACCTATGGACAATCAATTTTATATCCCTTTCATGAATTAATTCAGAAAACAAATGATTAGAACGGATAATTAAAGCGGCAAACTGAGCAAGTCGGATGGATGGAAAATTATGAGGTCTTAATCGCATAAATTTCCAAAGATATTTGTCTAAAGGACGCAGATCATGCTTTATCTGCAGAAAACGATATTCATTCCGCAGTAATTGAGGATAGGTATCATTTAGTTTATGATCCAAAAATCCTGCCTGCCCAAAAATGAGGGCCTCAATCTGTAAGGGCCGGTCTTTATATCTTGCAAGCAAAGATTGTGGTATGGATCGGGCAAGCATCTCAAAGGGAAGAGAATTTATTTTAAAACCGAAATTTCTTGCCAGTGTAATATAAAATGCCTCATCCCAATTACCTTTAACTTCTATTAGCAGTTTCTCAAGAAGTTCACTTTTTTCCTCAAGACGTTCTAGCAAAACTCTTGAAAGGCAAATATTTATGTAATTTTCATCAACAAATTTTATCTTCTTTTCACAGGGTATCCAGTTTAATCCGGCCATCAGTTCCTCATAATTTTTTGAGATGGCTTGAGGAATGAGTTTATCAATCTCCAAAACAGTAATCTCTGTTCCATCAGTCCTGAAAATGCTTTGATCATGATTAGCCACTACATGCAAAATCACATTATCATAGGCCATATCAAGCTGATGCTGATGTCGGTACCAATCCGAAGAACGACTATGAATCTCGACATTACCTGCCCAAATGGTATCTCCAATCCTGATTTTGGCATTTGAAAAATCAGGACCTGCATGGTAGTTATGGTGTCCTGCGCGGATAACTTCAAGGCTATCTCCCGAGGTACTTTTCAGATCTGTTACCTGATAAAGTCTGAATTTCCATATATAATGCAACAAGTCTTCATTCTGAATCATGAATTAAGATCCCGATTAAAATTCTGTTGTAAAAAATGGTTGATTGAACGATACTGTTAATTGTTTGAGTGGTTGTTTAAGAAATTTGGGGCTTACTAATGTTGTATGTAATAGAATTAATAGGATTGTATGATTTGTAAGACTGAGTAAATTAGGCTATCCTAAAATCCTTAAATACTTGAATCCTAGCTCAGAATAAAGAGTACGAGATTTATTTAAAACCCAATACCCTGAAGCAATATTTCCATTTCCAATTGTAGTTTTTTAGCTTCTTCCCTTGCACGATCTGCAAAATCCTCACCAGAGGATGCATAAATTATTGATCTTGATGAATTTACCAACAATCCACAGTTTGGAGATAAGCCATATTTACATACTTCCTGCAGGCTTCCACCCTGAGCACCAACTCCTGGAACGAGTAGAAAATGATCTGGAGCATGTTTACGGATACTTAAAAATTCTTCCCCACGTGTTGCACCAACTACATACATCAGTCGGTCATTCCCGGCCCAAGTATTTGCCTTTTCAATGACATTTTCAAACAAACGACCGTTTTCACTTTGAATAAACTGAAAGTCCTTACTTCCTTCATTTGATGTTAATGCAAGCAAAATAACCCATTTATCATGGAATGCCAAAAACGGCTTCACAGAATCACTCCCCATATAGGGTGCGATGGTTATTGCATCAAAATTCATTCCTGAAGAGGAAGGATCGAAAAATGCTTTAGCATACATGGATGAGGTATTCCCAATATCACCACGCTTAGCATCTATAATACCCAAACAGGAAGAAGGAATGAGTTTTGAGGTTTCAATTAAACTTTTCCATCCTACAATACCTCTGCTTTCATAAAATGCGCTATTGGGTTTGTATGCGACACATAAATCATGTGTGGCATCAATTATTCGCCTATTAAATTCAAGAACAGGATCTTCATAGTCGAGCAAAAACTGAGGAATAAGTGTTAAATCAGTATCCAAACCAACACATAGGAAGGATTTCTTAGCTTTTATCTGGTCAATTAACTGTTCTCTATTCATTGTTTTGGAAGAAATTTTAGTAAAATTAATGAAAGATGAGCGCTGCTCATTAAAAAAATAATTAAAATTTTGTTTTATTAGAGATTATTGCATAGAATTGTGTCGTAATCTCATTTTATCCCTGAATTCAGGAAATCACATAAATTCTCCCATTAAATATCATTTATAAGAATTCTTGTGTCGTCTATTTCCAGGATAAGTATTTTGAACTAAAATTCCAAAAAAATATAAACCAAATTTAATGCTGGATAGTACCAAATTGAACGATAAGCTCGTCTCAGAGCTACGTGAAATTGCGCAAACTTTAGGTATTCAGGATACTGATACCTTACGTAAACCGGATCTTATTTCAAAGATTCTTGAATTTGCTGTAAGCGCTCCTGTTTCTGACACTCATGAAGAAGAGTCTGAGATCCTTGACGCAAATGATTCATTAGATAACGGCGACAAACCCCGTAAGCGTTTGCGCAGCACAAAGCCTGTTTCTGAAAACAAACAACATAAAGAAGTTCCATTGGATAATACCCGAACTTTTGATTTTCCTGAAGAAGATGATGTTCCAGTGATTGATCCCGTTCAAAACCAGATTAATTCTGATAATTCTGTCGAAAAAGTACAGGAAAATAAAGAGGCAAGACCATCAGAACAGGCAGAACCAAGAAAATTTGATCGCAGGCAAAATCAAAATCCAAACCAAAATCCAAGAACTCAGGAGGCCCCTGTAATCAATTTGGATTTTGACAATGTAATTGTTAATGAAGGAATATTGGAGATCATGCCAGACGGCTATGGTTTTTTAAGATCATCTGATTACAATTATCTTTCATCTCCGGATGATATTTACGTCTCTCAATCTCAGATAAAGCTTTTCGGACTTAAAACTGGTGATACTGTAAGAGGAAGTATACGCCCACCTAAAGAAGGTGAAAAATATTTCCCTCTAGTACGAGTTGAGGCCATTAATGGTCGTATTCCTGCCGAAGTGCGCGATAGGGTTCCATTTGATTACCTTACTCCATTATTCCCAACAGAAAAACTGAATCTGTTTGTAGATACTGCAAATCACTCTACGCGGATCATTGATTTGTTTACTCCAATTGGAAAAGGACAACGTGGATTAATTGTGGCTCAGCCTAAAACAGGCAAAACCATGCTTCTAAAAGATGTGGCAAATGCCATTGCTAAAAACCACCCTGAGGTTTACCTAATCATTTTACTAATAGATGAGCGTCCGGAAGAAGTTACAGATATGGCTAGAAGTGTACGTGCAGAAGTAGTTTCTTCTACATTCGACGAACCGGCTGAACGCCATGTTAAAATTGCAAATATCGTCCTCGAAAAAGCGAAGCGTATGGTAGAATGCGGACATGATGTGGTTATTCTTCTTGATTCCATAACTCGTTTAGCCAGGGCATACAATACTGTTGCTCCAGCCTCAGGTAAAATACTTTCAGGTGGTGTTGATGCGAATGCATTGCATAAACCAAAGCGCTTTTTTGGTGCAGCAAGAAATATTGAAGACGGCGGTTCCTTAACTATCCTTGCAACCGCTCTTACTGAGACAGGATCTAAGATGGATGAGGTGATCTTCGAAGAATTTAAAGGAACAGGTAACATGGAATTACAGTTAGATAGAAAGCTATCTAACAAGCGTATTTTCCCTGCTATTGATCTTACCGCTTCCAGTACTCGTCGTGATGATTTATTACTTGATAAAGATACACTACAACGAATCTGGATTTTACGGAATCATCTGGCTGATATGAATTCTCAAGAATCGATGGAGTTTTTACAATCCCAAATGCGTGGTACAAAAACTAACGAGGAATTCCTGATTTCAATGAATTCCTAATCTGAACGGATTAGATTTTGATTAAAATCAGCGGTTATTCATACCTTTAGGAATAAGCTTAATTTCTAATGAAGAAACATATCCCAAATTCTGTAACCTGTCTGAATTTATTTAGTGGCTGTCTGGGAATTGTTTTTGTATTTCAGGGAAACCTGATCTGGGCTTCATATGCGATACTTATTGCTGCCATTTTGGATTTTTTTGATGGGATGCTGGCTCGTTTATTAAAAGCATATTCTGAAATCGGCAAGGAATTGGATTCTCTTGCAGATGTGGTAAGCTTTGGTGTTCTGCCCTCGATGATTGTTTTCCATTTATTCGCACTTTCTCCACAGCCAGAATTTGGAGGTACATGGTTAAGCTTTTCAGCGTTTATTATTGCTGTTTTTTCTGCATTGAGACTCGCCAAGTTTAATATCGACACCCGTCAATCCGAAAATTTTATAGGTCTGCCTACACCAGCTAATGCCCTGCTAATTGCTTCTTTTCCACTTATAATCGTTGAAAGCAATACTTTTTTTGCGGATTTTATACTGAATCCATGGTTTTTGCTAATCTTCATTCTTGTTATGAGTATGCTTTTGGTAGCCGAAGTACCACTGATTTCCTTGAAGTTTAAAACTCTGGATTTAAAAGAGAATGTGCTTAGGTATATCTTAATTATTTCATCTTTACTCCTCTTGTTATTTTTAAAATTTGAGGCAGTTCCGATTATTATAATTATCTATTTTCTGATTTCCCTTTTTCAGTTCAGAACTGCAGATAAAAATTAATCCAGAAAATAATCAATATTTCATTGAATTGCCAAGCTGAATTAATGTACTAAAATACCCCTAGTGATTATATAATTATTTAATTCTTGATCCTGTTGTGTCTAATCCAAACAGAGGTTTATACCAAAAACTAAGCAACTAGACGATTTAGACAAAGATGAAACGTGAGTTGATTCAAATCCTTTAATCGACAGGTAATAGAAGAATGGCTTAACAACGGAGAAGCAAAAATTTCTTTAATAAAAATCAAGGTATTCGATTCAAGATGGGATTTCAAAATAGATGAGAGGTGTTGAGTATTCTGTTGTTCATCAATAAGGATGATTTTTGCACAATAATAGTATTACAACCTTGTCACTAAAAAAAACATCCCCTATCCCTATGGCAGAGCGATTTTTAGGTTAGCAGAATTAAAGAACTGGAGCCTTTCTCGGAGAATAAGCATACGATCAGCGGCTTATCTATATTTGAGACTTATTTTTGTAAAAAATCAAGATGTCTTTTTTACAAACAAATCGTCTGATAATTCAAACAGCAATTCCTGAATATTTTTTTTCAATACTGGATGAACAAATTTCGGAGCGATCTCATTCAGTGGCATCAGGCAAAACCGTCTGAACGCTAGAAAAGGATGAGGTATGGTAAGTTCAGGTTCATCAACTACCTGATCTCCATAAAGTAAAATATCAATATCTATAATCCTGGAACCCCATTTTTCAATGCGCTTACGGCCTAAAAGAATTTCTATGCTTAAAATTTCTGCTAATAAATCCTTTGGGTTAAGGTTTGTTTTAAGTTCAATAACCTGATTTAAGAAGTCTGGTTGATCATGCTTCCCCCAAGAGGCTGTTTCATAAAGTGATGAACGTCTTTCAATTTTTCCCAGCTTTACTCCAATAGCAGAAATTGCTAATGCAATATATTTTCTTCTATCACCAAGATTACTACCGAGTAAAATGTAACTTGTTTGCATTTAATTTTAGACCCTTTGTAACAAATTACAAAAATCTATATCTGTAATTTGTATAATTGCATAGATAATATATTTGTACCTGATATGAAAGAGTTTTTCAAATTTGTTTTCGCTTCAATGATAGGTTTCATCCTATCCTTTTTCGTTGTTTTTGTGCTCCTAATTGCCATTGTTGTTTCTATAGTTTCGTCTGCAGGAAGTGATGAAAAGGTAAGTCCAGCATCCAACAGTATTTTGCATGTCAGATTGGATTATCCTATCAAAGAAAGGACAGATATAAATCCATTTGCTGAATTGGGGCTTATGGGTTTTGAGAGTAAAAAAACGCTTGGTCTTAATGAGATCCTGGAAAATTTAGCAGAAGCAAAAAAAGATGACCATATCAAAGGTATATTTCTTGATGTGTCTTCATTAAGTGCCGGTTTTGCTACCATTGAAGAGGTAAGAAATGCGCTGATTGATTTCAAAAAAAGCGGAAAATTCATTTTAGCTTATAGCGAAGTTTATACTCAGGGTGCATATTATCTGGCATCTATTGCAGATAAGGTTTATATGAATCCGGAAGGCATGATCGATTTCAGAGGACTAAGTACCGAGCTGATGTTTTTTAAGGGTTCTCTTGAAAAACTTGAAATTGAAGCACAAATTATTAAAGTTGGAACATATAAAAGTGCAGTTGAGCCATTTATTCTGGATAAAATGAGTGAGCCAAACCGTAAGCAGGTAAATTCCTTCCTAGGATCAATGTATGATCACTTCCTGATTGAGATCTCAAGAAGTAGAAAAATTTCTAAAAGTACTCTGTATTCTTTGGCTGACAGTTCCAAAGTGAGAAATCCAAATGATGCATTGGTTTATAAAATGATTGACGGACTAAAATATAAAGACGAGGTTATTGATGAATTGAAATCAAAATCAGGTATAGAAAAGAATAAAGAACTTAAATCAGTAAGTATTGAAGAATATGCTCCGGCTCCTGAAGAAAACTCATCAGGTTCATCAAACCGTATCGCAATTGTTTATGCGAATGGAGAAATAATCAGTGGCGAAGGAAATGATGAGTCAATAGGTTCTGATCGGATTTCAAGAGCAATTAGAAAAGCTCGTCTAGATAAAAAAGTAAAGGCAATTGTACTTCGGGTTAATTCACCAGGTGGAAGCGCACTTGCTTCGGATGTTATCTGGAGGGAAATGGTTTTAACCAAAAAAGTTAAACCGGTTATTGTTTCTATGGGAGATGTTGCAGCGTCAGGTGGATATTATATAGCCTGCGCAGCGGATTCAATTTTTGCACAACCAAACACGATTACGGGTTCTATTGGTGTTTTTGGAATAATTCCGAATATGCAGAAGTTCTTTAAAAATAAGTTGGGCATCACATTTGACGGCGTTAAAACCGGCAGATATGCTGACATTGGAAGTATTAATCGCCCATTAACCGATGCAGAGAGAATGATCATACAGCAGGAAGTTAATAAAGTCTACAGTACTTTCACACAAAAAGTAGCTGATGGAAGAAAGAAATCTCAGTCCTACGTCGACAGTATTGGTCAGGGAAGGGTTTGGAGTGGAACAGAAGCCCTTCAAAATGGCCTGGTTGACAGACTCGGAAATATTGATGATGCGATTGCTTCTGCCGCAAAAAAAGCGAAGTTAAAAGATTTCAAAATTGTTAGCTATCCTGATCAGCTAGACCCAATTAAATCATTGTTCGAAAATTCAGGCGATAAAATCAAGACTTATTTTATGAAGCGTGAATTAGGTGATCAATTTATTTATTATGAACAAATGCAGCATGCCGTAAACCTTTCAGGTGTTCAGGCGCGTATTCCTTACAATATACAGGTGAAATAAATCTACCTTAAACACGATCATTTTAAAAAATAAACAAACCCTTCACTTTTCAGTGAAGGGTTTGTTTATTTTTGAACTTTAGCTTTATGGAAAACAAAACTATCGCGCGCACTTTAAGATTATTAAGTCAGTTAATGGAACTTCACGATGAAAATCCATTCAAGGTTAAATCTGTGGCGAACGCGGCGTTTAAGGTCGATAAACTTCCGTATCCAATAGCATCTAAAACGCTGGATCAAATTGAGCAGATTGACGGACTTGGGAAAAGTATTGCCGGCAAAATATGGGAAATTATAGAATCCAATTCTCTATTCGATCTCAGCGACCTGCTCAATAAAACCCCTCCGGGAATAGTCGAAATGATGCGAATAAAAGGCCTAGGTCCTAAAAAAATTCTTGTCATCTGGAAGGAGCTTGGCATAGAAAACGTTGGGGAATTATATTATGCTTGTAATGAAAATCGCCTGATTGAAGCTAAGGGTTTCGGACTCAAAACACAAGAAGAGATAAAGAAGACCATCGAATTTAATATGGCCAGCAATGGCCGTTTTCTATATGCGCAGGTTGAAAGTTTCGCAGAAGCCCTTTTAGACAAGATTAAAACTGAAATTAAGCCTGAACATGTATTGCTGACAGGACAATACCGCAGAAGATCAGAAATTATTGATAGCCTTGATCTGATAGTGGTTAAAGAACTTGACGATACTATTTTAAAAAAACTTGAAAGTTGGGATATCGGGATTTTAGAAATTCTTGGAAATCAAGTCAAATTTCAAACTGAACAGGGTATAATTGTTCAATTACATTTTGTGAATAATAATGAGTTGGGATGGGAGTTAATTCTCAAAACTGGAAATCAGGAGCATGTAGAAATACTGAAATCTATGTTAAAAGGTGTCGATTTATATGCCAAGACAGAGTCGGAAATTTATGAACTGGCAGGTATCCCGTACATAGAGCCAGAATTGCGCGAAGGGGATAATGAATTCAAACTTATAAAATCAAATTCCTTGCCTCAACTAATTGAATATTCTGATCTGCGGGGAAGTCTGCATAATCATAGTACCTGGAGCGATGGGGTTCATACCTTGGAGGAAATGGCACTTTTCTGTAAAAATGAGCTCAAGCTAGAATATTTAGGGATTTGCGATCATTCTAAGTCAGCATTCTATGCAAATGGCTTGAATGAAACTAGAATTTCGGCTCAACAGCGCGAGATTGATGAGTTAAATAAAAAGCTTTCTCCATTCAGGATATTTAAAGGAATTGAATCTGACATCTTATATGATGGTTCCTTGGATTATTCTGATGAGGTACTTGGCAGTTTTGACTTTATCGTCGCTTCGGTACACTCCGTTTTGAATATGAATGAACTTAAGGCAACCGAACGCTTGATCAAGGCCATTGAGAATCCATATACCACGATTCTGGGACATCCTACCGGTAGATTACTGCTTAGTAGAAGTGGCTATCCTATTGACCATAAAAAGGTTATAGATGCCTGTGCTGCCAATCAGGTAATTATTGAAATCAATGCAAATCCACTTAGGCTAGATCTCGACTGGAGATGGCATCAATATGCCATCTCGAAGGGCGTTATGTTATCGATTAATCCAGATGCTCACAGAAAAGAAGGTTTTAATGATATGAAATTCGGCACTCTAATTGCAAGAAAAGGAGGTTTGAGCAAAGAAAATTGTCTTAATGCAATGAATTTTGAACAGATTAGTATTTTCTTTGAACAGAAAAAAAAGAAACAACAGCTTTGAGAAACAAAAAACTGAAAATACTGATCATCCGTTTTAGCTCAATCGGAGACATAGTACTCACCAGTCCGGTGATAAGATGCCTCAAAGAACAGATTGAAGACATTGAGCTTCATTATTTGAGTAAGAAGGCTTTTGAGACAGTTTTGGCAGGCAATCCTCACCTTGATAAAATCCATTACCTTGAAAATTCTCTTTCAGATTGTATATTGGAACTAAAAAAAGAAAACTTTGATTATATAATTGATTTACATCATAATCTGAGAACTTTATGGATCAAGACTAAATTGGGAGTAGACTCCAGTTCATTTGATAAGTTAAACTTGAGAAAGTGGCTTTTGGTCAACTTTAAAAAGAATACCCTCCCTCCTGTTCATATTGTGGATCGATACCTTCAAACTGTACAATTTCTTGGTGTAAAAAACGACGATAAGGGGCTTGACTATTTTTTGCTAAAGTCTTATTCTCTTACTGATCTTTTGCCGAAATCGCATCAGTCGTACATTGCACTAGTTATCGGTGCCCAGCATGCCACCAAGCGGCTTCCTGTTGAAAAGTTAATTAAGCTTTGTGAGGGAATTAAAGGCCCTGTGGTCTTACTTGGCGGACCTGAAGATAAAGAACGTGGAGAGGAAATTATAAAAGCTACAGACCATCATGTTTTTAATGGTTGTGGTAAGTTTAAACTTGATGAATCAGCTTTTTTAATCAGTAAGGCCGAAAAGGTTATCACACATGATACCGGACTCATGCACATTGCTGCAGCTTTCAATAAACCAATTGTATCTGTTTGGGGAAATACGGTGCCTGAGTTTGGAATGTATCCATACAAAGCGAATTATTCTAAAATTATTGAGGTCAAGGATTTAAGTTGCCGCCCCTGTTCAAAAATTGGATTTAATAATTGTCCGAAAAGTCATTTTAACTGTATGAATTTAATTGATTTGAGTTTATTAATTAAAGAAAGCAATGCCTAAAGTATTACTGATAGTTCGTCATGCCAAAGCAGAGGAAACCGATTTTAAAAAACCGGACTTTAAAAGAGTTTTGAATCCGAGGGGTGAAAAAAATGCCCAGGAAATGGCGAATCGATTAAAAAAAAAGAATTTAATCCCTCAAAAACTGGTTAGTAGTCCGGCCTTACGCGCTATCTCAACTGCCCGATATTTTGCAGATGAATTTAAAATTCCCCAATCGGAAATTATCCAGGATATGGAAGTTTATGATGCCCTGACTATTAATTTACTTGATTGTATTAACAGAATAGACGATAAGACGGATTTTGTGGCATTATTTGGACATAATCCTTCGATAACTGATCTGGTAAATAAATTGTGCGGATCAAATATTCATAATATTCCAACCTGCGGAATGGCTATGATATCCTTTCCATTTGAAAGCTGGCAAATGCTGAGTCAAGGCACAGGTGAATTAATTTTATATGATTTTCCTAAAAATGAACATTAAGCTGGGTTGAAATAAAATCTCGCTGCGCTGTTTTAGATTGAAAATTTTCTCTTGTTTTAGAAAGCTGGGACTATTGTTCTTTGGTCCCTGCAGTCCCGTGTTCTACCGCAGTTTTTGCCTTTAAATTCCTGTGGCCTGTCTGAACGTTCCATTGAAATACGGCACTGGCACTGGGTAAAATAAACCTTGCCGGAGGAGGTATCTTTTCCTCTGGATGGTGTTATCACCGACCATTTGATAGATGGTTCTTAGTACGGTGACAACACCGACCAAAGGGGGAATAGACTAAGATTTTCCTCTGGATGGTGTTATCACCAACCATTTGATAGATGGTTCTTGGTACGGTGACAACACCGACCAAAGGGGGAACTAGCACAAAATGTCATTAATTATTTCCGTCTTATTTTAGCTTGCCTGATATCAAATTCAGTTTAATGGGTCATTTTATACAGCTTGCCAGGTAATGAAATAATACATCCCTTCATTTCCATACCTAAAATGGTCATAACGAGCTTGCTTTGCTTAAAACCTGTTAAAAAAGAAAGTTTATCTACACCAATACAGCCATTAGCATAAAGTATATCTGCAAGAATCTGCTCATCACCTGTTAAGTTAATAGGCAAACTGAGTTGAGTTTTTACAGATGATACCTTTTCAGTATTCCAACCCATGATATATTCCAGATCAGCTACTCCGGTTATTAAATTTGCTTTGTTAGTTTTAATCAGAAAATTACATCCTTTGCTAAATTCATCATTAATCCTACCAGGATAAGCAAAAACATCCCTGTCATAGGAATTGGCAAGATCAGCAGTAATTAATGCCCCACCTTTGATATTAGCTTCCACCACTATGGTTAAATCTGCCAAGCCTGCAATAATCCGGTTTCGTTTTGGAAAATTCTCTCTGTCGGGAATTGTTTCCGACATAAATTCGGTAATAAGTCCACCACACTCCATAATCTTCTCAGCCATTCCTCTGTGTTGTGCAGGATAAATACGATCGAGCCCGTGAGCTAGCACCGCAATATTCAACAGTTCGTTCTTAAGAGCCTCTTTATGAGCCGCAGCATCAATGCCATAGGCCAACCCACTAATAATTAAAGGTTGATGGACTTTCAAGTCGTCAATTAGAGTTCTGCAAATCTCTCTTCCATAATCAGTAGCATTTCTTGTTCCAACAATACTGATAACTTTTGCTGCATTTAGATTTGCATTTCCTTTAAAATAAATTGTTACTGGTGCATCTGCACAATTTTTAAGGCGTTTCGGATATTCCTCATCGGTAATAAATAAAGCATGTATCTTAAACTTATCTATAAATTTGAGTTCATGTTCTGCCCGTTTCAAAGCAGAATTATTAGTTAAATGCTCGAGCGTTTTAGGACCTATTCCAGGGATTTGGGCAAGATGTTTACGTTTTGCTTTAAACACATGCTCTGCATCACCGCAATAGCTTAGAAGATTTCTTGCAAGTACCGGTCCGATTCCCGGCAGACAGGATAATGCCAACTGATGAAGCAATGCCATATTTTCAGAATTTATAACGCAGGATTAAAAAAACAGTAAAGACAAATGAAGGGGCATTGGGGATGCCAAATTTCATTTGCGAAAAAAAATAAATTTTATTGGGGAATGTAAACTACAAATTTCGAATCAAAATAGTCCTCTTTATAAAAATTAGATAGAGGTATCAGCTCTGTTTTTAACCCTGCTTCTTTAATTTCATCAGCTAAATCACCACCTTTGAGGTATAAAATCCCGTTTTGAATCGTGTTTATAGACTTTTTCTCAAATTTTCCTTTTACCCAGGGATAAAATTCAGAAAGTCTGGTTACCGCTCTGGAAACTACAAAATGGAATTTACCATCAATCTGTTCAGCTCTTGCATGGCTAGCCCTAACATTCTCTAAACCACAACCTGAAGTAACCTCATGAACTACTTTAATCTTTTTACCTATTGAATCAACGAGATGAAAATCAGTTTCAGGAAACAATATAGCTAATGGAATTCCAGGGAATCCACCACCTGTGCCTACATCAAGTATTTTT
>JAURKO010000064.1 GCA_030831705.1 Daejeonella sp. | reverse complement strand
CCTGAGAATTTTATCGCCTTTGAATATACCCAGGCAGCTCCATTTTGGTATGATATAGTAGAAGGCTTGCCTAAACAAATTGTAAAGGATGGTTTGATAGATGTATGGGATAGACCGGGATTGGGTGTTAATTTTATTGAAAAAGAAGCAAAGAAATTTCTGGCGGAAGAAGATAAAAACTTCTTTGATTAATATTAAATAAACTTTAAATACAATATAAAACATGAAAAATTTAGAAGAAAATGCGTCCTCCAGCCGTCGCGATGCCTTAAAGATGCTTGCACTCGGTTCTTCAGCAGGGCTCTTAGGTTTATTCGGAACAGCTGAGGCTCGTGCAGCGAATTACGAAACACCAAGTTATCAAAAGGGATTAGCTCCGGTAAAGATCAAGAGTGTAAAAGCTATTGTTACTGCCCCTGCGGGTTCTAATTTGATCGTTGTAAAGGTTGAAACCACTGAACCTGGTCTTTATGGATACGGTTGTGCAACATTTACACAACGTGCATTCGCTGTAGTATCAGCAATTAACGACTACCTTAATGACTTCTGTGCTGGTAAGGATGTTGACAATATCGAAGATATGTGGAATTCCTGTTATGTAAGTTCTTACTGGCGTAATAGCGGGGTTTTAAATAATGCGTTAAGCGGACTTGATGAGGCACTTTGGGATATTAAAGGTAAACGAGCTAATATGCCGGTTTATCAGCTTTTAGGTGGTAAATCAAGATTTGCAATACCATGCTATGGTCACGCTGGAGGTAATACCCCAGAAGCTGTTGCTGAAAGTGTTCAAAAGTTTATGGCTCAAGGATATAAATATATCCGGATTCAACAAGGTGGTTATGGTGGTGTAGGAGCAACTTCTAAACAACCTGATTTTAAGGTAGCTGGCTATGGATATGAAGGTGATCGTCATATTGATGAATATGCCTACTTAAAGGGAGTTCCTAAGATGTTTGAAACCGTTAGAAAGGTTTGTGGAGACGAGGTCGAATTATTACATGATATCCATGAGAATACTCAGCCTATGGATTCTATTAACATGATTAAACAGCTAGAGCAATATCGTCCATTCTTTATTGAAGATCCTTTCTCTCCAGAGAATATGGAATGGTTCAAACTTCTTCGTCAAACTACTTCTGTGCCGATTGCCATGGGAGAGCTGTTTAATAATATTAATGAATTTAAAATGCCTATGGTTAATCAATGGTTTGATTATATCAGAATCCATGTTTCTCAGATAGGTGGAATTACCCCGGCTATGAAAGTTGCCAGATTAGGGGAGTGGTTTAATATTAGAACTGCTTGGCATGGTCCAGGTGATGTTTCTCCTGTAGGTCACGCGGCACATGCTCATATTGACCTTGCTGTTTGGAACTTCGGAATTCAGGAAGCAGCTCTTATTTCGGATAAATCAAGGGCTATATTCCCTGGTTCTCCAACAATGAAAGATGGTTATATGTATGTAAATGAGGTACCTGGTTTAGGTGTTGAGGTGAATGAAAAAGAAGCCGCTAAGTATCCTATATCAACGAAATCTAACTGGCAGGTTAGAAAAACAGACGGAACCATTATAAGACCATAGTCTATTTTCTGAAGAATTAATCTGAAGAATAAACTTCTATAGAGCGATTTTTAAGTATACAAAACCGGAAAGTGTTTACCCGCTTTCCGGTGAAGTATTTTACCAAATTATCTAATAACTATGGAAGAATTGTGTTTAACCTGAATGTATATTATTCATGGGATTTTGTACTCTGGTCATTTACCCGAAATCATTTTCCATATTAATGATTATTTAATTGACTCAAAATAGAGTTACTGAGTAGTTTTGATTAATGCTGATGCAATGAGTAAAAACTTAAAGTATCGAATTTCAATATGAGCTGAATACGCATAATAATGTATTATAAAAGTTTAAAATTTTTATCTGATGAAATCTAACACAAAGAAATTTGAAATATCTCGTCGTACTGCGATTCAGTCTGTTTTAGGAGGTGCAGGGATGGGCATTATGGCCTTACCTGATTCATCCTATGCAACGGGAATGGGTCATAAATTAGCTGCATCTACAAAGGAGCAGATCAAAGGTAATGGAGAAGTAAAGATTACCAAACTCGAGACGTTTCTTGTAAAACCTCGTTGGATTTTTCTAAAAATCCATACCGATGCAGGAGTTTTTGGACTGGGTGAACCTTTATTAGAGGGTCGTGCGTTGACAATTCAGACGGCTATTAAAGAGATTGAACCATATTTAATTGGTAAAGATCCTAGAAATGTAGTTCATCATTGGCAAGCTATTTATAGGCATGCATTCTACCGTGGAGGTCCGATTCTTACCAGTGCTTTAAGCGGAATTGATCAGGCTTTGTGGGACATTAAGGGGAAACTTTTAAATGTTCCGGTTTATGAATTATTGGGTGGACCAACCCGTGATCGTGTCAGGGTATATGGACGTGCAAGTACTGCAGAGCAAATGAAACAACAAAAGGCAGCAGGATTTACTGTTGTTAAAACTGGAGTTGCAAAAAAGACTCATGCAAATATTGTAGAGAACCCAAGATTTATTAAGTATGCCATAGATAATTTTGCTTCCCTGAGAGATGCTGGGGGTGATGATATGGATATAGGAATTGACTTTCATGGTGCCATTTCTCCGCAGACGGCAAAAATTTTAATTAAAGAATTAGAAGTTTACCAGCCTATGTTTGTTGAAGAGCCTTGCCAATGTCAAAATGTTGATGTTATGGTTGAAATTGCGAAGGGAACACATATTCCAATTGCAACCGGAGAACGGATTTTTACCAAATGGGGTTTCCGGGAAATACTTGAAAAAGGTGCAGCTAGTATTATTCAACCAGATCTTTGTCATGCAGGTGGTATTACTGAGGGCCGAAATATAGCGGGTATGGCGGAAGCTTATTATGTGCCAATTGCTCCTCATAATCCAATGGGGCCTATATCTTTAGCTGTGGGCTTACAATTAGCCGCTAGCATTCCTAATTTTTTAGTACAGGAACAAGTTACATTAGGCGAAGGATATTTAAAAAATCCGTTCAAATTACAAAAAGACGGCACTGTTCTTATTCCTAAAGGACCGGGCTTGGGTGTTGAATTGGATGAAGCATTAATGGCTGATAAAATAGGCCATGACTGGAAAAATCCTGAAACTTATAACGCTCTGGATGGCTCGGTAGTAGACTGGTAATTAGAATCGTATTTTTTGACTGATAATTAAACATTTTTACACGTAAAGTATGCAAATCGATTTTGCTCTTTGTGTCAATCAATAGAACTATTTATTAAAAAATTATTTATAAATGAAAAGCATAATAAAACAAATCACAGAAAGCAATAGAGCGAACGAGTTAGCGGAAGCGGAGGCTGTAAAGGCAGAGATTAATGATCCGAAAACCAAAGATAACCGCCGCGATTTTTTAAAGAAGACCGCTATCGGGGGTATATCATTGGCTGGTATGATGGGATTATCTCTTAGTGATACCTTAGCAGAGACAACTTCAAATGTAAAAAGATCTTCAAATCCCTCTGATCTAAAGATTACGGATATGCGTTACTGCCTTACAGATGTAATGGGAGGAACAGCCATCATCAAGATCTATACTAATCAGGGAATTCATGGTTTAGGTGAAGTAAGAGATGCTGCTGACGTTCGTTATGCGCTGATGTTAAAAAGCCGTATTCTAGGAATGAATCCATGTAATGTGGAAATGATTTTTAAGAGCATCAAGCAGTTCGGAGGTCCAGCACGTCAGGCAGGTGGTGTTTGTGCAGTGGAAATGGCGCTATGGGATCTTTGTGGTAAGGCATACGGTGTTCCTGCCTGGCAATTGCTGGGTGGTAGATATCGTGATAAGGTACGTTTGTATGCAGACACCCCTGAATCTACTAATCCGGCAGAACAGGAAAAACTGATCAAGTATAGAATCAATGAGCAGGGGTATACTTGGTTAAAGATGGATGTTTCCATTAGAAAATTAAAGGGCAAACCCGGTACTCTTGTGAATTCTCAGTTTTGGGATAATTTAGGCGGTAATCAGAGTAATTACATGTCTTACAATAATACAATGCATCCTTTTACCCAAATTCAAATAACTGATAAAGGTTTAGAAGAATTAACTCAAATTGTAGAAAACATACGAAATGTTGTGGGGTATGAAATTCCTATCTCCACCGATCATTACGGCCACTTTGATTTAAATAATGGGATCCGATTGGGTAAGTCACTAGAAAAATATAGACTGGCATGGCTGGAAGATATGGTTCCATGGCAATATACTGAGCAATGGAAAACAATTTCTGCTGCTCTTGAAACTCCAACTCTTACAGGAGAAGATATTTATTTACT
>JAURKO010000063.1 GCA_030831705.1 Daejeonella sp. | reverse complement strand
GAACGCATTTACTGTCGAGTCAGCCATGAAAATGGTTGCTGGTACAGCACGCAGTATGGGAATTACCGTTAGCGGTGATGCACCCTGGAATAATTAATTATACAAAATCAGTTTAAGAAGTGGCTAGATTAACAAAAAATCAAAAATTGGCACATTCCAAAATTGAGGTTGGGAAAGCATACTCATTAACTCAGGCTTCGGCTTTGGTTAAAGATATCACAACTACCAAGTTTGATGCTTCGGTTGACTTGGATGTACGCTTAGGTGTAGATCCTCGTAAAGCGAACCAAATGGTACGTGGTATTGCAAATCTACCTCATGGCACCGGTAAAACTGTTCGTGTTTTAGTTCTTTGCACGCCTGATAAGGAAGCAGAAGCTTTAGCAGCTGGAGCAGATTACGTAGGTCTGGATGAATACATTGCCAAAATAGAAGGTGGATGGACTGACATTGATATCATTATTACTATGCCTAGTGTGATGGCAAAAGTGGGTAAACTTGGCCGTGTTTTAGGTCCAAGGAACCTGATGCCTAATCCAAAGTCAGGAACTGTTACTACAGATGTAGGTAAAGCAGTGACTGATGTAAAAGGTGGTAAAATTGATTTCAAAGTTGACAAAACAGGAATCATTCATGCTTCTATCGGAAAAGTATCTTTCGATGCTGATAAAATTTATGAGAACGCTCTTGAAGTAATTCAAACAATCTCAAAATTAAAACCATCAGCAGCAAAAGGAACTTATTTCAAGAGCATTCACATGTCGTCGACAATGAGTCCGGGAATAGAAATTGAAACTAAATCAGTAGCAGGAATCTAATCATGAGAAAAGAAGAAAAACACGAAGTTGTTCTTGCTTTAACAGAGACGATTGCTGAGTACGGTAATTTTTATATTACTGATACCGCAAACCTGTCTGTAGCAAAAGTAAATGATATTCGCCGTAAATGTTTCGAGCATGACATCAAAATGCAGGTTGCTAAAAATAAACTTATCAGAAAGGCAATGGAAGCCTCTGCAGGTGATTTTAGTGAAATGTTTGACGTACTTAAAGGATCTTCATCTATATTATTCTCAAAATCAGCAAATGCTCCGGCAAAGCTGATCAAGCAATTGAGAAAGTCAGGTGACAAACCGGTACTAAAAGCTGCATATATTGATTCAGCAATATTCATTGGCGACAATCAGTTAGACGCCCTGGTTAACCTTAAATCTAAGGAAGAATTGGTGGCAGACATTATTGCATTGCTTCAATCTCCTGCTAAAAACGTTATTTCTGGCTTACAGTCTGGTGGTAATAAACTTGCGGGAATTGTTAAAACATTACAAGAAAGAGGGTAACGAACACCTTAGAGTTCGATTAAATTATTCAAGTACAGAATTTTAAAATTAAAATAAAATGGCAGATTTAAAATCGTTTGCTGAGCAATTGGTAAACTTAACAGTAAAAGAAGTTAACGAATTAGCTCAAATATTAAAAGATGAGTATGGTATTGAGCCAGCTGCAGCAGCAGTGGCAGTAGCAGCAGTTTCAGGTGGCGGAGACGCTCCAGCAGCAGCAGCAGAGCAAACAGCTTTCGATGTAATATTGAAAGAAGCTGGTGGTTCTAAACTAGCAGTTGTTAAATTGGTAAAAGATCTTACAGGTTTAGGCTTGAAAGAAGCTAAAGATTTAGTAGACGGAGCACCAAAAGAAGTTAAAACTGGTGTTGACAAAGCAGAAGCTGAGTCATTGAAAAAAGCACTAGAAGAAGCTGGAGCTACTGTTGAGATTAAGTAATCTTAACTCATAAAAACTATAGCCTTAGACTCCGATTTTCATCGGGGTCTATTGCTATTTGTATTATACCCAATAATGTTAGACCTACATATCCGCCCCGGGCGGATGAACAGGACACAGTTTATTTACTAAACTAAATTCTCAATCCCTTGGCAAACAAAATTAAGCACAACGAAAGAGTAAATTTTGCTACCAGTAAGCACGTGATGGATTATCCTGATTTTCTGGATGTTCAGCTGCAATCTTTCAGAGAATTTTTTCAGCTTGAAACAACTTCAGACAACCGCCATCAGGAAGGTTTGTTCAAAGTTTTCTCTGAGAACTTTCCGATCTCTGACTCAAGAAATATATTTGTTCTGGAATTTCTTGATTATTTCATTGATCCGCCGCGTTATGATATACACGAATGTATCGAACGTGGTTTAACTTACAGTGTTCCACTAAAGGCTAAGCTTCGCTTGTCTTGTAATGATGCAGAACACGAAGACTTTGAAACAATAGTACAGGATGTTTATTTGGGAACTATTCCATATATGACTCCTAAGGGTACGTTTGTTATCAATGGTGCTGAGCGTGTAATTGTTTCTCAATTGCACCGTTCACCGGGTGTTTTCTTCGGCCAAAGCCGTCATACAAACGGAACCAAATTATATTCAGCCCGTGTAATTCCTTTTAAAGGTTCATGGATCGAATTTGCTACTGATGTGAACAATGTGATGTACGCGTACATCGATCGTAAGAAGAAATTTCCGGTAACTACGCTTTTGCGTGCTATTGGTTATGATTCTGATAAGGACATTCTTGAATTATTTGAACTCGCTGATGAAGTAAAAGTGAGTAAATCCGGTTTAAAGAAAGCTGTTGGCCGTAAACTTGCCGCCAGGGTTCTTAAGAAGTGGGTGGAAGATTTTGTGGATGAAGATACCGGTGAAGTTGTTTCTATTGATCGGAATGAGATCATTATGGAACGTGAAACTGTTCTTGAAGACGAGCATATCGATATGATTATCGATGCTGGAGTAAAAACAATCATTTTAACCAAAGATGATGCGGTAAACAGCGGTGATTATACAATCATATACAATACATTACAAAAAGATACTTCTAATTCAGAAAAGGAAGCGGTAGAACATATCTATCGTCAGCTTCGTAATGCTGAACCACCTGATGAAGAAACAGCCCGCGGTATTATCGACCGTTTGTTTTTCTCTGATAAAAGATATGATTTGGGTGATGTGGGTCGTTACCGCATTAACCGTAAATTAAAATTAGCAACTCCTATTGAAACTAAGGTTTTAACAAAACAGGATATCATTGCTATCGTTAAGTACCTGATCAAACTGATCAATTCTAAAGCTGAGGTGGATGATATTGATCACTTGTCAAACCGTCGTGTTCGTACAGTAGGAGAGCAGTTATATGCGCAGTTCGGTGTTGGATTGGCTCGTATGGCCCGTACAATCCGTGAGCGTATGAACATTCGTGACAACGAGGTTTTTACTCCTACAGATCTGATCAATGCCCGAACACTGTCTTCTGTGATTAATTCTTTCTTCGGAACGAATCAGTTATCACAGTTTATGGATCAAACCAATCCACTTGCCGAGATTACTCACAAGCGACGTCTGTCAGCATTAGGCCCAGGTGGTCTTTCGCGTGAGCGTGCAGGTTTTGAGGTTCGTGATGTTCACTACACGCACTATGGTCGTTTATGTACTATTGAAACTCCTGAAGGTCCGAATATCGGTTTGATTTCTTCTTTGTGTGTTCATGCAAAAATAAACAACCTGGGTTTTATTGAAACTCCTTACCGTAAGGTTCTGGATGGTCGTGTTGTTGTTGAAGAGCCAGTTATTTACCTTTCTGCAGAAGATGAAGAAGGTAAAACTATTGGCCAGGCAAATGCGGTTTATAATGACAAAGGTAATTTTGAAACGCTGCATGTAAAAGCACGTTATGAAGGTGATTTCCCAGTAATTGAGCCTAAGAAGCTTGATTTAATGGATATTGCTCCAAACCAAATTACTTCAATTGCAGCTTCATTAATTCCATTCCTTGAACATGATGATGCTAACCGTGCATTGATGGGATCAAACATGCAACGTCAGGCAGTTCCATTATTGCGTCCTGAATCTCCGATTGTGGGTACAGGTCTCGAGGGTAGAGTAGCCCGTGATTCACGTACTCTTATTAATGCAGAAGGTAGCGGTGTTGTAGAATATGTAGATGCAAATGAGATCCGTATTCGTTACGAAAGAAATGAGGACGATGTGCTTGTATCATTTGAAGGGGAGGTTAAATCATACCGACTGATTAAATTCAAGAAAACGAATCAGAGTACTTGTATTAATTTGAAACCGATTGTCAAAAGAGGTCAGAAAGTTGAAAAAGGACAGGTTCTTTGTGAAGGATACGCAACTCAGGATGGAGAATTAGCGTTGGGTAGAAACCTAAAGGTGGCTTTCATGCCGTGGCAGGGATTCAACTTTGAGGATGCGATTGTAATTTCTGAACGTGTGGTATCTCAGGATATCTTCACTTCCTTGCACATCGAAGAATTTGAACTTGAAGTTCGTGATACCAAACGTGGAGAAGAGGAATTAACTCCTGATATTCCTAACGTATCTGAAGAGGCTACCAAAGACCTTGATGAGAACGGAATTATCCGTGTAGGTGCCGAGATTAAGGAAGGTGATATTCTGATTGGCAAGATCACTCCGAAAGGAGAGTCTGATCCTTCACCGGAAGAAAAGCTTTTGCGTGCTATTTTTGGTGATAAAGCCGGCGATGTGAAAGATGCATCCCTTAAAACTCCTCCATCAATCCATGGAGTTGTCATTGATACTAAATTGTTCTCCCGTGCTAAGAAAACAACTAAGCAGGAAGAAAAAGCACTGATTGAGAAATTAGATGCTAAACACAATAAAGCAGTTAAGGAATTGAAAGATACCTTGATTGAGAAATTATTCGTCATTGTGAATGGTAAAACTTCACAGGGTGTATTCAATGTATACAAAGAATTGCTGGTAGCTAAAGGTGTGAAATTCACCCAGAAGATACTTACTGAACTTGAGTATGCAAATGTGAATCCAACGAAATGGACAACTGATGAGGATAAAAACGAACTGATTAAGCAAACCCTACATAATTATAACATTAAGCTTAATGAAGAGCTTGGTGCTTATAAGCGTGATAAGTTTGCTATCAGCGTAGGAGATGAGCTTCCTTCAGGAATTGTACAGATGGCTAAAGTTTATGTTGCTAAGAAACGTAAACTGAAAGTAGGTGATAAGATGGCTGGACGTCACGGAAATAAAGGTATCGTTGCGAGAATTGTTCGTGATGAAGACATGCCTTTCTTGGAAGACGGAACTCCTGTGGATATCGTGTTAAATCCATTGGGTGTACCATCTCGTATGAACCTCGGACAGATCTATGAGACAGTATTAGGTTGGGCCGGTAAGGAACTTGGAATGAAGTTCGCTACGCCGATCTTCGACGGTGCATCTCATGATGAGGTTGAAGAATGGGTAGATAAGGCGGGAATTCCTAAATCAGGAAGAACCTATCTTTATAATGGTTTAACCGGAGATCGTTTTGATCAACAGACTACAGTTGGTATCATTTACATGCTGAAACTGGGTCACATGGTTGATGATAAGATGCATGCTCGTTCAATCGGACCATATTCATTGATTACACAACAGCCATTGGGTGGTAAAGCCCAGTTCGGAGGTCAGCGTTTTGGTGAGATGGAGGTTTGGGCTCTTGAAGCATTCGGTGCTGCTAACATTCTTCAGGAAATACTTACAGTTAAATCTGATGATGTTGTAGGACGTGCAAAAACCTACGAAGCGATTGTTAAAGGTGAAAACCTACCAACCCCATCAGTTCCTGAATCATTCAATGTATTGGTTCATGAATTAAGAGGATTAGGTTTAGATATCACATTGGATTAAGTTATAAGTTATAAGTTGTAAGTAATAAGTTTCGACCGATTTACTTACAACTTACTACTTAAGACTTACAACTAAAAAAAAGCTATGTCTTACAAGAAAGATAATAAAATCAAAAGTAATTTCACCTCGATAACTATTAGTCTTGCTTCTCCTGAATCAATTCTGGAGCGTTCAAGCGGAGAGGTGTTAAAACCGGAAACTATCAACTACCGGACTTACAAACCAGAGCGTGATGGCTTATTTTGCGAGCGCATTTTCGGTCCTGTAAAGGATTATGAATGCCATTGTGGTAAATACAAGCGTATTCGTTACAAAGGTATTGTCTGCGATCGTTGCGGGGTTGAGGTAACTGAAAAGAAAGTTCGTCGTGAGCGTATGGGACACATTAATCTTGTGGTTCCTGTTGCACACATCTGGTATTTCCGTTCATTGCCAAACAAAATTGGTTACCTTTTAGGTTTGCCAACTAAAAAGCTTGATCTAATCATTTATTATGAGCGCTATGTAGTAATACAGGCCGGACTAAAGGAAGCAGATGGTATTCAGAAAATGGATTTTCTGACAGAAGAAGAATACTTGGATATCCTGGATTCACTTCCAAAAGAAAATCAATACCTGGATGATAAAGATCCTGAAAAGTTCATCGCTAAGATGGGTGCTGAGGCTCTGCAGGATCTTTTAGGCCGTTTAGACCTTGATCAGCAGTCTTATGATCTTCGTCATCAGGCAGCGACTGAAACCTCACAGCAACGTAAAACTGAGGCCTTGAAACGCCTTCAGGTTGTAGAAGCTTTCCGTGGTGCAAATACCCGTATTGAGAACAGTCCGGAGTGGATGATCGTTAAGATCGTTCCTGTTATTCCACCTGAATTGAGGCCTCTAGTTCCACTCGAGGGTGGTCGTTTCGCAACTTCAGACTTAAATGATCTTTACCGTCGTGTTATTATCCGTAATAATCGTTTGAAGCGTTTGATCGAGATCAAAGCTCCAGAGGTTATTCTACGTAATGAGAAGCGTATGCTTCAGGAGTCTGTTGATTCATTATTTGACAATTCACGTAAAGTAAATGCAGTAAAAACTGAAGGTAACCGTGCATTAAAATCTTTATCAGATATTCTTAAAGGTAAGCAGGGACGTTTCCGTCAAAACTTACTTGGAAAACGTGTTGATTATTCAGCTCGTTCGGTAATTGTTGTCGGACCAAATCTGAAACTTCATGAGTGCGGTTTGCCAAAAGATATGGCTGCTGAGCTCTTCAAACCATTTATCATTCGCAAGATGATCGAAAGAGGAGTGGTAAAAACGGTTAAATCTGCAAAGAAAATTGTCGACAAGAAAGATCCTATCGTTTGGGATATACTTGAGAATGTATTGAAAGGTCACCCGGTATTATTAAACCGTGCTCCTACATTGCACCGTTTGGGTATCCAGTCATTCCAGCCAAAATTGGTTGAAGGAAAGGCTATACAATTACATCCACTAGTATGTACTGCATTCAACGCGGATTTTGACGGTGACCAGATGGCTGTGCATTTACCTTTGGGTAATGCGGCAATTCTGGAAGCCCAAATGCTGATGCTTGCATCACATAATATTCTGAACCCTGCAAATGGTACTCCAATCACTGTACCATCACAGGATATGGTTTTGGGTCTTTATTATATTACTAAAGGCCGTAGAACCGACGAAGGTCGTGTTGTATTAGGACAAGATCAGATCTTCTACTCACCTGAGGAAGTAATTATAGCTTATAATGAGCGTAAAATCGATCTTCATGCTTTCATTAAGGTTAAAGCTAATGTGAAAGAAAAGGATGGATCTATTGTTAATAAACTGATTGATACTACTGTAGGTCGTGTTTTATTTAACCAGAGAGTACCTGTTGAAGTTGGTTATATTAATGAACTACTAACCAAAAAGTCACTTCGTGACATTATTGGTGATGTAGTAAAAGTAACAGGTATGGCACGTGCTGCACAATTCCTTGATGATATCAAAGAATTAGGCTTCCAAATGGCATTCCAAGGAGGATTATCGTTCAACCTGCAGGATTTGAATATTCCTGCTGAAAAGGCTCATTTGATTGAGCAGGCAAGCAAAGAGGTTGAAGAAGTAATGAATAACTATAACATGGGATTCATTACCAATAACGAACGTTATAATCAGATTATCGATATCTGGACCCGTATCAACAACCGTTTAACGGCTAATGTGATGAATCAGCTTTCTAGCGATAATCAGGGCTTCAACTCGGTATATATGATGCTTGATTCTGGTGCCCGTGGTTCTAAAGAGCAGATTCGTCAGCTTTGTGGTATGCGCGGACTGATGGCCAAGCCTCAGAAATCAGGTTCAGGTGGTGAGATCATTGAAAACCCGATTTTATCCAACTTTAAAGAAGGATTGTCGGTATTGGAATACTTCATTTCTACCCACGGTGCCCGTAAAGGTTTGGCCGATACAGCATTGAAGACTGCGGATGCGGGTTACTTAACCCGTCGTTTGCATGATGTGGCTCAGGATATGATTGTTGGTGAAACTGATTGCGGTACTTTAAGAGGTATTTATACAACAGCTCTAAAAGATAATGAGGATATCGTTGAACCATTATACGACAGAATCTTAGGTAGAACCAGCTTACATGATGTTTATGATCCATTATCAGGAGAACTTTTAGTTTCTGCCGGTGAGGATATTGAAGAGGATGTGGCTGTTAAAATTGAAAATTCACCTTTGGAAGGAATTGAAATCCGCTCAGTATTGACTTGTGAAAGTAAGCGTGGTGTTTGTGCATTGTGCTACGGACGGAACCTTGCAACTGGTAAACGCGTGCAAATGGGTGAGGCTGTAGGTGTAATTGCTGCACAATCAATTGGTGAGCCTGGAACACAGTTAACACTTCGTACTTTCCACGTGGGTGGTACAGCATCTAACATCGCTGCTGAATCTCAGATCAATGCGAAATTTGATGGTGTTATTGAGTTTGAAAATGTGAGAACTGTAAGTCATGATACTACAGAAGGAGCCTTGGAAGTTGTTCTGGGTCGTTCTGGTGAATTCCGTATCGTTGAACCGGGAACTAAGAAAATGATCATGTCAAACAACATCCCTTACGGTGCATTTTTGTATGTGAAGGATGGTGCTAAAATTTCTAAAGGCGATAAAATTTGTAGCTGGGATCCATATAATGCGGTTATTATCTCCGAGTTTGAAGGTAAGGCAGAATTTGAGGCAATCATCGAAGGTGTTACCTTCCGCGAAGAATCAGATGAGCAAACTGGTCACAGAGAAAAAGTTATTATCGATACCCGTGATAAGACTAAAAATCCGGTTATCCGCGTTGCGGATAAAAAAGGTAATGGTCTGAAAGGCTATAACATTCCGGTAGGAGCGCACATTGCAGTTGAAGAGAACGAGAAAGTTAAAATCGGACAAATTATTGCAAAGATTCCACGCTCTACAGGAAAAACAAGGGATATTACAGGTGGTTTACCAAGGGTAACTGAGTTATTTGAGGCTCGTAATCCATCAAACCCTGCGGTTGTTACCGAAATTGATGGTGTGGTGACCTTAGCTGGTGTGAAACGTGGTAATCGTGAGATGTCTATTGAATCAAAAGACGGACAAGTTAAGAAATACCTTGTTCCATTGTCAAAACACATCCTTGTACAGGATAATGACTTTGTGAAAGCCGGTATGCCGCTATCTGATGGTTCTATTTCACCTGCTGATATTCTTGCAATTAAAGGCCCTGCCGCAGTTCAGGAATATCTTGTAAATGGTATACAAGAAGTTTACCGTTTGCAGGGTGTGAAAATCAACGACAAGCACTTCGAAACTATCGTTCACCAGATGATGCAGAAAGTGATGATTGAGGATGCTGGTGATACCCGTTTCCTTGAAAAAGAACTTGTTGATCGTTGGGACTTCCAACTGGAGAATGATGAAATCTATGATAAGAAAGTAGTTACTGAGCCTGGAGATTCACCAAATTTGAAACCTGGTCAGATTATCTCTGTACGTAAGCTAAGGGATGAGAATTCAGTATTGAAGCGTAAGGATTTGAAACTTGTGGAAACTCGTGATGCAATCGCAGCAACATCAAGTCAAATGCTTCAGGGTATTACCCGTGCTTCATTGGGAACCAAATCATTCATCTCTGCAGCTTCCTTCCAGGAAACTACCAAAGTATTGAATGAGGCAGCGATCAGTGGTAAACGTGATAACCTGTTGGGTCTGAAAGAAAACGTAATCGTAGGACACCTGATCCCTTCTGGAACAGGATTACGTCAATACGAACGTATTATTGTAGGTTCTCAGGAAGAATACGACAAATTGATGGCTTCGAAATTAGAAGAAGCAGAAGCGTAAAAGCTGAAAGGCGAAAGCTGAAAGGCGAAAGCTTGATACAATAAAAAAAGTCCTCTCAGAATGAGAGGACTTTTTTTATTGATAAAATTTGAGTGTATAATTTATAACTTTGTGATATGGAAGAGCAAAACATAGAAAATCAGTTAAATATTGAACTTTCTGAGGAAGTTGCAGAAGGTATTTACTCCAATCTGGCTGTAATAACCCATTCGAACTCAGAATTTGTCCTCGATTTTATAAGAGTAATGCCAGGAGTGCCAAAAGCCAGAGTTAAATCAAGAATCGTTTTAACACCAGAACATGCTAAACGTTTCATGGTTGCTCTTGATGAGAATATTGAAAAATTTGAGGCCCAAAACGGTCGTATCAAGATAAATACAGAACAAACCGGATTTCCATTGAACTTTGGTGGTCCTACAGCACAGGCCTAAGTGAGTAAGCCGCTAAAAAAGCTTGTTTTTGGAAATCAGGATTCTGGCAATAGTAGTCCGCCCAGGCATACCCATCAGTTTTCTAAGATTAGAAGTGTATGGAATAATACTCATTATCCTGATTTCGGGATTGAACGTTTATTCAGATTATTTCTTGTTTGGTCAAAAATCTTCTTTCCCGGTGTTTATATTGAATACCTAACCCATGGTTCATCGATTTATAAAAGAAAAATAGCTGGAGAATTTTATGTAATTTTTAAAACATTAGTTCCGTTCCTTATGCTTTATTTCAGCCTTTGGAGTTATCAGGGCTTGTTTTTTTTGAATATTTACCTCCTTGTTGAGACCTTCCTGCATATATTTCACAAAATATTTTTGCCAGAGCATGATCACGGCAAGATGGCAAATCGTTCAATCATTTTACTATTATTCAATTTCGCTGAAGTTATTGCATCTTTTGGAGTGATTTATTCCGTTGGCAATTATTTTAATCAACCAATTCAAAGTTGGGTAGACGCCCTTTATTTTAGTTTAGTTACCGGGGTTACGATAGGATATGGAGATTTTTACCCCATTAATCAAGAGGGAAAGGTTATGGTGATGATGCAGATATTGAGTACCATCGCTTTTCTGTTTCTATTCTTTAATTTTTTTGGTCCGCGTTCAAGCGAGCGATTGTCGCATCAAGAAAATCCAAAATAGTACTAAGTTCTAGAGAATCAAACCAGTTTATATCTTCAGATTTTTTGAACCAGGTTAGTTGCCTTTTAGCAAACCTCCGGGTATTTTGTTTAATCTTATCTATTGCTGCATCTTTGGATAGGTTTCCATCTAAATATTCGAATATTTCTGAATAACCAACTGTATTCAGAGTGTTAAGATGCCTGTAGTTTATAAGTTCTTTAACTTCTTCAAATAACCCACGTTCAACCATTTTATCTACCCTGAGGTTGATTCGTTCATATAGTTTTTCGCGTATAGGATTAATCCCCAGTTTTATGATATTGAAATCTCTGTATTTTGGAGTGTTTGTACGATAAGAAGAAAATGGATTTCCGGTACTTTCAAAAACTTCCAATGCTCGAATCAGACGTTGGGGATTATTAATATCGACTTCTTCATAGTATTTTGGATCAACCTTTTTTAATTTTTCTTGCAGATAGGCAATGCCTTTCTCTGCCAAAAGTTTGTTTAATCCTGACCGAATATCTTCTGTTGCAACAGGTAAAACATCGAAACCGTTGCATATTGCATTAATAAATAATCCTGATCCACCCACTAATAAAACCTGATTATGAGATTTGAACAGTTTTTTAAGAAGATTGATCACTTCTTTTTCGAAATCTCCAACACTAAAGGAGTCTAAAATCGAATGACTGTCAATTAAATGGTGTGGGATGGTGTCCAATTCTTCTTTTGAAGGTTTGGCGGTACCAATATTCATTTCCCGGTAAAATTGTCTTGAATCGGCTGAAATGATTTCTGTTTTGAACTGTTTTGCTATTTGAATAGCCAGTGCGGTTTTTCCTGATGCTGTCGGACCTGCAATTATGATCAGTGTTTTGCTCATAAAGCTTCCGTTATTAATTTAATTAATAATCATCCTTTTGAAGATCATCTGAATCATAGCCTTCATTGTCTGAGAACTCATCCATAAATTCATCTTTTTCTTCTTCCTCTTCTTCGGCAGTTTCGTCCTCAGTAGAAATCCCCATTTCACTCATTTGTTCAAGTTCTTCTGGATCTTCAGGCTGGAAATTTAGTTCATTCAGAAAATCAAATTCTTCAGCTTTTTCTATAACTGCTGCTGTTGGAATAACTCCAGTCCCCGTAATCTTTGGAGCTTCACCTAAACTACGGGCAACAGATGGATATGTTTTTCCCGGTTCATCATCTAAAATTATTTTAACCAGTTCAACATGAAAATCAAATGGTCTTTCAAAATTGTAAGTGTAATAAAATTTCTGATGCGGATCATCTATAAAGCTGCTGAGTTTTGAATTGCTCATCAGGGTAACACCGTTGGTTACTTTTCGTGGGTTTGGTAAGAAGGCAATTTCTTCATTCTTTATCCACTGATCGTTGCTTACATAAAAGGAGGAAGAGGCCTCAACCTTGTATCCTGTTGACTGCTGGATAGCACGGTGAAGGTCTTCAAATGTTTGATTTGATTTAATGTCGATATCACGCTCGATATCATCATAATCCTCAAATGAAACCCTGAATCTATATATTGCCATGTTGTTGTTTAATTAGTTACAAAAATAGTATTTGATTGTATGATTTAAGACTTTTATCATTTTTATTAGAAATCTTTATGATTTTATGTTAACCGGGGTCAATCCCATCGCTTTGCCTTTCTCAAGCATATATTCGTAAGCCTCCTCTTTTGAGTTTTTAATTTCTCCCTCCAAAATTGCTTCGCGGATTTGTGTTTTAATAATTCCGACATCCCTGCCGGCACCGATGTTAAAGGCTTCCATAATATCTTCGCCGCTAACAGGAGGTTGCCAGTTTCTGAGTTGATCGCTTTGCTCAACATCCTTCAGTTTTTGTTTTACAAGATCGAAGTTGCTGCGGTATTTTTTTATTTTGTATTCGTTTTTGGTCGTTACATCTGCATTACAGAGTAGCATCAGTCCATCAATTTCTTCACCTGCTTCAAATAATAAACGTCTTACCGCAGAATCAGTAACAACATCCTGCGCCAAAACGATAGGTCTTAGATGTAATTGAACTAATTTTTGTACCAGTTTCATTTTTTCATTAAGCGGTAACTTAAGTTGGGCAAAAATTTTGGGAACCATTCGCGCCCCCCGGTCTTCATGGCCATGAAATGTCCAGCCATGGCCGGGCTCAAAGCGTTTTGTGGCAGGTTTGGCAATGTCATGAAGAATCGCTGCCCACCTCAGCCAAAGGTCTTCTGTACTTTCGGCCAGGTTATCCAAAACCTGTAGGGTATGATAGAAATTATCTTTATGTCCTTTTCCTGCAATGACTTCAACACCGTATAAATCGGCCATTTGAGGAAAAATTTGCCTTAACAAGCCAGAATCGAATAAATAGATGAATCCGATGGAAGGTTTTCTGGCAAGAATCATCTTGTTTAACTCATCCGTAATTCGCTCTGCTGATACAATCTTAATTCGCTCTGAATTCTTTTTAATGGCCTCGATTGCATCTGTACTTATTGTAAAATCAAGCTGGGTTGCAAAACGAATGGCTCTCATCATTCTCAATGGATCGTCCGAAAAGGTATCTGCCGGATCCAAAGGTGTACGTATAAGCTTTTTTTCCAGATCATTAACACCATCGAATGGATCTAATAAATCGCCGAAGTTGCTGGTATTTAAACTTAATGCCATCGCGTTGATGCTGAAGTCGCGTCTTTTCTGATCATCCTCAAGTGTACCGTTTTCAACAATTGGTTTCCGCGATTCTTGTCTGTACGATTCTTTTCTGGCACCTACAAATTCAATTTCAAGGTCGTCATATCTAAGCATGGCAGTACCAAAATTTTTGAATACGGATACCTTGGTTTGAAGAATTTTTCCTGCTTCTTCTGCAAACTTTATCCCATTACCAATTACTAAAATATCAATGTCTTTTGAAGGCCTGTTTAGGAAAATATCCCTTACATAGCCTCCAATTACATAGATTTCTGTACCATTTGTATTTGCCAGTTCACTAAGCTTCTTAAATATTGGGTGTTGAAGATGTTTTTTCATATTAATTCAGACCGAGTTATACATTTGATTGAATACGATCTGATAAGGTTTTAATCTGTCCGTAAAGGACTGTATATTATTGCAATTTTCAAAAGTGTAAATGATTCATAATTTATTTTGACATTTTGCTCCAATTATTTTCGTATGAAGGTGAAGAGTCCGCCAGGTTCCAGTTTCATAATCGTTGAGGGTTTATTTACTTTTCTGTTGTCTTGCTCCCAGTTAACTACATAATCCACACCTTTCAAGATTGTATCCTCAATATCATCGAACGTAGAAGGAGAAGGATTTCCACTTATATTTGCAGAGGTAGAAATCAGCGGCTTTCTGAAACGCTGTAATAATTGCTGGCAGAATTCGTGTTTTACAATCCTGATACCGATACTACCATCCTTTGCAATTGCGTTTGTAGCAAGGTTTTTGGCACCTGAATAAACGATAGTTAAGGGGTTTTCAGCATATTCAATCAGATCGTACGCTACTTCCGGAACTTCTTTGATATAGCTCTGGAGTTTATGGTCGCTATCCAGCAATACAATCAGACTTTTTTCTTCAGCACGGCCTTTTAGTTTGTAAACCTTTTCAACTGCTTCAGCATTAGTTGCATCGCAGCCAATGCCCCAGATTGTATCAGTAGGATAGAGAATTAATCCCCCGTTTGTTAATACCTCATAAGCTTTGTTTACTTCGTCCTTTAGCATTTGATGATGTTTTGATATAATTTGTTTAACTGTCCGGCAATTTTATGGTCTGAAAACTGTTCCAGATGCACTAATCCTGCTTTGATCATGTTTTGTTTTTTATCAGAATCACTCAATACATTCCTGATCTGTGCTGCAAGAGCCGAACTGTCTTTTGGATCAATATAAATACTCCCTGCACCACCGGCTTCTTCCAGACACGAGCCTTGAGCAGCAATAACCGGTATACCCGAACTTAATGCTTCTACCACAGGAATTCCAAAGCCTTCATATTCTGATGGAAACAAAAATAGTTCAGCTAATTGATAAATTCCCGGAAGGTCAGTAAAAGATATATTTTTTAAGAAATGGACTCTTTTATTTAGCCCATACTTGTTGATATAATCCCTTAGCTTTTCAGCATAGGGTGTTTCCTTTCCAATGATAACGAGATGAATATCTGATTCAATTTCTCTCATGGCCATAACCGCCAGTAAAGCATTTTTTCTATTTTCGATGGTCCCAACATTAAGAACAAAGTGTGAAGGTAAATTATATGATTTCCTGATCCTTTGTTTTTCTGCATCCGATTTTTTTTTTCTGAATAATGGATCACAATTCTGATAAATTACTTCGATTCGGCTTTCATCAATATTGAATAAATTGATTAGGTCGGATTTAGTTCGCTCACTTACAGCAATAATTTTATCGGCATGATCGGCTGCATAGCGCATTTTAAATCCATAAATTTTTCTGTCAACCCATGGATAATAGTGTGGATATCGGTAAAAGATAAGATCATGAATGCTGACCACCGACGGAATTCCTTTCTTCTTTAATCCAAAAGGAATTTCATTACTTAAACCATGATAAATATCAATCTCTTCGTGCTTAAGATTTTTGACAATTCCAAAACTTCTCCACAGGCTATCGGAAAAATGTTTTTCAGGATAACTAAATTCTATGGATTTAAAACTTTCAAGTCCATTAGCTATGCCCGTGGATTTGGCTGAAAAAATCTGATATTGATTTTCAGAATGGAATTCGGCTAAAACTTTAAGCACATACCTACTGTAATTACCCAAGCCGGTATAGTTTTGGATTATACGTTTGCCGTCAAAGCCAATCTTCATTTTTTTTTGAATTAAAACTAAAAAAGGATGAGTATGATTCATCCTTTTTTAAATAAAAAAAGCTTGAATGCAGGGCTTAAACCGCCACATTATTTTCTCTTAATGCATCATTAAGAGAGGTTTTTTTATCAGTCGATTCCTTACGTTGTCCGATAATCAATGCACAAGGCACCTGATACTCACCGGCCGGGAATTTTTTGGTATATGAACCCGGAATTACAACTGAGCGAGAAGGAACAAAGCCCTTGTATTCTACAGGTTCTTCACCGGTTACATCAATTATTTTAGTGGAAGCTGTCAGTACAACATTTGCACCTAAAACAGCTTCTTTCTGAACATGAACTCCTTCAACAACAATAGCTCTGGAGCCAATAAAACAATTATCTTCTATGATCACAGGTGATGCCTGAACAGGCTCCAGAACTCCACCAATTCCAACTCCACCACTCAGGTGCACATGTT
>JAURKO010000062.1 GCA_030831705.1 Daejeonella sp. | reverse complement strand
TTAGCGCAGCGCTTTACGGATTAATAAATGGTCAAGAGTCTTCAGGCTCGTTTCAAATTAAAATAATCAGATTAAGTCATTATCACTAACCCGAATTATTAAACTCTACGGATAGTTTTACTTATGCCGGGCTGCCCTTCCCGATGAAAAACAACCCTGGGTAAAATGAACCTTGCCGAAGGAGGTAGATTACGGCGATTGGGCATTTGATGTATAATGCGATTTTTTGCCGGAACTACCTCGAAGGAAAGGACTGAAATAAGCTATAATACGCAGGTAATGCTTTCCAAAAGCAAATTATCTGACTTCAAATACTTAGCTGGATAATTATAAACTATGCAAGCTTACTTATATCGAACTCAGATAACGTTAGTGAATTGTTTTTGAACTTCATCATTGGCAATCCTTAGAGGCGCTGCGCTAAACTTTACGGACAGTGGGCTAAACTTTACGGTCAGTGGTTTATCCCTTTAGCTTCCTTATAGTCCCATTTGTCCTTAGACCCGCTTCACTAAACTCTATAGAAAGTTGGGATCCAAATTAATTATTCCCACCACCTACTAAATGCAATTTAGTCTGACGCCCATCAATGTACCAGAATCCGTTTTTATCAAAATAGCCATTTTGTTCAAGCATGAAACGTACCGGCTTATTCCATTCTTTAATGTCAACAGCTGCATTCAATTCAATGGAATAAGCGGTTTGAAAATGCATGGGATAATCACCACTACCCGGAACACCATTTTGCTGGTCCCATAATCCGATGGTTGGTCCTGCAGCGTGACCATGATAGCCAAGGGGATGGGTATAGATTGTACCATTGATATTTTCCTGTTTGGCTTGTGCTAATGTAGCTGCAAGAATCTGATTTCCTGTTCTATTTTCTTTGAACTGACTGGTTAAGATATCCTGTAAGCGGTTTGCTTTGGATAAGCCTTCGGTTAAATAGGCTGGTGCTTCTTTTTCTCCCGGAGCAAGCACATAGGCATGTTCTTGAATATCCGTATTCAAACGAAGGTAGCTTATGCCAAAATCGACATGCAGTAGATCACCTGTCCTGATCACATTATCCTGATCTTTCGATTCTTTCGAAAATGCTTTTAGATGATCAAAGGCTACCTGATCATTTCTTTGGATATTGACTGAGGGATGAAACCAGGTGGATAATCCCATATCATTCACTTTCTGTCTGAACCACCATACCAGGTCATCGCTCGTGGTAATACCGGGAGTGATTACTTTACTGCTAAATCCTTCAGCAATAATTTTATGGCTTATGCTGTTCAATTGAGGATAGATCTGCATTTCGCGTGGAGTTCTGGTTTCTAACCATGCTACTGCAAGATCTGAAGCAGAAACTATTTTAGCTTTGTTTTCAGCGGTAAGCTTTTGGGTCAACTCCTCGAAATCGGTGTGATCGATGCCATCTGCTTGTCCGAAATGTTTGGAGGTGTTCAAGCCTATTTTTTCAGGTTTATATTGGCCGATGATATCGTTCAAAGCATCCCATTGGTCCGGGAATTTTTTCATATCCCATTGAGCTTCAATTTCATCGCCTACATTGTATCTGGAAATTGCGATTTTCTTAAATACCTTATTATTTGGGTTATTATAAAATACCAGGATGGTTCGGCGTCTTGCACTTAACCAGGTTGCCGGAAGCATGGTTCTGATGACCGGGTCTTCATTGTATTCCCTTGAAACGATCACCCACATATCGATCTTGTTTTTATCCATAAGGGAGGGCAATAGATTGTTTAGCCTATCGGACAATACTTCATCGATGATTCTGGCTTGTGCTTTCAGGGGTAAAATTTGAGCCTGGGTAGCCATACTGATCAGAATAAATGCTAGCAATCCGGATAATTTCTTTGCCATATTTAAATTTATGATTGTATTTGAGGTCTATTGAAACTCAAATATTGGTATAATTTTTCAAAAATTGCTGGAAACGCATCTCTGCGAGATAACTCTTCTAAATAAATAAAGCCCCTAAATTTGTCTCTGCGAGACAAACGATCTAAAAAAATACTCTCGCGAAGACGCAAAGGGTTTTCAATTAGTATGAAATTTCGTTTCCGTCATTGCTTTGCGTCTCTGCTACGGACAAAAGGCTGTTCTATGTTGTCCTTAAATAATAAAACCAGCTCAAAGAAAACAAAAAAGCCACTAAGCTTTGCTTAGTGGCTTAAAATTTAATTCAATTTTACCTGATCAAATTATTTAGGTAAAACTACAGAGTCAATCACGTGAATTACACCATTGCTAGCACCAAGATCAGTTGCAACAACAGTAGAAACTCCACCATTCTCATCAGTCAAGATTACTTTTCCACCTTTTAGTGAAGCAGTTAAAATTCCACCACTTACAGTTTTTACTTTTAATGAACCTTTAGCATCATTAATAGCTTTTACAACTGCTGCAGCATTCAAATTACCTGCAACTACATGATAAGTTAATATTTTAGCTAAAGTAGCTTTATTCTCAGGCTTTAATAAGGTTTCAACAGTTCCAGCAGGCAATTTTGCGAATGCAGCATTTGTTGGAGCAAATACAGTAAAAGGACCAGCACTTTGTAAGGTTGCTACTAAGTCGGCAGCTTTTACAGCAGCAACTAAAGTAGTGTGATCACTAGATCCTACAGCAACATCAACGATAGTCTTTTGAGCGTTAGCAGAAAACGCAATGGATAATGCAGCAAATAGTGTTAAGGCAATTGATTTAATTTTCATTTTTCTATTTTTTAATTAGTGTGCTGAGATTTACGCAGATACCGATTGAATAGTTTTTAGAAATTGATAATTATTTTGAAAAGAATTTGATTTCATACAAAAAACAGCATGAATGTATGTTTGATGGGGTTTTATTAAAAAAAATCTTTTTAAATTAATTTATTGAAATCTGAAAAATCCTCCCATGATATTTTATCTTAGAGACAGAATTTCAATTAGCCTACAGCCATAGCAATGAAAAAAAACTTTCTTCCCTGGATTGTATTAGCATTCCTGTTTGTTGCTACAGGTTTAAGTTTTTTAGACCGTCAGGTTTTATCGATGACCATCATAAAGATTCAGGCTGAATTTAAATTTTCAGATGTTGAATATGGCTTTGTAAATACCGCTTTTTTAATCAGCTATGCTCTGATGTTTACTGTTGGTGGCAGATTAATCGATACCTGGGGTAGCAAAATAGGTTTGGCAGTAGCTGTTGGTATTTGGTCTTTAGCATGCGGATTGCATGGTGCGATGACCGGTTTTTATCAATTGGTAGCATTCCGCTTTTTACTGGGAATGGGAGAAGGGGCTTGTTTCCCCGGTGCCGCAAAAACAGTTTATGAATGGTTTGATGAAAAGAAGCGTGGATTAGCCAATGGTATTGCAATAGGCGGAGCTGCTATGGGTGCAGTAATAGCTCCACCCTTGATCATATTGATTTCAAGTCATTTTGGTTGGAGATGGAGTTTTATCATCCCGGCTGTAGCCGGTATTG
>JAURKO010000061.1 GCA_030831705.1 Daejeonella sp. | reverse complement strand
CTTTATGCGCAAAACAATGAACTTCTTTTCCTGCGATAGTGATATTGTACGGTCTAATTGGATCGAAGCAAATCCTCCATTATTCGCCAATGATACATGGCCTGAAAACTTCCCATTCCCTGCATTAGTAAGAACTAGAGAACTTTTAGATATACCGCCCATCACACCATCGTTCACAACATTCCACTCATTGATATTTTTTTGATTTGAGAAAGTATAAATCTCTTCCATAGTTGATTTAATGGGTAAGCTGAGAATCAGTAAAAGTAATAGGTATCTAATCATTTTTATTTTACCCAATTAATAGTGTTTGAGGATTACTCTGTAACGATTGGTCTTTACACAAATACAACTGGTTTTTTAATTCCTATTTCAATAAATTAATTCCCAGAATAATCAATAAAATAGCCAATTGGCAAAGGCATTTTTAGCTCTAAAAATCTGATGCAAAGAAGATGAAATTGCTTTCAATGTTAAATTTTTTGTAAGTCTGGGTTTGCTATGGATTATAATTAGTTAAAATACCTGGATCAATCTGTTTGCTCAATACCCAACACTAAATCAACTCAAATAAACAGCGTCATCTTTCGATTTGTCATCCATCACTACTTCAATATGTTCTTTAACCAGAGTAGACATTTCCAGTCCGGTAAAATCTGAAGAAATAGGAAAGTTGCGGTGACTGCGGTCGATCAGCACGAGCGTCCTTAGCTTTTTCAATGGGATGTTGATGAATACACCAAGTCCGTATGCTAAGGTGCGCCCACTATTTAAAACATCATCAACCAAGATGATAACCTTGTTTTTTACCGAATTAACATCAATATCTGTGCTTGCCTCAAGATGGGAACTGTCCTTTTCAATTTCGATTTTCATCAAGGTGACTTTTATCTCAGAGATAGATTCAAGGACTTTTTTCAGACGTTTTGCAATAATATATCCCTGATCTATAATTCCTGCTAGAACGACTTCCTTCTCATTCAGGTTATCCTCCAGAATCTGATAGGCCATCCGATCAATCTTTTGCTTAATTTGTGTTTTATTGAGTACGAGTAATTTTTTTGTAGTCATTATGCTCCCAAATTTGAATTCAAAATACGTATTCCTACGCAAAAAATGCTATTAATTACTTCATTAAATATGAGATTATTCAAATTCAAGTTCTATTGATATGGGAAGAAAATAAAATTAGCTCCTTCCGGTACGATCACAAAGACACACATGGATTTGTAGGGGTCTTTATATTGTTTGTTAAATTTTTCCTTTTTATCAGCTTGAATAAGCCCTTTTTCTATAAATTCTTCGATAGTGGAGGCATGAATACTCCATCCGGTATTTAGTTCGTTTCTGTCTAAAATAGGCTCACCCAATTTCACTTCATGCTGGTGAGCAACGAAAATTGGACATTCTGAGATGCCTTCTACCATGATTTCAATTGCAACTTCTTTCAGCGATTCGCTGTAAAGCTTCAGATCTGCTTCTAGGCTCTTCAGCGGACTTTCCTTGGGTTTAATATTCCCTTCATTATTCTCTTCAGGATTTAGAAGATCTTTGATTTCCATTTTTTTTCTGATTTAACCGGTAGAAATCCACCAGGCTCATGAGCTATCTTTTAATTGTTAGCAATACCACATTTTCAACATGCTGAGTATGAGGGAACATATCTACAGGTTTGATGCGGCCCACTTCATATTTTGAATTGAGAAGTTCAATATCCCTAGCTTGCGTTGCTGCATTACAACTTACGTAGACAATTTTTTCAGCCTCCATTTCAAGTAGTCGTTTCACTACATCAGGATGCATGCCTGCACGCGGAGGATCAGTGATCACAACATCCGGTTTACCATGGGTTTTTATAAAATCTTCATCTAAGATATCTTTCATGTCACCGGCAAAAAAACTCGTGTTTTTGATTCCATTTATCTCGGAATTGATTTTAGCATCCTCAATTGCCGTAGGGACGTACTCAATGCCAATTACGTTTTTGACCTTACCGGCTATGAAATTGGCGATCGTGCCTGCACCTGTATAAAGATCGTAAACCAGTTCATCACCTTTAAATTCGGCGAAATCACGTGCTATTTTGTAGAGTTCAAAGGCCTGTGCAGAGTTGGTCTGGTAAAATGATTTCGGACCGATCTTGAATTTTAATCCATCCATATTTTCAAAAATATGATCTGCCCCCTTGTAAGTATGTATTTCCTGATCGAATATCGTATCGTTCTTTTTATGATTTATGATGTAAAGAAGAGAGTTAATACCAGGGAAATCAGAAGCTATGAATTTCATCATTCCTTCGATCTGGTCTTCATCTGCATAAGCAAATACAACAATAACCATTAATTCGCCGGTGCTGGAAGTTCGTATGATCAGATTTCTGAGCGAGCCTTCGTGATTCTTCAGATTGTAAAAAGAAATTTGGGCATTAAGCGCATATTCCCTGACTTTATTTCTGATCTCATTGGATGGATCGGCCTGCAGGTAACAATGTTCTATATCCAAAATTTTATCAAAACGGCCAGGAATATGATAACCTAATGCATTCATTTCCATGGTTTCACCACTGCGCATGTCGCCATCAGTTAGCCAGCGTTTATCAGAAAATGTATATTCAAGTTTATTTCTGTAATAACGCGACTCGGAAGATCCCAGAATAGCTTCCATCTGAGATACGTCTACTTTACCAAGCCTTTGCAATGCATCACTTACGCTTTTCTGCTTGAATTGTAATTGAGCATCATAATTTAGATGCTGCCATTTACACCCACCACATACCCCAAAATGATCACAAAATGGTTCGGTTCGATGATCAGAGGGTTTTATCAGGTTTTGAATTTTCCCTTCGTAGAATTTTTTCTTTCTCCTCAATAACTCTACATCTACTATGTCGCCTGGAACAGCTTTGTCAATGAATATAACCAGATCATCTGATTTACCCACACCCTTACCTTCTTCAGCAATGTCTATTACCGCGATGTTCTGCAAAAATTTTTTGTCGGCCGGAATTTTTTTCATGAACGGTAAAATTAAAGATTTTTAATTTAACCTGAGTTCGATATAAGGTAGATTAAAAATGCCATTTTAATTGATCTCATGATGCTCTAGGTTCGTATTATTTAATTTTTGAAACCAATACCTTTGTTTTATAGCTTATTTCAGCCCTTTCCTACGGAGTATTTCCGGCAAAAAATCCTCCTTTGGTCGGTGTTGTCACCGTACCAAGAACCATCTATCAAATG
>JAURKO010000060.1 GCA_030831705.1 Daejeonella sp. | reverse complement strand
TAAAGGCCAGAGAACTGGCCAAAGGGGAAACCGCCCTTGAATTAGATAAATGGCTTTATAATTCTAATGTTATTCCTGAAAATAAAGTGAACGCCATCACTGCAATCTATAATTCGATAGGAGTTCGGAAACTTGCAGAAGTAGAAATGGAAAATTATGTTTTAAAAGCCCTGAATGCCTTGGATAAAATCGCAGTAGATAACTCAAGAAAAGAGCTTCTACGAAAATTTGCAGAACATTTACTCATTAGAGAGCATTAAAAAAGCCCTGATTTTCATCAGAGCTCTTATTTATAATTATTTTCTCGTACTAAAATTTATGCTTCTGCTGCTGAATCATCTGATGCACCTTTTTTCGCAGGAGCTTTCTTAGCTGCAGGTTCTTTCTTAACTGCAGGCTTTTTAGCCGCAGGCTTAGCTGCAACCTCTACCGTTTCTTCAATTACCTCAGCTTTTGGAGCAGCTGCTTTCTTTGCTTTTGGAGCAGCATCTTCAGCTACTACAGCAACTTCTCTTGGAAGAATAGAAACATATGATTTGTTGTCATATCTCTTTCTGAAAATTACTGTACCATCGATCAAAGCAAAAAGGGTATGATCTTTACCAATACCAACGTTTCTGTCTGGATGGTGCTGAGTACCGCGCTGACGTACGATAATGTTTCCTTCAATTGCTGCCTGACCACCGAAGATTTTAATACCTAAACGCTTGCTATGTGACTCGCGACCGTTTCTGGAACTACCGGCTCCTTTTTTATGTGCCATGTTATTTTATGATTTATGAATTGTAAACAATTCAGGATTTTAAACTTAAACTATTGTAATCGTTTTGAGTTAAGAGTAAAAGTTAAAACTTATAACCTATTACTTATAACTTATAACTTATAAAGAAATACCTGTAATCTCAATTTTTGTGAACATCTGACGATGTCCGTTTTTCTTTTTATAACCTTTACGGCGTTTCTTTTTGAAAACGATTACTTTTTCACCCTTTAAATGAGACAGTATCTTAGCACTTACTTTGGCTCCTTTCAATGCATCAGCACCGATAGAGAATTTACCATTGTTTTCAGCTAATAATACATTGTCAAATTCAATACTAGCGCCTTCTTCTCCCTGTAAACGGTGTACAAAGAGATATTGGTCTTTAGCAACTTTGAATTGCTGTCCGGCTATATTTACTATTGCGTACATTATTAATATATTTTTTAAATGAGGTGCAAATATAAGAATATTTCTTTTGAAAGAAAAACTAATTCAGAATAATTAGTCTGGGGGGAAATATGCAATGCTCTGAGTGGCAATTATCCTTAAATTGATCTGAGTTCGATAAAATAAAAATTTAAATAACAGGCTGTAATTAGTCCTTCAACACTCTAAAGGCATATTTATAAGATTTTGGAAAGCAAAACCTGTTTCTTATAGGCTGCTTCAGCCCTTTCCTCCGGAGTATTTCCGGCAAAAAATCTCGTTTTGATTCAATATATCTATTGCCGGAAGATACTTCCTCCGGCAAGGTTTATTTTACCCGGGGCTGTATTTCATGGGGACTTGAAGCCCGGCCAAATGACCACCTGCCATTTGAAATAAACCCGAGTGGCAGCTGTAGCTTTTTGCCAGGCAGATTTTTATGTTAAAATGGAATTTACGGGCAAAAACTACGGCAGAACACGGGACTGCCGGAACCGAAGAACAGCAGACCCTGATTTCTAAAAGAGAAAATTTATTAAAAGTACCGTGAGTTTGATATTAAACTATTTATAGATTAATATTTAACCACATAGTTTGACTTATATAATGCTTTAAAAGGAAACATAGATTTTAAATCCTATAGATTGAAGCAAATCTTCAAGTCTATCTGTATCTAAAATATAGATTAGATGCTATAAATTGCCATGTTTTTATGTGGTTTTTAAAACATTATGTCAAGTTCAAGTTAAATCTAAACTTAGTCCAGCATGAAAGATTATCTGCCTATTAAAAAAAATGGATCAATCCTTATTCCGATCTCTCACATCCGATATCATATTGCTGATCTCGGTAATTAATGACTTTGCAGCGTCTGCAAGCTTAGGTTCCTTTTCATAGCTGATATCATAAAGCACATGCTTACTCTTATCCTTGTATCTGAATTCGATGTAGTAAGTAGGAGTATTTCTGCCTTTAGCCGATTCAGAATCGCCTTTAAGCTCTGTTGGGAAATTCCAGAACCCTAGTTCAGCTGCCTTGCGGTGCAAATACAACAGATCATCCTTACGCATCTTAACATTTGTTTTAATCAGGGAATCATCCTGATTAACATATTGAAAATCACCGCTTTTAGAATAATACTGATTGATCAAGCTATCTCCAAGACCGTATTTAAAAGTAATGGAATCGAAATCAGAAAACCTGTAAGGGGCATTCTTAACCATTATCGAATAATAATACACAGTGTATAATAAAAACGGGGTGATTATACAAATCGCTAAAAAAATCTTTTTACCTCTATCACTCATAAATTTGATTAGTTAAAATCTTTAGTCTGCAAAAATTTAAAGATTAATGTTTTGTCTGATCCTCTAAATTATGAATCCGGCTCTCATCAGGAACACTTAATTCTGAAGGTGGATTAAACTCTCCCTCCCATTTGGCAATCACCACTGTAGCCAGACAATTTCCAATCACATTGACTGATGTACGGGCCATATCCATCAGTTCATCGATACCAAGGATAATAAAAATTGGCCAAACTGGCATACCAAAAGAGGCTGCAGTACCTAGCAAGATGACCAGTGAAGCTCTGGGCACTCCAGCAACACCTTTACTGGTTAACATCAGAGTGAATACGATCAGCAATTGTTGACCGAAAGTCATTGGCATTCCAGCTGCCTGTGCTACAAATATCGCGGCAAGTGAAAGATATAAGGTTGTGCCGTCTAGATTAAAACTGTAGCCCGTAGGCATTACAAAAGCGACAATTTTACGTGGCACACCAATACGTTCCATGGCCTCCATTGCCCTTGGTAGAGCCGCTTCAGAGCTTGTAGTTGCAAATGCGATGGAAACAGGTTCTGCAATGGCCTGCAAGAATTTCTTGATCGGAACACCCACAAAAAATGCAATCGGTAATAAAACTCCAAGAAGAAATACCAGCAATGCAATATATAAAGTGAGAAGCAACTGGAATAGATTCAGCAAAATCCCAAGTCCCATGTGCCCTACAGTATATGCTATGGCAGCCCCAACTCCAATAGGAGCAAAATACATGATGATATTAGTAAATTTAAACATCACCTCAGAAAGACTCTCTGTGGCTCGAAGCATAGGCTGACGCTTATCTTCACGAACCATTGCAAGCGCAATACCAAAAATGATACTGAAAACTACAATCTGTAAAACCTGTCCTTCTGCGATAGATTTTGCAATATTCTCAGGGAAAATATGCAGAATTATATCATTCAAAGTTTGTGGTGGAACCTTTTCAAGTTCTTCATGTGCCCCTGTCGGCATTGAAATACCCATACCGGCCTTGGAAATATTTATAGCTGCAAGTCCGATAAAAAGGGCGATGGTAGTAACTACCTCAAAATACAAAATAGATTTCCAGCCCATTCTTCCAACCTGTTTGAGATCAGAATGACCTGCAATACCAAAAACAAGTGTGGCAAACAGCAAAGGGGCAATAATGGTCTTGATCATTTTTAAGAAGACCTTACTTAAAACTTGAAGTTTTATTCCAACTTCAGGAAAATCATGCCCAATCTCTGCACCAACTACCATGGAAATCAAGATCCAGGTGGTTAGTGATTTCTTTTTGAATCCATACAGAAACAATCCGACAATTGCCAGCCACCTTGAAAACATTAATACTATTTCCGGAACATTCAATAAACTGTAGTGATCCAAAAAAGTGAGCAAGGCAGAAAATGAAATCACTATGATAGCGATAATTCCTAGATTCGAAAACTTCATAAATGCTGGTTAGTATATCTAACAAAAGTAATTAATTAGATTTACCCCGCAAATGAAAGCATAATATGAAGCCGGAGAAACTAAGCGATCTGAAAAAAGAGCTGACAGGGCTTTCTACACACGAATTAATAGATATCTGTCTTCGTATTGCCAAATACAAAAAGGACAATAAGGAATTATTAAGCTATCTCCTTTTTGATGCTGACACCCCGATGAAGTATGCTGAACAAATAAAAAGCTTCCTGCTTGAGGATTTTAAAAGCATGCAGAAGCATTATTATTACAGCACAAAAAGTATGCGAAAAATCATCCGGCTAATTAACAGATACGCTAAATATACAGGATCTAAGGAGGTAGAAATTGAGCTTTCCTTATGGTTCTGTACTAATTTTTTAAAATTTGCTGATCTTCAAACCAGTCATAAACCAATGCAGGGATTATTAACCCGACAATTTGAAAAAATTATCAAATTGATACCAAAACTTCATGAAGACCTTCAATTTGATTATCAGAAGGAATTTGATGTTGTTGTAAATAATGCGTCAGCACAAACTCGATGGGTTAATAAAAGCCAAATTTGTAACAATTAGGGACTATCGCAGTCATAAAAAAACTAAACTGATCAATTTGAGCAAGGAAGCGCAATTCAAGGAAATTTTCCAGGCCAATTCTAAAAAGATCTACCATTTGTGTTACGGTTATACCGGTGATGATGAAGCCGCGAACGACCTGATGCAGGAAACTTTTATGAAGGTCTGGCAAAATCTTGATAAATTCAGAAATCAGGCATTAATCTCCACCTGGATCTACCGCATTGCCGTCAATACCTGCTTATCCTATCTGAGAGTTGAAAAGCGGCAGGCCAAAGAGGAACTTACCGAAACAATCATTGAAACTAAAGGTGAAGAAATCTCGGAAAAGAATGAGCAGGTTTCTACTCTATATAAATGTATTGCTCAGCTCGAGGAAAATGAACGTATTATTATTACCATGGTATTGGATGAATTGCCTTACGTCGAAATAGCAGAAATATCAGGTATATCAGAAGGAAACCTCAGGGTAAAAATTCATCGAATCAAACAAAAACTGACTGAATTATATAACAAACATGAAAGATTTTGAAGCACTGAAGAGTATCTGGCACGACCAGATTGCACTGCCGAAAGTCAGTCACAAAGATGTATTGAAAAATTTGCGAAAGACAAGGAATGGTCTCGCAAGTAAGCTATTATTGGAAATGATGGGCATGGCAATTGCTATTGCGGTACTAATTTACGTGTGGATAAAGATTCCTTTTTTCATGTGGACTACCCATCTTGCAATGATCATCTTTATTTCATGCTGCATTTATTACATACTAGCAATTGTCAGCAATTACCTCAAAATTAATGATGACAAACTGCTGGATAAACCAGAATGCTACATTAATTACCTCAAAAAATATAAAGAAGAACGTTATATTTTTAACACCAGAAAGTACGCCCTTTATTCTATCTTCTTTACTGCAGGATTTATTCTCTATTTTATTGAGATTTCATACCTGACTTCCCTCGTTATCACTCTTGTAGTAATATTATTTACATTTCTGTGGATCGGTTTATGTTATTTTGTGCTAATGCGCATCTACATTAAACGCGAGGAAGGAAAATTGGAGGAAATGATCCAAAACCTTGAAAGGCTACAC
>JAURKO010000059.1 GCA_030831705.1 Daejeonella sp. | reverse complement strand
TACCCTATACAACAATCAAACACAATTAATCCACCCAATAAACCTAAGTCGCTGGTAACAAGCAGGAAAAATTATTAAATGATCACACAGCTACCTGAATATTTCAAACCCTGTGATTAATAACATCAACTAAAGCTATGTTATATCTTATACAAAAATACCAATTAAAGCAGCCGGGTGAGGGATAGAAGCGGAAATCCTTTTGATGCCCTGCAGAAAAAGATTGAAGCGAATAGCCCGGCCCCTCACCAAGGGGACACCCCCGGAATCTAATAACAGGTTGAAAGAGGAAAGCTGAGAGCTAAAAGGCGAAAGCTAAAAGATAAAACCCAAAGAAAAATTTGTTAAAGAATGTTAAACATCCTAGCATATGCACATAAAGGGATATTTTCGCGCAGGTTTAAACGAGTATCAATTAATAATTGAAATTTTACCGATTTAACTTATCTTTGCATGATGTTTAAAAATGAGCTTAAGATATTCATAAGCGTATTACTGATTACACTAATTGCCTTTACAGGTTGTAAGAGCAAATATGAAAAGTTACGTGCAAGTAATGATACCGCGAAAAAGTATCGTGAAGCTGTGCGTCTTTATGAAAAAAAGGACTACAGTAAGGCACTCGGACTATTTGATGATCTTGTTACAAAATACCGCGGAACTGCAGAAGCAGAGGATCTTTCCTATTATTTTGCTTATACGCACTACAAATTAAGAGATTATACAACAGCCAGATATCATTTTAAAACATTTGCAGATACCTATGCTTCGAGTACAAAAGCTGAAGAATGTAGATTCATGGCTGCATACTGCTTTTATTTAGAATCTCCGATATTTTCACTCGATCAGGAAAACACGATAAAAGCAATAGAGGCATTACAATTATTTATTAACCTGTATCCAAAAGGTGAACGAGTTGCCGAAGCGAGTAAATTGATTGCAAATCTTAGGGATAAACTCGAAACTAAGTCGTATTCCAATGCAAAACTATTTCTGGATATTGGCGATTACAAATCAGCAGTAATTGCTTTCAGAAATTCAGCACGCGAATTTCCTGATACAAAATACGCTGAAGAAATGGAGTTTCTGACTGTAAAAGCTCAAGCATTGTATGCCGGAGCAAGTTTTGAGATCAAACAAGAAGATCGTTACAATGAGGCAATCCTTTTATATACTGAATTTGTACAAAATTACCCCTCCAGTAAATATCTAAAAGAAGCGGAAGCTATAAAAAAGAGTAGTGAAAAGGCTATTATTGATGTCAGAAAACTAATTGCATTTCAAGCAGCTGAAATGAAAGCGCAGCAAGAAAAAATAAAAGCTGCAGAAGAAAGTAAAAAAGAAGAAATAAAAAACAAATAAAATGAGTACTATCAAACCCGTTATTCCAAACAGTACAGTTACACGTGATGTTCGTGAACTGGATAAAACAACCGATAATATTTATGAATCGATTGTGATCATAAGCAAACGTGCTAACCAGATTGCGAATAACCTGAAAGAAGAACTTCATGGTAAATTAGCTGAATTTGCATCTTCTAACGACAATTTAGAAGAGGTATTTGAAAACCGCGAGCAAATTGAAATATCTAAACATTATGAGCGTATGCCTAAGCCATCGCTTATTGCTGTCGATGAATTTTTACAGGATAAAGTTTATTATCGCAATCCTTCTAAAGAGCAAAATTAATGAAGCAAGGGAGCATAGTACTTTCAAGTGCTATGCACCATGCATGCTTTCAGATGGGTAAATCTTTGCCCTATGCTTACAAATAAGAACATACTCCTAGGTGTTAGTGGCAGCATTGCCTCCTACAAATCTGCTTCTCTGATCCGTTTACTGGTCAAAGCCGGCGCAAATGTAAGGGTAGTTATGACTAAAGAGGCCTGCAACTTCATCACTCCGCTAACGCTGTCTACCCTATCCAAGAACCCAGTTCTTAGTACCTACTTTGATCCTGAAACCGGAACCTGGAATAACCATGTAGAATTAGGAGCATGGGCAGATTTGATGATTATTGCACCTGCAAGTGCCAATACACTAGCAAAATTAGCCAATGGATTATGCGACAATCTACTCTCGGCAGTCTATCTTTCTTTAAAATGTCCTGTTTATTTCGCTCCGGCAATGGATCTGGATATGTGGAAACACCCGGCAACCCAAAAGAATATTGCTTCATTGCTCAGCTTCGGGAATATTTTAATCCAGCCGGGTAATGGTGAATTAGCCAGTGGATTATATGGAGAAGGCCGAATGGAAGAACCTGAAACCATTGTGGATATCCTAATTGATGGACTAAAAAAAAAACTTTCGCTAAAGGGTAAAAAAGCGCTAGTCACTGCGGGACCTACTTACGAGGCGATTGACCCGGTGAGGTTTATAGGCAATCATTCTTCAGGGAAAATGGGATTTGCGATTGCTGAAGAACTTGCTGCATTAGGTGCATCAGTCATACTTATTACCGGACCAACAACACTCAAAACTAATCATTCCGGAATCAAAAGAATAGATATCAACTCTGCCGAAGATATGCTTGAAGCAGCCTTAACTTATTTTGCAGAATCAGATTTATCAATCTTAAGTGCAGCAGTTGCCGATTACCGTCCGAAGGAAGTTTCTATAAACAAAATCAAAAAGGATAATTCAGAGTTAAAAATCGACCTTGTCAAAACTCCGGATATACTTGCAACTTTAGGAAAATTAAAAAGCGATAGGCAAATATTGGTGGGATTTGCACTTGAGACTGATAATGAGGAAGATAATGCCGTTAAGAAACTGAAAAATAAAAATCTGGATTTCATAGTTCTTAACTCCCTAAGAGACAAGGGTGCCGGCTTCAAAAATGATTATAATAAGATTACTATAATTGACCGGGAATTAAATAAAGAGGCTTTTGAATTAAAACCGAAGGCTTTAGTTGCAGCTGATATTTGTAAAAAAGCACTAGATTTATTAAGATGAAATACCTTATTTTTTTTTGTCTTCTAATTGGTTCTCTGAGCGTTCATTCACAGGATCTTAATGCTCGTGTTCAAATTTTGGCACCCCAAATTGCCAACTCTAATAAGCGTATATTGGACATACTTGAATCAAGTATTAAAGACTTTTTAAATAACAAAAGATGGTCGGCAGATGCATTGCAACCTCTTGAAAGGATTGATTGTAATTTTGTAATAACTATTACAGATTGGGATGGCAACAGTAATTTCAAAGCTGAAGCCCAAATTCAGTCAAACAGACCTATATTTAACAGTTCTTACAGCAGTACCATCTTAAACATAAGTGATAAAGATTTTGGGTTTACCTTTTCTGAAGGACAGCCACTTGATTTTTCCGAACAAAATTATATCAACAATCTCAGCTCACTACTCGCATTTTATGCCTATATCATCACCGGTATGGATTATGATACTTTTTCTAAATTTGGCGGTACTCCTTATTTTGAAAAAGCTCAAACAGTACTAGACAATGCTCAGGCTGCTCCAAATACCGGATGGAAAGCATTTGAAAATCTGAGGAACCGTTTCTGGATAATGGAGAATCTTATGAATAAATCCTTCAATCCAATACGTGAGAGTCTTTATACTTACCATAGAGAAGGCCTGGATGTAATGGCAGAGAATCAGATAAAAGGAAGAAAAGCAATTCTTTCTGTGATTCCCCAACTTCAGAAAATCGACAGACAGAAACAAGGTGCAATCTTAAATCAAATTTTTTTTTCAGCAAAGGCTGATGAGTTAATCAAAATTCTTAGTGCAGCCGAACCTCAGGATAAAGTAAAAGCCTATAATGCTTTATCTGTGATTGACCCTGCCAATAGTTTAAAATATGAAATTCTGAAAAAACCTTAAAGCTGCCTTCAGGTTACCGGTACTTTTAATCAAAATATTTAAATTAGCTCAAATTTTTATTGATACATGCTCAAGCGACTGGCAATTAGAAATTACGCCCTGATTGATGACCTGGATATTTCATTTTCAAATGAACTAAATATCATGACCGGTGAAACCGGGGCGGGTAAATCAATTATCCTTGGGGCACTTTCCTTAATTTTAGGTCAGCGAGCAGAAGGAAAGTATTTTTTTAACCAGCAAAAAAAATGTGTGATCGAAGGAATCTTTGAAGTCAATGGATTTCAACTTGAAGATTTCTTTACCGAGAATGATCTGGATTATGAGGCTGAAACCGTTTTGCGTCGAGAAATCTCATCCGATGGAAAAACAAGAGCCTTCATTAATGATACTCCTGTCAATTTGAATCTGCTGAAAAAACTCAGTGAAAGATTAATTGATGTTCATTCTCAGCATGCTACACTGGAGATTAATGATGAAGAATTTCAGTTACTGGTTATTGATACAGTTGCAGAAAATCAAGAGCTGCTTTCAAATTATAGAAAGACCTACAAATTATATAGAACTACTCAATCACTCCTGAGAGAATTGATCAGCCAGAGTGAACAAAACAAAGCAGAGCTCGATTATTTCCAGTTTCAGTTTGATGAACTTGAAAAAGCGAGATTAGCCCCGGGTGAGCAGGAAGAACTTGAACAGGAACAAAGTGAGTTAACTCATGCAGAGGAGATTAAGAGAAGCTTACTAATTTCAATAGGAATTTTGAGTGATAATGAGCCCTCCGCCGCTACTCAAATTAAAGAAGCTTTAGTCAGTTTGGGTGGTGCAGAAAAGTTTAAACCTGAGCTCAACAAAATCTCTGAACGGCTCAATAGCGCACTGATAGAAATAAAAGATCTAATCTCCGAATTAGAAGACTTTGAACAAAGAAGTCTGATTAATGAATCAAGGCTTGAAGAAGTAAATGATCGCTTGGATTTACTTTATTCCCTGCATAAGAAGCATCGTGTAAAATCCGATACCGAACTCATCGCTGTACAGAATCAGTTTAAAGAAAAAATAAGTAATATTTTATTCGCTGATGAAGATATAGAGAAATTAAAAACTGAAAGCGACAAGCTTCTTGAAGATATGACAGATCTGGCAAATGAAATCAGTGGGCGCCGGACTAATGCTATCCCAAAGGTAGAGGCACAGGTGATGCACACCCTATCAGAAATCGGCATGCCGAATGCTGTTCTGCAAATATTAAATGAATGCCTGCCTGAAGGAAAGTTTGATTCAAACGGAAACAACCAGATCCGCTTTCTTTTCAGTGCCAACAAAGGACAGAGCCCATTACCCATGAATAAGGTTGCCTCAGGGGGTGAACTTTCACGCCTGATGCTTTCAATCAAATCACTTGTTGCGATGCATACCGCACTTCCAACAATAATTTTCGATGAAATTGATACCGGAATTTCTGGAGAAGTGGCATTAAGAGTTGGGGTTATTATGGAGAAGTTGTCTAAAAACATGCAAGTTATCGCCATCACCCATTTGCCCCAGATTGCAAGCAAAGGAAATACGCATTACTGTGTTTATAAAGATGAAACAGCAGATATTACAAATACCAATATAAGGCAACTGGATAAAGAAGAGCGTGTGATGGAACTTGCCAAAATGCTCAGTGGTAATAATCCGGGAGAATCTGCGATTCAAAATGCCCGGGAATTACTGTTAAAATTTTAAAGAGTTTAAGAATTAGAGATTAATAATAACTTTAACATTTATTTAAGTAAAAAACTAATATCAATCATATGTATAACTTACTGAAAGGTAAAAGAGGAATCATTTCAGGTGCTTTGGATCAAAATTCAATCGCCTGGAAAGTTGCAGAGAAAGCTCATGAAGAAGGTGCTGAATTTGTTCTTACCAATGCACCAATAGCCATGCGGATGGGAGAAATTAACTCATTGGCTGCAGCAACAGGATCACAAATTATACCTGCTGATGCAACTAGTGTGGAAGACCTGACTAATCTTTTTACCCAATCTCAAGAAATTCTTGGCGGAAAAATAGATTTTGTTCTGCACTCCATTGGCATGAGCGTTAACATACGGAAGAAGATTCCTTATCCCGAACTGAATTATGAGTACTTCCAAAAAGGAATAGACGTATCTGCACTATCCTTGCATAAAATGTTAAGCGTAGCCAAGAAACTTGATGCAATAAATGAATGGGGAAGTGTGGTTGCACTAACTTATATGGCAGCTCAACGCACCTACCCTTTCTACACCGATATGGCAGACATCAAGGCAATGCTTGAATCAATTGCCCGGAGCTTCGGTTATCACTACGGCTTAGATAAGAAAGTTCGTATCAATACCGTTTCACAGTCACCAACAAAAACCACTGCAGGTACAGGAATTAAGGGTTTTGGCAGCTTTTATGATTATGCCGATGCAATTGCTCCGCTAGGAAACGCTGATGCTGAATCCTGTGCAGATTATTGTATCACCTTATTCTCAGACCTCACCCGTATGGTCACCATGCAAAATCTATTTCACGATGGGGGCTATTCTTCTACCGGAGTAAGCGATGATGTGATGTACCGGTTAGGGGTTGAGAATGGTGAGGGCTAATATCTGAAGAATAGAATTAGAAATTTTCTCATTCTCAATTGCACATAAGTATGTTTATTGATGTGTAAATTGGGGAGTTTTTATAGGTTGAGCTTTAAGATTAATTTCTGTTCTGAATTTAATAATACTCTGGGCGTTACCCGCTTGGGCGGGTCGGGCTCTACGTTACAATCTTTTTCTGCTTCGCATAAAAAGGATTTCCACTTCGATCCCTAACGCTCTAAACACCGTACACATCTAAATAAAAACTTTGATGATTTAAGAAAATATCCCTCTGTGAGTTAAATGTTTATTTTAATCATGTCGGATTGACCATACTCAAAAAAGGAAAAGCCTGTATAATGATGACGCAAAAAAAGGGCTGACAGTTGCATCTGTCAGCCCTTTTTAAGAGATGGTGAATTAAAACAGTTTATTCCTCTTTCTTTTCTTCTTTCTTTCTTTTAACATTTTTAGCTTTAGCAATAATCCGGATTTCTTCTTTTTCCTTATCGTAATCTACCTCCATCTTATCTCCCTCAACAAGTTCACCTTTCAGAATTTCTTCAGCAATTGGATCTTCAAGATGCTTCTGAATTGCTCGCTTCAAAGGACGTGCTCCAAAATTTGAATCATAACCCTTTTCGGCGATGAAATCTTTGGCTGCTTCAGTAAGCTTAATTTCATAACCCAATCCCTGAATGCGGTCAAACAAAGCCTTTAACTCAATATCAATAATCTTAAATATATCCTCCTTAGTCAGTGAATTAAACACCACTACATCATCTACACGATTCAAAAACTCCGGAGCAAAAGCACGTTTCAACGCATTTTCTATTACTCCTCTCGAGTAAGTATCGGCCTGTGAAGATTTTGCTACAGTACTGAAGCCAACACCCTGTCCGAAATCCTTTAATTGTCTGGCTCCAATATTCGAGGTCATGATGATAATGGTATTCCTGAAATCAACTTTTCGCCCTAAACTATCTGTAAGTTGACCCTCATCAAGCACCTGTAAGAGTATATTAAACACATCTGGGTGAGCTTTTTCAATCTCATCCAGAAGTACAACTGCATAAGGTTTTCTTCTTACCTTCTCTGTCAATTGTCCGCCTTCTTCATAACCCACATATCCCGGAGGCGCTCCAACTAAACGTGAGACAGCGAATTTCTCCATGTACTCGCTCATGTCAACCTGTATCAATGCATCCTCTGTGTCAAACATGAAACGGGCTAGTTCCTTAGCTAATTCTGTCTTTCCAACACCGGTCGGACCAAGGAATATAAACGAGCCAATCGGTTTTTTAGGATCCTTCAATCCAGCACGTGTGCGCTGAATTGCTTTAGTTAATTTCTTAACTGCATCTTCCTGACCAATCACTCGGGTGTTGATTGCATCAAACATTCCCAGTAACTTGACACTATCTGCCTGCCCAACTCGCTGAACAGGAATACCCGTCATCATGGATACTACTTCGGCAACATTGTCTTCAGTAACTGTATAACGCTTGGTCTTGGTTTCAGCTTCCCACTCACTTTTTGCTTTTTCAAGTTCTTCAAGAAGATTTTTCTCTGTATCACGAAGTTTGGCTGCTTCCTCATATTTCTGGCTGCGGACTACCTTATTCTTCTCAATTTTGATCTCTTCTATCTTCTGCTCCACATCAATAATATTTTGTGGAACATGGATATTAGTCAGGTGAACACGTGATCCTGATTCGTCAAGGGCATCAATAGCTTTATCTGGAAGAAATCTGTCGGTAATATAGCGAGTAGTTAAACTAACACATGCATTGATAGCCTCATCAGTATACGTTACACCGTGGTGCTCTTCATATTTTTCTTTAATGCGGTTCAGGATTTCAATAGTCTCAACCGGAGTTGCCGGCTCAACCATTACTTTCTGGAATCGACGATCAAGTGCCCCATCTTTTTCAATGTACTGACGGTACTCATCCAGTGTTGTAGCACCAATACATTGAATTTCACCTCTTGCCAGGGCAGGTTTGAACATATTGGAGGCATCCAGCGAACCTGATGCACCACCAGCTCCAACAATCGTGTGAATTTCATCAATGAACAAAATCACATCCGGAGATTTCTCAAGTTCATTCATCACTGCTTTCATTCGTTCTTCGAACTGACCACGGTATTTTGTACCCGCAACCAAAGATGCAAGATCCAGGGTAACTACCCTTTTGTTAAATAAAACCCGTGACACTTTACGTTGAACAATTCGGAGAGCAAGTCCTTCTGCAATAGCAGATTTACCTACACCGGGATCACCAATTAAAACCGGATTATTCTTTTTCCTTCTTGAAAGAACTTGCGAAACCCTTTCTATCTCTTCATCTCTACCTATAATAGGATCGAGTTCTCCCTTT